>CAJTVO010000300.1:298-507 GCA_910579485.1 uncultured Oscillospiraceae bacterium | reverse complement strand
GGAGGATGAGAGGGATGGATAAGCTGAAGGTGATGACCATTTTCGGCACCCGGCCCGAGGCCATCAAGATGGCCCCCCTGGTGAAGGAGCTGGAGCGTCGGCCGGAGTTTGAGAGCTGCTGCTGCGTCACCGCCCAGCACCGGCAGATGCTGGACACGGTGCTGGATATCTTCCAGATCAAGCCGGAGTTCGATCTGGATATCATGGAG
>CAJTVO010000300.1:0-210 GCA_910579485.1 uncultured Oscillospiraceae bacterium | reverse complement strand
TGGTGCACGGGGACACCTCCACCACCTTTGCCGGGGCGTTGGCGGCGTTCTATCAGCAGATTGCCATCGGACACGTGGAGGCGGGCCTGCGGACGGGGGAGAAATACTCGCCCTATCCGGAGGAGATGAACCGATCCATGGTGGGGCGGCTGGCGGATCTGCACTTCTGCCCCACGGAGAGCAACCGTCGAAACCTGGAGGCGGAGGGGG
>CAJTVO010000299.1 GCA_910579485.1 uncultured Oscillospiraceae bacterium | reverse complement strand
ACGGATTCATCGAGGAGATCAACGCAATGACAGAAGAAGGAAACAGCCTTGACGGTATCCGGGTCAAGGCGATTTTTTTCGCTCTGTACTTCGGCGCGGACAGGTCCGTCCCAACGGATCACCAGATATTTGCGGACTGCTTCGCTGCCTACGAAGAACGAACACGCACCATTAAGGTGGAGAGCGAGGACGGCGTGGTGGAAGAACGGGAGGAAACCTACACCGCAGCAATACCTATAGATGATCTGAATGAGGTCTACCAGAATATCGGAGCGGTCATGGGCGTTTCGATCACAGATGAACAGAAGGCCAATGCGGACAGCGTCTACAATCTGGTCCGCTACGGCGCCTCCACCGGCGCGGGGCTCGGCAGTACGGACGTGCCGTTCATCGGCGCGGACGGCTTCTGCTCCCCAGTGGGTCCTGACTGGCGGAATATCATCACCTCGGAGTTCGGCTATCGGAAGGACCCATTTACCGGCAAGAGCAAAGGACATGGAGGGATGGACCTGGGCGTACCCA
>CAJTVO010000298.1 GCA_910579485.1 uncultured Oscillospiraceae bacterium | reverse complement strand
CCGCTGCTCTCTGGGAGGGCCAAGTGATCACCACAACGAGGACCTGCTGTATAAGTTGTTCGGCGTGAACGCAGAGACGCTCATTGACCATGCCTGGGGTTGGGAGCCGGTCACGATTGCGGACGTCAAAGCATACAAGCCGGAATCAAAAAGCATCGGCTCCGGTCAGGTCCTGCAATATCCCTACGGCTATGACAAGGCCCGGCTGGTGGTACGGGAAATGGCGGATCAGCTGGCTCTGGATCTGGTGGATAAGAAACTGGTCACGGATCAGCTGGTCCTGACAGTAGGCTATGACATTGAGAATCTGAAAGGTGTCTACCAGGGAGAGGTCACCACAGACCGCTATGGCCGCGCCATCCCCAAACACGCCCATGGCACCGCTAATATGGAGGAGTACACCGCTTCCACCAGGCGCATCGTCACTGCCGCGCTGGAGCTGTTTGACCGGATTATTGACCGCAGCCTGCTGGTGCGCCGGTTTTATCTCACGGCCACCCGTGTAGCGGACGAGAGATCCGCGCCGGATAAGAAAGCCTTTGAACAGA
>CAJTVO010000297.1 GCA_910579485.1 uncultured Oscillospiraceae bacterium | reverse complement strand
CGTCTCCGTCAACGGCATCGCCCAGAACTACACCCAGGGCCGCGTCACCGGCGACGGCGTCAACGTCCGCTCCCAGCCCAATACCGACAGCGCCATCCTCACCCGGGTCTCCACCGGCAAGGTGGTTGAGCTCATCTCTCTCAAGGACAACTGGTATAACGTGGTGGTCAACGGCACCAAGGGCTACATCCGCGCCGACTATGTGAGCCCCTACGACGGCGCTCCCACCACCGCCTCCAGCGCCATCGGCAGCGACATCGTCTCCCTGGCTCTGGAGTACCTGGGGACTCCCTACTCCTACGGCGGGGCCTCCCCCAAGGGCTTCGACTGCTCCGGGTTCACGATGTACATATTCTCTCAGATGGGCTATAGCCTCCCCCACTCCGCCACCTCCCAGTGGAACAACTCCGGCGAGTACGTGGAGCGCTCCGACCTCCAGCCCGGGGACCTGGTCCTCTTCTGCGACCCCTCCCGGTCCAACGGCAAGGCCTGCTCCCATGTGGGCATCTACATCGGGGACAACGAGTTCGTCCACGCCTCCTCCGGCTCCTCCGG
>CAJTVO010000296.1 GCA_910579485.1 uncultured Oscillospiraceae bacterium | reverse complement strand
CAGCTTGACATCCAGCATAAACTGAAACCCATTGACCGGCGGTTAGGCACTCTGAAAAAGCACATCGAGCAGGCCGAGATTTATTTCAAGTACAAGGGGAAAAAGCGGCTGACCGAGGCCGAACAAATCCTATTCACGGCGGCGCACGACTATCTGAAAGGCGTGATGAACGGCAAGACCGCCCTGCCGGTAAAGGCATGGAAAGCGGAGTATGCCAAGCTGACCGCCGAACGGGAAACGCTCAACCGGCGGTATCTCGCATTGAAAGAGGAAGTGAAAGAAGCCGAGCAAATCCGCAGGAGCGTTTACAACATCTTGCGACAGGAACAGCGGGAGCAGCAGCCCCGCAGGGCGCAGGATATGGAGCGGTAACAGACAGGGCGGCGGAGTAATCACCGCCGCCCTGCAATTTCCTATGCCTTTTTCTTTTTCCTGTTGCGCTGTGCTATGGAACATCTGAACGCTTTGTACATTGCGGGTGACAGTTCCGGGGAATCTTCATCAAATTGAATTTCCCGTTTTGCCGCCGCCTTAACTTCATCCAACTGCTCCTGCGTAGGAGCCTGACCGTCCTTAATTGTAAAAGTTCTGGTCATAATAGAGTCTCCTTTCACTCTCCGTTGCCAATCTTGCAGAAATCAACC
>CAJTVO010000295.1 GCA_910579485.1 uncultured Oscillospiraceae bacterium | reverse complement strand
GAAATCCCCTCCGTCCACCTTGCCCGGTACGGTGAGGGCGTGAACCAGAATCGGGCCATCAAGGACATTTACGGCTGGGGATCGTCCACCATCGTCAACATTCTGAAAAAGCGTGAATACTTAGGCCATACGGTCAATTTCAAGACGCAGAAGCATTTTAAGGACAAGAAAAGTCACTATGTCGATGAAAGCGAGTGGACGATCTTCGAGAACACCCACGAGCCGATCATCACGCAGGAAATGTATGATAACGTCCAGCGCATCCGCGCCAACGTCCGCCGCTACCCGGACGGCTGGGGCGAGGCCGCGCCGCTGACCGGGCTTCTCTACTGCGCCGACTGCGGCGGCAAGATGTATGTCCACCGTGTCAACAACGGCAAGCGGGTTTCGCAGTACACTTGCTCACAGTATAGCAAAGTACCCGTGGGAACCCTCTGCCCCACCCAGCACCGTATCGCGGAGAAGGTAGTCCTGTCCCTTGTCTCTGACACGCTCCATGCCATTGCCGACTATGCCAAGACTGACCGAGCGGCATTCATCCGCACCGTCCAGGAGGCCCAGGTCAACCAGCAGGACAGCGACATCAAGAAGAAGCGGCGCAGGCTGGCGGCGGCGCAGAAGCGGGCCGGGGAGTTGGAACGGCTCATGTGT
>CAJTVO010000294.1 GCA_910579485.1 uncultured Oscillospiraceae bacterium | reverse complement strand
GCGGATGCGGTCGCTGGTCTCTTGAAAGACCTGGATGGCGATATCCTCGCCGATGGTCAGATATTCGCCGGATTTGAGCTGCAAAAATAACATGGCAAACTCCTTTCGCCGTGCAGGGCGCGGTGTCCTTCCGCGCCGGTGAAAGCTTTTCTATTGGGGGATGCTGGTGCTGGTCTCCTCCTTGCGGAGGACGGCGCGGCGGAAGGAAGTCTTCCCCATGCCGCAGGATTCCGCCGCTTCCCGGAGGGAGAGCCGTCCATCCCGCCAGGCCTGGTGGCACTCGTCAAAGTCGTCCGGCAGAGGCGCGGGACGTGGACCGAAGCGGACGCCGCGCTCCTTGGCGGCGGAGATGCACTCCATCTGGTGCTGCTTGCGCTCTTCCTTCCGCCTCTGGTCGGCGGCGGAGAGTACCAGCTCGGCAACAAAGATGTCCAACGGGTCGCTGTCCCCTGAGGAGGGGAGTTCGGAAAGACTGGCCACGATCTCAGCGGCGAAGCTGCGCAGCTTCTCGCGCTGGCCGCCGCAGGCGGCTATCGCGGACTGTAAAGCGTCCTTTTTTGAAGAAGTCATCCAGGTTCCCTCCATTCTGGTCCACCGGGAAATGAGGTCCCACGCAAAAGGTATACCTTTTGCGTGGATTTTTGAAAGTTCAAAAATTTTTGA
>CAJTVO010000293.1 GCA_910579485.1 uncultured Oscillospiraceae bacterium | reverse complement strand
GCGCTTTTTGAGAAAAATCCTTCCCGCTGTCTCTTCCTTTGATGATGCCCTTTGTACTGCTTTTCAACTGTGGTGACTATATCCAGGTGCCGGTGGGATATGCCATACTTCCGGTGCCAGTAATTGCTTGGGTTCACTACCTTTTCGTCCGTGAGGATGCGGGCAATCTGATTTGGCCCTTTTCCAGAAGCGCACAGCTCAAAGATGCGCTGCACCACCGGGGCGGTGTCCTCATCCGGAACGATCGCTTTTGTGTCGTTGCTCCGCTTGCGGTAGCCGTAAGGCGGCATCCCGCCCAGCCGCTCACCGCGCTCGGCCTGGAGTTTCTTCACTGCCCAAACTTTCTTGCTGGACTCCTTGGCGTGGAGTTCGTTGAACCGATGTTGTTCGGGAAGGTTTTTGAAGAAGACAAAAAAGCCAGTAATCATGCGGGTTTGCGGCAGGATGGCTCCCAGCGCAAGCGGCCCCCGGAATCGAAAAACGACAGAAGCCGACAAATTGCATATTGCTTTCAGAGGGAGAATGTAGGTCGCGGCCACATTCTCCCTTTTTCTGTTTCCTGCCGGTCGGAAATGGAGGAAACCAATATGTCCACAGCGGAGACCCCCTGTCAACGCCAATTTGAAATTGTAAGAAAACGCCGAAGAAATTTTGTAGTTTTTC
>CAJTVO010000292.1 GCA_910579485.1 uncultured Oscillospiraceae bacterium | reverse complement strand
TGGGGGTAGGAGGTCCGGCAGAAAGTCATGTGCAGGTCCAGGCACAGCGTGGAGCGTACCTGGATGCGGTCAAACATTGCGTTGGTGTCCAGATAGTCCCGCAGGGCACGGACCAGCGCCATGCCCACAGTGAACCAGAGGATCATACCCGCCAGCGCTCCGGGGCTGACGTCCCGCTCCACCGCCTCCAGGATGGCGGGCACCACGAACAGCTCCAGCAGATTTGCCGCCACGCCGCAGAGGATGATGCCCAGGGCGATCCAGAGCACGCCTTTGCAGTCCCGCCACGCCCGGAAGATCATGAAGGCGCAGTTTTGAAAAATGTTGTAGGTTTTCCGCTTAGAGCCTGTTTAAAATCTTCTAATGAGGATGGCAATGAGGGCAAAAATGAGAATCTGAGCAGAAATAAAGAGTTTGCGTTCACAATTTTTCCAAAGTCTGCGGAATTTGTCGAGCCAGCCGAAAAGACGCTCTACCACCCAGCGGCGCGGCAACACAACAAACTTGTGTAATTCGTTGCGCTTTACAACTTCGACTTGCGCGCCGCAAATCTCCTTGACCTGATTGGCAAAACGTTCGCCGGAGTATCCTCCATCTACCAGGAATTTCTTTACGCAGGAAAGGCTGTCCAGGTTCAGAAGAATGGCTCCATCCCGGTCTGTAACATCAGCGGTTGTTACGGCTATGGCATGAGG
>CAJTVO010000291.1 GCA_910579485.1 uncultured Oscillospiraceae bacterium | reverse complement strand
GGACTGGGTCGAGGCCAAGTACACCGTCGAGCTGGACATCGAGAAGCTGGGCGACAAGATGATCGAGGCCATCGAGGCCAAGCGCGTCGCGCTGGGAATCTAAGTTAAAATACATACTGTTTTGAGGAGATGAGGTCTGTGAATCAGCGCATTTGGTTGGGAAAGCTCCTGCTTCTGCTGGGAATTCTCACAGATGCCGTAGGCTTGATTCTGGGCCGCGGCCTGGAGTGGTCAATGGGGCCGGCAGCCCTGCTTTTGGAAGCGGGCGGCCTGTACCTCGTCTTTAAGGCCCGCAGGGCAAAACAGTAATTTCATTTGCAAAAGAGGATTTCCTATGAAAGTAGCCGTCACCGGCAAGGGCGGGGTGGGCAAAACCACCTTCGCCTCCACCCTCTGCCGCCTCTACGCCGCCGAGGGCCGCAAGGTCCTGGCCGCCGATGTGGACCCGGATGCGAATCTTGGATTGGCACTGGGCCTGACGGAGGAGGAGGTCAACGCCATTGTCCCCGTCTCCAAGATGAAGGAGCTGGCCAAGGAGCGCACCGCCGCCAATGAGAGCAACACCTTCTACAAGCTCAACCCCGAGGTCTCCGACCTGCCGGATGAGCTCAGCCGGGACGTCAACGGCGTGAAGCTGCTGGTCATGGGCACTGTGGACACCGGCGGGTCCGGCTGCGTGTGCCCGGAGCACGTGATGCTCAAGGCCA
>CAJTVO010000290.1 GCA_910579485.1 uncultured Oscillospiraceae bacterium | reverse complement strand
GGATTGGGTGCCACGTGAATTAGTATATCCTACGGGGTTCTGATCTAGGGGACTGGCAGTCGACCAACTCCGCCTGCCGGCCTTTTAAAGGGGTAGAGCCATCAACGGGGAACGCCCTATTACAGATTCGCGTAAATCCTCAAAAAGGAGCCCGTACCCCTTCCTGCGGCGCATGTCAGAGAGGCACCGCAGTCTGTTCCTCCAGGTATTGGCACTACCCTGAGAACACTCCCAAACAGAAGCAGAAGTCCAGGGGAGCGGCTAGCACCAATTTAGACACCCCAGACCTAGCCTCGGGCGCAAAACAAATCAAAACATGAGGAATCCAAAACCTCCGGTTTTGGCAACTTTTTGGTTACTTTTTGTTTGCACAAAAAGTAACCGCAGGGCGTGGGGGCGCGCAGCCCCCACAAGCTTCCGTATAGAAGAATCCACCCCTCGCCGCCGGAGGCGGCGAAGAAAGGAGCCCCCTATGGGTCAACCCAAAATCCTTTGTGTCGTCGGCCCCACCGCCTGCGGAAAAACCACCCTCGGCATCCTGCTGGCAAAAAAATTCTCCGGCGAGGTGGTGGGCGTGGACTCCATGCAGATCTACCGGGGGCTGACCATCGGCACCGCCGCCCCCACGGAGGCGGAGATGGACGGTGTGCCCCACCACATGGTGGCCGTGGCGGACCCGGCGGAGCAGTGGTCCGCAGCCCGGTTTGTACAGGCGGCGGATGATTGTATACAGGATATTTTGAGAAGAAATAAACTCC
>CAJTVO010000289.1 GCA_910579485.1 uncultured Oscillospiraceae bacterium | reverse complement strand
ATGACCGAGCTCTTCCCCACGTTGGACCGGCCCGCGAAGGCCAGCTGGGGCAGTCCGTCCCGGATGAAGTCCGCCGGTTTTACGGCGGAACGGATAAATTCCACTTTGTTAAAGTTCAGTTCCATACCGGCTCCTTTTCTCTTCTGTTGGCAGGCGGCTCGCGTCATTGGACTACGTCCAACGACCGCTCGGGCGGCGCAAGCGCCGCCTTACTGCCGCATAGGCGCTTCCTGCACCGCCTGGTCCATGGGCACGAAGGCGGTGATGATCGGCTCCGAGGCGGCCTCCGCGCGCTGGGTCTCCTGGGGGCACAGGGCCTCCGCCAGCACGGTATCCACGCTCTCCGCCGTCACGAAGCGCAGGCTCTCCCGGACCACCGGGTCGATCTCCGCCAGGTCCCGCAGGTTCTCCTTGGGGATGAGCACCGTCTTGATGCCGTTTCGCTTGGCGGCCATGGTCTTCTCCTTCAGGCCCCCGATGGCCAGCACCCGGCCCCGGAGGGTCACCTCGCCGGTCATGGCCACGTCGGACCGCACCCGACGCCCCGTGAGGGCCGAGGTCACGGCGGTCGTGATGGCCACCCCGGCGGAGGGCCCATCCTTGGGCACCGCGCCTTCCGGGAAGTGGATGTGGATGTCCCGGTTCTTGTAGAACTCCGGGTCCACCCCCAGCTGGGCCGTCCGGCTGCGGATGCAGCTGAGGGCCGCGTGGGCGGACTCCTTCATCACGTCCCCCAGGTTGCCGGTGAGCTCCAGCTTCC
>CAJTVO010000288.1 GCA_910579485.1 uncultured Oscillospiraceae bacterium | reverse complement strand
TGCGCAGACCTACCATAGAAATGTGGCAAGGCGGCGCTTTCCTACTCTACCCCATCTCTTACGCCAATCTGAACAGCAGTTATTGGCAAAATCATTTCTATTGCTACGGGCGGCTGCCCTGAGAGGAGCGATGCAATATGAATCCGAAAATCAAGAAGATCGACGCGGAATACGAGAAAAACGCGGCCAAAATCACCGAACTGCAAGCCCGCCAGCGGGAGCTGGAGAAGCAGCGCCTGGAGCTGGAGAATCTAGACATCATCGGCATGGTGCGGAGCATGGGCCTGACCCCTGACCAGCTGGCCGCGCTCATCCAGGGCGCGAGGCCCACCGAGACGAAGGAGGCGACCGACTATGAGTAAATTCACAAAACACATCCTGTCCGTCCTGCTCTGCGCGGCGCTGTGCTGCGCCGTCCTTCCCGCTCCGGCCTTTGCCGCCAGCGGGGAGACCGGCCAGGAATCCGGGCAGGCCCCGACGGGCGGCATGGAGTGGACGCTGGACGAGCTGGAGAAAGCCTTTGCCAGTCTGGAGGCGGACAGCGCCGCCGAAACCGCCGAACCGGAAACGACCGGCACAGTAGGTCGCGCTTTACGATGATGCAAAGGTTGAAGCCCTTATGGCGAACGCAGGGATCATCCGGCACCGGGGTAAGATCAACGCCGCCATTGGCAATGCAAAAGCTTTTCTCGAAATACAGAAGGAATATGGCAGTTTCGATGCGTTTATCTGGGCCTATGTGAATCACACACCAATCATCAACGCACTGCAAAGCCTGTTAGATATCCCGGCATCCACTCCGCTCTCTGATTGGATCAGCAAGGACTTGAAAAAGAGGGGATTCAAATTTGTGGGGTCCACCATCATCTACGCATTTATGCAGGCCGTAGGGATGGTGGACGACCACATGGCGTGGTGTCCCTGGCATACAAGTAACAGGAAATG
>CAJTVO010000287.1 GCA_910579485.1 uncultured Oscillospiraceae bacterium | reverse complement strand
CGATGGTCAGCTTGTCAAAGTCCGTCATGTTGCCCACGCGGGTGTTCTCCACGGTGTAGTTTACCTTATACACAGGGGTATAGATGGAGTCCACAGGGATGACGCCGATGATGCTCTGCTGGGGCTTGTTCCGGTCGGCGGGCACGTAGCCCCGGCCGTGGTTGAGGGTGATCTCCATGTTCAGCGATGCGCCGCTGCCCAAGGTGGCAATGTGCAGGTCCGGATTGAGGACCTCGACCTCGCCGTCGCTCTTGATGTCTCCGGCAGTCACCTCGCAGGGGCCCACCGCTTCAATGAAAACGGTCTTGACCCCCTCGCTGTGGAGCTTGCAGATGAGCTGCTTCACGTTCAGAACGATGTCCGTCACATCCTCCTTGACGCCGGGGATGGTGGTGAACTCGTGCTGAACGCCGGCAATCTTGATGCTGGTAGCAGCGGTGCCGGGCAGGGACGAGAGCATAATGCGGCGCAGGGCATTGCCCAAGGTGGTGCCGTAGCCCCGCTCCAGGGGCTCTACCACGTATTTGCCGTAAGAATCGTCGCCAGGGGTTTCGATGCACTCGATCTGGGGCTTCTCAATTTCAATCATCCAGTACCCTCCTTCTCTTGGCAGGCCTGGAAACCCAGGCCCGCGCGAAATTCAGTTCCATTAATCGAGGGTAGACTCCGGTTACTTGGAGTACAGCTCGACGATGAGATGCTCCTCGATGGGCATGTCGTTGATATCCTCACGGACGGGCAGGCGGGTCACGGTGCCCTTCAGGGCGTTCTTCTCCCGCTCCAGCCACTGGGGAACCAGAACCACGGGGGCGTCCTCGCCCACCAGGCGCTTGAAGATCGCAGAAGAGCGGCTGGAATCCCGCACCTCCACCACATCGCCGGGCTTGAGCAGGTAAGAGGGGATGTTGACCTTCCTGCCGTTGACGGTAAAATGAGCGTGGCTCACCAGCTGCCGGGCCTGCCGGCGGGTGGAGGCGAAGCCCAGACGGTAGGCCACGTTGTCCAGACGG
>CAJTVO010000286.1 GCA_910579485.1 uncultured Oscillospiraceae bacterium | reverse complement strand
ATACTGGCGCTGCTGTTAGCGCTTCAATGGATAACGCCTGCCCTGGCCTCGGAGGAGGACATCCCCCCGGAACCCGGCGAGGCGGTGGAGGCCCCGGAGGTCCTTCCGGAGGTCCCCGCGCCGGAGGAGCCGGAAGACACCCAACCTCCGGAGGATGTGTCGGCCCCGGATGATATCCCGGATATCCCCCAGCCCCCGGAGGACGTGCCTCCGGACGAGTCCCAGCCTCCGGAAGACGTAGCAGACCCGGAGGAGGATATCCAGGAGCCCGAGCCCGAAGACGAGCCCCTGGAAGACCCCGAGCCGGACCCCGTGCCCCTGGAAGATCTGATCAACGTCCTGGTCCCCAGCAGCGGGGAGCTGGTCATCAATCCTTATGGCCTGGAAGTGGATATAGACGGCGGCGTGTCCACGGACCAGATCGTCCATTCCTGCCAGACGCTGATGAATTTGAGCGATTTCCCGGTGATAGTAGATGTTTCCGTGACCGGCACCATTCCGGCGGAGAGCGGGGCGGGGTTTGTGTCCGCGCCTCCCGCGCCGGACGCGCCGGGTAAGGACGTATTCCTGTACGCGGAGTTCCAGCCGGACCCCAGCGTGTGGGTAGGTGAATATTGGGGACTTCCTTACCAGGTTCTGGCAGACGCCTCCAGCGAAAACGTGCTGACCCTGGAGGCCGGGGGAGAAGGATACTTCCGCATGTTCGGGACGATGTCCGTCTACCCGGAGGAGCCCTGGAGCGATACGGACACCTTCGGCGCGGTGCTGTCGTTCACGTTCACGCCGGTCTATCCGGACCCGGAACCGGTGGAAGAGCCGGAAGCACCTGAGGAGGAAATCCCAGAGGAACCCGAGAACCCGGATATATCAGAAGAGGCCCCCCCGGAAGACTCCGAGACCCCGGAAGTTCCGGAGGAAGTCCCCCCGGAGGAGACCCTGCCTCCTGACCCGCCGGAGGAGGTCCCGCCAGAGGAAACCCTGCCTCCTGACCCGCCGGAGGAGGTCCCGCCAGAGGAAACCCTGCCTCCTGACCCGCCGGAGGAGGTCCCGCCAGAGGAACCCCTCCCTCCTG
>CAJTVO010000285.1 GCA_910579485.1 uncultured Oscillospiraceae bacterium | reverse complement strand
TCAAGCGTTTCTGACACAGCCAGACGAAACATTTTCCGTCAAGATACGTGCCGGCGCCTATTGGTACAGCTTCTAAAGCTGCGAGCGAATTGCCCCCTTCGCCATTTTGGCGAAAGGGGCAATTGCCGGTATGCATCGGCTTTTGGCTTACAGAATTACTTCCACCGGCGCGTCCAGCTCCAGGCTGTCCGGCGTGACCAAACAATCATAGGCATACACCCCCACCCCGTTTTCAGCGGCCTCCCGCAGGGCCGTGCCGAAGGCGGGGTGGGTCTCGTCGTTGGGCCGGAACCGGACAGGGCCCTTCATCTGCACCACGAAGAACACCGCCGCCCGGTATCCCTGCGCCACAGCCCGCCGGAGGCCCCGCAAATGCTTCACCCCGCGCTCCGTAGGGGCGTCGGGGAAACGCACCTCGCCGTCCTCCTCCAGGGTCACTCCCTTCACCTCCACGAAGATTTTTCCCTGCGCGTCTTCTAAAAGGAAGTCAAAGCGGGAATCCTCCCAGACGTATTCCGGTCGGATAACGGTCAATCCCGTCAGGAAGTTCCCCACCGCCGCCCACTCGAGGAATACCTTGTTGGGGGCCTGGGCGTCCATGTTGATGAGCAGGGGGCCTTTCTCCACGGCGATGAGGTCGAATGCCGTTTTCCGCGCCGGGTTGCTGGAGCGTTCCAGGTAGACCGCCGCGCCGGGAACCAGCAGCTCCCGGCAGCGTCCGGTATTTTTCACATGGCAGACCTCCGTCCGGCCCTCCAGGTCCACATGGGCGATAAAGCGGTTGAGACGGGCCAGAAAGCGGGCTTTTTCTACGGCATGATAGCGCATGGGGCGGCACCTCGTTTCCAAGAGTCTGTATGCACAGGCGGTGTTCAGCGCCGGCGAATACAGCTTCATACTCCGCTATCATACCACGGCGGCGCGAAAAAAGGAACCCGGGAAATCCTCCGAAAAGTTGTCGGAAATGTGCAGGGAAAGGTATTGAAATTTTCTGGGAAGTTTGCTATACTGAAAATAATTTCGCGCACGTGAGAATCGCACTGATTTTCATGGAACAAGCGCGGTCCGCCAGCCGGTTCCGCGCATTTTGTAGAGAA
>CAJTVO010000284.1:240-1198 GCA_910579485.1 uncultured Oscillospiraceae bacterium | reverse complement strand
CCGGGAGAACACCACCTGCGTCTGGAACACCAGGGCCTATTTGCTGGCGGCGCTGTTCAACGCACCTGCCACCACGGACAACCACTACACGATGCTGGTCAACCACGACCTCTACGGCGGCAGATAGCCGCACAGGAGAAAGGAGTTTTCCATGAAGCGACCCCTTGCTTACATCACCGCCGCCTGGAGCGGCAACGAGTACGAAAACGCCGAGACCACCGCCCGGTACTGCCGTCATGAGTGAGCTGCACCGCATGAACGACAGCCAATTCCGGCGGGCCAGAAAGCTCATCCGCCGCCTGTGCGCCAACTATGACGGAGGAAACTGCCTGCCGCTGGACGACGGCGACCCCTACCCCTGTCCTCAACTCATTTCCCCCACGCTGATCTGCAAATACTTCCGCGCCGCCGTCCTCCCCGCTGACCGGGAGTTGTGCGCGGAGGTCCTGGGCGGCGCTCACAGCTGGAAACGGTGTGCCCTCTGCGGCGGGCGCTTCCTCGCCAAAGGCAACCGGGCCGTGTACTGCGGCCCCTGCGCTCAAAAGGAGCGCAGGCGAAAGACCCGCGACCGGGTGCGCCGCCACAGGGGATAACCGTAACGCTTTAGGCGCCCGAAAACCCCACTGTTTCCGGGCGTTTCCGGCCCTGGTCCGGGAGCGCCCGTATCTTTTTCCCCGCACCCTCAAAAATGCGGTCCTAAACCGTTACAGCCCATAGAAAGGAGCTGATATGTCATGGCTGGAGGAACTGCGGCAGAGCTATGACGGGCTGTGGGATGCGGCACAGAAGATTTTGACCACTCTGGCGAAGTTAGAATGACGGAGAGGGATTCATATAGCCACCACCCGCATTATGTCTTTGCACACCCGCGCAGATCCGCCGGGAGGAGGAACGCTGATTTTTCCACCGTTCCAGAGGGCCGCAGGCCCGACAAAAAAGCGTTCCGCAGGAACGTGCA
>CAJTVO010000284.1:0-215 GCA_910579485.1 uncultured Oscillospiraceae bacterium | reverse complement strand
TCCCCGCGCAAGCCCAGCGAAGCGGGTTGCGTGGGGAGAGGAGGAGTAAGGGAGCGAACGCAGTTTTCGCCGCAGGCGAAAACGAAGTTGAGCGGACTTTGCGACGACGAGGGGCTGTTCAAAGGGGTTTGGGGGCGCTGCCACCAACAAGCAGATTGGACCTCCTGCCCACGGCGGGAGGTCCAATTTTACATCGTGGGTCCCACGAAGCCCTG
>CAJTVO010000283.1:1137-1362 GCA_910579485.1 uncultured Oscillospiraceae bacterium | reverse complement strand
GCGTGGAACTGGATTCCATCACCGGGCGCATCGCAAAACAGCTCTATCCAAAAGCAGACATCACTATCGCGGGCTTTCAAACCACCGACCGGCGGGATTTTTATGATTTAGCCGTAGGAAACGTGCCGTTTGGCCAGTATTCCGTCAATGACCGGGCCTATAACAAGCTGAACTTCAACATTCATAACTACTTTTTCGCTAAATCATTGGACCAGGTGCGTCCAG
>CAJTVO010000283.1:0-1085 GCA_910579485.1 uncultured Oscillospiraceae bacterium | reverse complement strand
AGGATTCTACGGTGCGCCGGTATCTGGCGCAGCGGGCGGAGCTGTTAGGCGCGATCCGTCTGCCCAACAATGCGTTCAAGGCCAATGCCGGGACAGAGGTGGTATCCGACATTATTTTCCTGCAAAAACGTGACCGCCCGATTGACATTGCCCCGGACTGGACGCAGACCGGACAGACCGAAGATGATTTTACCATCAACCGCTATTTCCTGGACCACCCGGAAATGGTGCTGGGCAGGCAGGAGCCGGAAAGCACCGCTCATGGCATGGATTACACCGTAAATCCCATTGAGGGATTGGAACTTTCCGACCAGCTGCACGATGCCATCAAATACATTCGCGGGACCTACCAGGAGGCCGAACTGCCGGAGCTGGGCGAGGGGGAAGAAATTGATACTTCTATCCCCGCTGACCCTGATGTAAAAAACTATTCCTATACCGTTGTGGACGGTGCGGTGTACTACCGGGAAAACAGCCGCATGGTGCGCCCTGACCTAAACGCTACCGCCGAGGCCCGTATCAAAGGTCTGGTGGAACTGCGGGACTGTGTGCAGAAGCTCATCGGCCAGCAGATGGACAGCTTTGTTTCGGATACGGCAATCCGTGAAACACAGGCCGAATTGAACCGGCTCTATGACGCATTTTCCGCAAAATACGGCCTTATCAATGACCGGGGCAACCGGCTGGCCTTTGCCGATGATTCCAGCTATTATCTGCTCTGCGCCCTGGAAGTCATTGACGATGACGGGCAGCTGAAGCAAAAAGCGGATATGTTCACCAAGCGCACCATCAAGCCCCATCAGGCTGTTACTGCGGTGGACACCGCCAGTGAAGCCCTGGCTGTTTCCATCGCGGAAAAGGCAGAGGTGGATATGGCGTACATGGCCGAACTGAGCGGCAAAACCCAGGAGGAATTGGCGCTGGAACTGCGGGGCGTGATCTTCCGCCTGCCAGGACCTCTGGCGGAGGGGGAATCACCCCATTATGTGACAGCGGATGAATACCTCTCCGGCAACGTGCGCCGGAAACTGCGGCAGGCACAGCGGGCGGCGGACAAAGACCCCGCCTTTTCTGTCAATGTGGAG
>CAJTVO010000282.1 GCA_910579485.1 uncultured Oscillospiraceae bacterium | reverse complement strand
ACAATTTGGTAGGCGGTCGGCTACATCCTCCGAAAGGGGGTGAAGCTATGTCCATACATCTTACGATCAAATGGCACGGATATATCGTGACATTTCGTGTAGCAAAGGACAACCGCCACCCCGCACGGTGACGGTTGTCAAGTTTGACTTCCCGAGCTAGTTAGGGCCAACCGCTTATCGCAGTGCCCGTTTCTATCCTTAGTATACCCGGACGGACCTGATTTGTCAAGTCTGTCCGGGTATTTTTTCGGCCGGACGCCTGTCCGTGCGTCAATGCGGGGAGAGCGCGTCGCCGGGCTGCGGCCTATAGTGGGGATTCGTGTAGTCGATCAGCACTGTGCCGTCCTTTTGCTTCCGCTTCCGCAGAACAAAGACGCGCGTCTGGTTCACGGTATAATCCGTAAGATTCGCTTGAAAAATAGACCGGCAAAACCATCGGTTTTCATTTGAATCCACGAAAAAGAAAAACGTCATTCCGGTACGCTGATCTTTTATCACGTATTTCGCCGAAATATTTGTCCCATAAGGTACCTTACGGCTATCAAATATGTAAATTAAAAAATCAGAGTCCAAGGCCGCTTCCAACGCGATGATGCCCTCCAGCCTGCCGCGGACCCGTCCTTCCCAGTTGGCCGACCGTTCTATCAGCGTATCGTCGATCTCTCCGCCGATGATCTTGGAAATGAGCTTTTCGCCCCGAAGCTCTGCGGGATTCACGTCAAAATCCACGTCGCTCGCGTATTGCATCCCCGCAAGATGGGGGAAGTCACCTAGAGAAAAATCCAGGAACAGAGAGGAGGACCATTTTCCCTTTCGGCCCAGCAGCAGAAAGTAATTTACATTTTGCAGGCCATGCCAGGCCAGCGCCGCGTCATAAAGCAAGCCCATATCTTTCTCTCCGGCTTTTGATAAAAAAAGGACACCGTAACGGTGTCCTTGGTGGTTTTCTTTCGGCCTTCGCCTGAGTCAGTCCGTGGATGCCACCAAACCCTCACATAAGACTCCACAACCAACGGAAGGGAAATTCCCCACTGACCCCGCCAGCTGCTTCTCCGTCAGACGGACACTCACAGGAGCCGTCTATCTATTATTAGTATACCATGCTCCGGAAAATATGTCAATGAAATTTTGCCGGCCGGCATTTCGTATCTCTTGCCGGATGAAAAGACCCCAGGGGCGTTGCCCCCGGGGCCCTTTTTTCAGGGTTTAACCAAGTTTGCTCAAAGCAACGGCGTTTCAGCCTTTCGCAGCGGTGATAGTAGTCTTACCATTGGTCACGGCAGCATCAATGGCACCCTTGGTTTCCGCGCTGCCAACGCTGCCCTTGGCAGTGCTCAGAGCATCGTCAATTGCCGTAATCTTAGCTGCATCGGCG
>CAJTVO010000281.1 GCA_910579485.1 uncultured Oscillospiraceae bacterium | reverse complement strand
CCAGGCCCAGCCCGGAGGCGCATTGGATGTGCCCCCGTGTGCTGGTGGTGTGCGGCCACGCTGTCACCGAGGCGGTGAAAAATGACATCGCCGTGGCCCAGCGGCTCAAGATCACGGCCACCACCCTGGAGGGTATTCTGACGGTAAAGGGGCAGGGCCGCTGCTGACCCTGGCGAGCCTCTTTGACGGGATCGGCGTGTTCCCCCTGGCCGCCCGGCGTCAGGGGATCGTCCCCCTGTGGGCCAGCGAGATCGAAAAGGCCCCCATCTCCATCACGAAACGCCACTTCCCGGATATGGCGCACCTGGGCGATATTACCCAGCTCCACGGCGGCGAGGTCCCGCCCGTGGACATCATCACGTTTGGTTCACCCTGTCAAAATCTCTCCAGCGCGGGCCGCCGTGAGGGGCTGGGCGGGGCAAAGTCCAGCCTGTTCTTCCAGGCGGTGCGTATCATAGAGGAAATGAGGGATGCCACTGGAGGTCAATTTCCAACAATCGTTATTTGGGAAAACGTCATGGGAGCTCTGCTATCAGGAAACCGGCTGGATTTTAGAGCCGTGCTGCAATCTCTCACAGACACCGAAATTCCAATGCCTGCTTCCGGGCGCTGGGCCAACGCCGGAATGGTGCGAGGCGGAGGCCGTGACGTGTGCTGGCGTCTGCTGGACGCCCAGCATTGGGCAGACCCCCGGCTGGCCCGGCGTCAGCGGGTGTTCGTCGTGGCGGATTTTGGAGGCCGGCGTGCCGGAGCGGTCCTGTTTAAGCCCCGCCGCCTGTTCCCGCCTCCTGCGCCTTGCGGAGACTTTGGGCTGCCCCCCGCCGGAGGCAATCGAATATCTGCTTCTGAAACAGGGGGGCCGCTACCAGTCGTCCACCCCTTTCAAGGCTACCGTATGCGGGGGGCGGCCAAGGCGGGGGACGTTGGGAACTTCCTGGGGAGCTTTGGAAAACCAACAGACCCTTTTCCCACCCTGATGGCCGGAGGGCTGACGGTGTTTGCCCTGTGGCGGGAGGGCCGGGAGGCGGAGGGCGTCATTACCTGGCTGACCCCCACGGAGGGGGAGCGGGCCATGGGCCTGCCCGACGGCTGGACGGCGTTCGGCCACGACGGGCGGCCCGTCTCCGCCCGCGCCCGGCAAAAGGCCCTGGGAAACTCCATCGCCCTGCCCTGCGCGGAGTACATCATGGCGGGAATAAGAGAAGAATTGGAGGGAGGGAAAGGAGATAGCGATATTTGAAGCCTGCGTGACGAACCTGGGCAAATACAACGAGGGCCAGCTTGCCTATGAGCGGGTGGCGTTCCCCACCGATACGGAAACCGTACAGGCGGCCTTGAAGAAGATCGGGATCGACGGTATTCGGTATGAGGAATTTTTTATTGCCGACTA
>CAJTVO010000280.1 GCA_910579485.1 uncultured Oscillospiraceae bacterium | reverse complement strand
CCCAAATCGCTCGAAATATGGTATAATTAGAGCAGGGGGGCGAGGAAATGCAGTTAAAATATCACATGGTAACGATAGAGGATTTGGTACCGGAAAATCATTTTCTGCGGAAATTGGAAGCGGCGCTGGATTTATCGTTTGTGTATGAGGAGACGGCTCACTTGTACAGCCGGAGGTATGGCCGTGCGCCCATTGACCCGGTAGTAATGGTAAAATACCTGTTGCTGGGTTTTTTGTACGGCATCCCCTCGGAGCGGCAGATCGAGGTACGGTGTGCGGACAGCAATGCGTTTCGTTGGTATCTTGGAATAGATTTGGATGAACGAGTGCCAGACCACAGTACGATCAGCCAGCTGCGGCGGCGGAAGCCTGCGTTTCGGAAGGTGTTCCGGCGGCTGTTTGAGGAAGTGGTGCGCCAGTGCGTGGAAAAAGGTCTGGTGAGCGGACGGCTGGCGGTGACGGATTCCACCCATGTAAAGGCCAACGCGTCCAGGGCCTCGGAGCAGGAGGTAGATGCGCTGGAAGAGGCGGGGAACTATTGGGAGCGGCTGGACGCCTATGAGGAGGAGGGACTGGAGGAGCTGAAACGGCAGACAGGGCAGCGCCGGGCGAAGCGGACAAAGCAGGTGAAAAAGGACAAGCGCCGTTCCTACAAGAAGGTGAGCAGTACCGACCCGGAGTCGGGCTACATGAAGCGGCCCGGCAAGCCCAGCGGTTTTTATTATCTGTCTCACCAGACAACCGACCCGGACCACGGTATCATCACCGCTGTAACCGTAACACCGGGGGATGTCCATGACTCACGGCCCTATTTGGAGCAGTTGGAGTATGTCCATAAAAATGTTGTGCCGCTGCAAGCCGCTGCGGCGGACTCCGCCTATGACTTCCCCCTGGCACACCGAGCGCTGGAAGAACTGGGCATCGACTTCTTTGTCGTGCCACAGCCCGCCCATGACCGCACGAAAGCTGAACTGAAGCGGGATGCATTCACCTATGATGAACAGCGGGACGTATACTTGTGCCCTAACGGGAAAGAACTGCGGCGCAAGCGGCTGTATCGAAGCGGCAGCGGGCTGTTCTGGGAATACTGGGCGGAAAAGAAAGACTGCGGCAGCTGTCCTTTGCGGCAGAAATGTTTGAATGAGACGGACAAGGCCGGCGCCAGAAAGCTCCAGGACAGTTATTTCAAGACGGTTGTTCAAGAACATTTCTCCAGGCGATGGGAGCCGGATTACCGGGAGGCGCTGAAGCAGCGGCAGATCTGGTGTGAGGGTACTTTTGCCGCACAGAAATGGGGACACAACCTGACGCGTCTCCTGCGGCGAGGTTTAGAGGCAGCGGAGGACCACTGTCTCCTTTCCGCCGCGGCCTTGAACCTCAAAAGAATGATTAAACACTCAGTGTGATGCCGAAAGGCATCTTTTTTCTTGCTTGAAATCTCCCTTGTCTCTTTATTTCA
>CAJTVO010000279.1 GCA_910579485.1 uncultured Oscillospiraceae bacterium | reverse complement strand
TCGCCATAGTCCGACATTTTTCCACTATGCCCCTTCATACAACTGGACAGGATTATTTCCTGAAGCCGCTGCTGGGGTACGCTGGTCAAAAACTCCAAGTGCTTCTCAAAAA
Source organism: uncultured Oscillospiraceae bacterium (assembly GCA_910579485.1). Lineage (GTDB taxonomy): Bacteria > Bacillota > Clostridia > Oscillospirales > Oscillospiraceae > Pelethomonas. The sequence continues at coordinate 1,416 of CAJTVO010000279.1, read as the reverse complement.
AGAATTTGCGTATCTGCTCTCTCGGTGTTATAATCTCCACAAGGCATTCCCTCTCGTGTTTTGTGGTTGGTCGCGCTTCCATTATAACACTTGAGACTATGCCTTCTTTTTTGCCATTTTTCAGATTTGCTCATTTATAGTTCTTAGTATTTAATTGCGCCGGGTTTTCCGTATCCGGCACATCCGCATCCGGGGAAACCGCGTCCGGCTTTACCGTATCCGGGAAACCCGTACACGGTGAAGCCGTATCCGGCGGACCCGTGAACGGTGGCGGCGTTTGTGGCTTCTCATAGATGGTGTACTCCACGCTGCCCACGCGCCCATGCTCTCCCCGCAGCTGGCGGCGCACCACATAGCCCGCCCGCTCCAGCTCCTTCAAGGTGTTCCCGATGGCCTCCACGCCCTCCTTGCAGATGGCGGCGAGGCCACGGGTGGAATAATTCCAGTCGTCCGGGAGGGACAGCATGATTGCCAGCAGCCCCTTTGCTTTCAGAGACAGGCCGGGGTCCTTCAAGTGATGGTTCGACATCACTGTGTAATCCCGCGTCCGTTCTACACGATAAACGGCCACTCTTTACTCACTTCCTCAGTAGATTTTGACTTATGCGCTGTCCGCCGCATCCTCGCGGGCAAAGCGTTCCTCTCCAGGACACGAAAAAACCGGGCAGAGAGATTCCCTGTCCGGCGTACCTGTCCCGTATTTGATTAGCGTTCCTGACTGCGCTGGCGCTTCTTCTGCCACGCCTCCAACAGTTTGATGATGGTTTCCTCCATCTTCCGGGGCGTGTAGGAGCGGGGGAAGTATTTGCGGAGGGTATTGCCAGTCAGCACGATTTTGTCAACCTCCGGCTTCTTCTCCGCCGACATGATGGAGAGCATGGTGTCCTCGTTCAGCTCCCCGGACTGGCTTAACTTCTTCATGCGCTGGGCCTGGGAGACGGAGGGGGTGGCTTGTTCGCTTTCGATGGTCTCCACCAAAAGCGCCTGTTCCTCCGGCTTCAAGGCGGCGATCTGATAGGCCGGGGTTACGGCAATCCGCTTATCATCCACCATCTGCTGAAGCTCCGGGACCAGCTGGGTCAGGGAAATGTAATTGCGGACGGTATCGCCGCTCATACCTATCGCCGCGCCGATTTCATCATCGCTTCTTACATTCATTTTACAATACCTCTCTTTTGAATTTTACACACCAGCAGTATTCTTTTCTCGTACCCCAAAAGTTGAAAGGAGAGAATTTGAACATGAAAAAATTTGCAAGTCTTATGCTGGTTGCTGTGCTAGCCCTGTCGGTTATGGCGGGATGTTCACAGAAAACGTCCGGCACCGTCACCACTGATGGCTCTACCTCTATGGAGAAGGTGATCGGTGCGTTGGGTGAGGCGTTTGAGGCGCAGAACGACCGTGTGACCTTCACCT
>CAJTVO010000278.1 GCA_910579485.1 uncultured Oscillospiraceae bacterium | reverse complement strand
CCCCCCTTTCCGCCGAAAAACTACAAAATTTCTTCGGCGTTTTCTTACAATTTCAGATTGGCGTTGACAGCCGGACGGACGACAGGTCGATCACCTTGTTCTCCTTGGCCGGGGGGCCCTCCATGCCGGGGATCACACCCTGGGCCCCCGGCTCCGGGGCGGGCGGGGCCTCCGACACTTCCGGCGCGGGGGGCTCCAGCGTTTGTCCCTCCGGGGCTGGGGTCGTTTTCTTTTCTTCTGCCATTCGCTTGACCTCCTAACTTTTTCAAATATGAACGGGGCAAAAACCTTATTTTGGCACCGTCCCCTGATACGTTTTCCTCCTTTCCCTGTCACGCAAAAACGCCGCCCTTTTTACAGCCGGGCGGCGTTTTCGGTAAGGTTGACAGTCCATTTTGTTGTTGTTTATCATGTTTCCCTTTGTCAAGCGTTGCAAAACACATTAGTGAGAATCCAGACAACAAACATATAAAAATTTGGGCTTAAATTATTCAGAAACTCTTTCATGTTTATTCCTCCCTAATTCTATGTTTTGGATACTACTCTACAACTAAAATTGTTTTTGGTGGCAAAGAAAAGCCTCCTTCTACAAGATACCACATAGTTTACAATTTGTACATACTGGCTAACAAATTTCTCGAAAAATCTCTTGACATATTGCTAGCAATGATATATACTTGCTAGCAAGGAGGTGAGCTAGTGACACCAAGCAACAGCCCTGAGTATTATCGCAAGCGAAGAGAAACGGTAGGGCAATTTAGCGTTCCTGTTGCAAGAGACAAGTTGAATGCGTTGACAGAAAAGTTGAAAACCATTCAGAAAACGAAAACTCAGTGGCTAAACGAAAAAATCGACGAGGAACTTAGCGAATAAAAGAGGACACCCGCTGCCCTGACAAGCAATAGCGAGTGTCCAAGTCACCAGGAGGTCACCCCACTGGATACCTCAGTATACCACGCTGGGGGCCTCCGCGCAAGAAGAAAAAGGAGGTTTTTATGAGCGAAATCGAGAAAATGAAGAGGTACATCGAGCGGACGAAGATGGACATAAAGAATCCGCTCCAATACGCCATGAACATGAGAGAAGCCTTTGAGCTGTCGAAACAGGCGCATGGCTGCGGCGATCTTCCCATTGAGATGATTAACCTTGCATTCAACTATGGCAAGGCCAAAGGCTACCGTGCGGCGAAAGCGGAGGGGAGGGCGCGGGCATGAACGGATTGAAGGTCCAGGACTTTCACGGCAAGCAGGTCATCGACAGCCGGGATGTGGCGCAGATGGTGGAGCGTGGGCATTATGATTTGCTGAAAAGCATTCGGCAGTATGCGGAGTATCTTAACGAAGGGGAAATCCCCTTGGTTGATTTCTTCATCGAAAGCAGCTATGTTGACAACAAAGGACAGTCCCGTCCGAACTTTTTGATTACGAAGAAGGGCTGTGACATGATCGCCAACAAAACCACCGGCAAGAAGGGCGTCCTGTTCACCGCCGCCTACGTCTCCGCCTTTGAGGAAATGCGACAGGCCCTGACCGCGCCTCGGTCCCCCGCCCTCCCGGACGGCGTGACCTTCAGCAGCGCGGTGGGCTTCATGCGGCTGACGCGCCGGGTGA
>CAJTVO010000277.1 GCA_910579485.1 uncultured Oscillospiraceae bacterium | reverse complement strand
CGTAGTAGCCATAACTGGAGCTGTATTGGGATATGATCACCGTCCCCGGCAGGGCGGCACGGATGGCGGTGCCAGTGGGTACGCCCAGGTCCATCCCTCCATGTCCTTTGCTCTTGCCGGTAAATGGGTCTTTCCGATAGCCGAACTCCGAGGTGATGATATTCCGCCAGTCAGGACCCACAGGGGAGCAGAAACCGTCCGCGCCGATAAACGGCACATCCGTACTGCCGAGCCCAGCACCGGTGGAGGCGCCGTAGCGGACCAGATTGTAAACGCTGTCCGCATTGGCCTTCTGTTCGTCCGTGATCGAAACGCCCATGACTGCGACGATATTCTGGTAGACCTCATTGAGATCATCTATAGGTGTTGCTGCGGTGTAGGTTTCCGCCTGTTCTTCCACCACGCCGTCCTCGTTCTCTACCTCGATGGTGCGTGTTCGTTCCTCGTAGGCAGCGAAGCAGTCTACAAATATTTGGTGATCCGTTGGGACTGACCTGTCCGCGCCGAAGTACAGAGCGAAAAAAATCGCCTTGACCCGGATGCCGTCAAGGCTGTTTCCTTCTTCTGTCATTGCGTTGATCTCCTCGATGAATCCGTCCAGCAGAGCGAAGCTGTCCTGCATATCCCTGATGCAGGCAGCATACTCCGCCGGCATATTTTCCGGTATTGCGCCGCCGTTGAAGCACAATTCTATCACTGCTGTATTGTGGGCGGACGAGCCGGAGGCCAGGGAGCAGAGCAGAGCCACCAGCAGGATCACCGGGGAGAGGATAGCTACAACGATCCAGCCGATGCCCTTTCTGGTCCGTTCGTCCGAGAGTAGCGCGACCGCCGCCTTGATGACTGCCGGATCAGGCAAGAATCATCCCTCCCTGGGCGGGAGCATCCTGCTGCTGTGACCGCAGTTCCTGCCAGTGATCCGAGAGCGCCTGTATGGTTTCCTCATGACCGCCGCCCCGGTGTTCCGCCCATTTCTGATACCGCTCGAAATCCATGCCGTGATCCAGCAGCAGCTTCCCAACGTCCACCGCATCGTTCTGGACGCAGGCGTGAAGGGCGCTGTGATCGTGAGGATCGACCCACATCCGTTTCTCCAGCATGCTCTCCGCGATCCAGCTGTCCCGCTTCTCATAGGTCAGCATGTGCAGTGTCCGGGCGGAACTGCTGCCTCCGGATATACCCTTGTCCACCAGCTCGGACAGCATATGGAAGTCGTGATCCGCAGCGAACAGCTCCAGCAGGCGGGACGGAGCGGCGGCGATCTGCTCCCCGCTGCACTGGCGAATGATCTGCTTTGCAATGAAGCGATGATTCAGGTGGGCATAGCTGGCCATCTCACCATAAAAAGATGGCTCGACTTTGGACACGGCGTGTTCCGCCCAGTGGAGCAGGAACAGCGCCTTTTCCGGATCGTTGATGTCGATGGCCTTCTTGCAGGCGGCGCAGTAGGAGGCATAGTCTACGTCCGTCCTGCCGTTCAGCAGCATGGCGGTCATGTTCCGCCCCACGAGGCCGGGGCGGCCAGCCGCCTCGATCAGCAGAGCATCCGCCTGGCCGGGGACCTTGGCGGAGTGTTCTGTGAACGCCGCCATTTCGCCGTCCCGGACCGCCAGGACGGCTTTGTCGTAGTCACTCATCCGCAGGGGAC
>CAJTVO010000276.1 GCA_910579485.1 uncultured Oscillospiraceae bacterium | reverse complement strand
CAGTCCATCACTTACGCTAGGAGACGGAAGCGGTTATCCAGGTCTTCAATTTGAAGGCCTCGCAAAGGAAGGGCTTAGACTACAGGCAGACAGCGTCGGCGTCAGGTTATTTGCGACGACGAAAACCGCAGACATCGACAGCGCTGGATCATTTTCCAGGCTGGCTGGCGTTGATACGCCGGTGCAGCAGTTCGACGCAGCCAACAAAAAGTATGTGGACGAGCATGCATCCGCTGCGCGAAGGGGCGTCAACCTGCTGGATAACTGGTATTTTGCGGACACCATCAATCAGCGGGGACAGACGGAGTATACGAGCGCAGGCTATACAATTGACCGGTGGAGTATTGAGGCCGGTGCAAAACTAAAGGTGTTGGAAGATGGTGTTGTTTTTACTCCCAATCCGTCTAACTACAACACATGTACCCAATACGTAGAAAACTACAAGGACTTGATCGGGAAACAGCTTACGCTGTCCGTCCTGATCGAGGAAAATACTTGCACTAACTGTTTATTGTGGTTTTACGGTGGAAACACAGATAATTTTGTGTACGTTACCATGAATGGCAGCGACAAATTGTATTCCGTTACCATGACGCCCAAAAGCAATATCACTTCTCTGCGCTGCGGATTCCAGGGCCGAAACAGTGCTGGATCTGTAAAGATACTGGCGGTCAAGCTGGAGCTTGGCGACCAGCAGACCCTGGCGCACCAGGACGCGTCCGGCAGCTGGGTGCTCAACGATCCGCCGCCCAACAAGGCGCAGGAACTGCTGAAGTGTATGAGGTATCAGCTGGTATTTAATTGGACCCCAGAAAATTTTGCTGTAGGATATGGGCATACAGTTTCCACGACAGCTGCAAACGCATTTTTACCAGCACCCACTCTCATGCGAACGACACCCACCATATCAAATACAGATGGAAACAACTGGAATTGCATTGTAAATGGTAAATCTGTAAAGATTACATCTATTTCTGTGCGGTTTGCCAGCAAAATTTGCATTGGAATACGCCTATCAGGCGATTTTTCAATGGGCTCATCCTATCCCTTAACCATCAACTCCTCCGGCGCCAACAAGGTCATATTTGACGCCAATCTATAAAAGGAGGTCCCTCCCATGGACGACGTTTACTTCCGCCACTATATCACCGCCAGCGCCTCCGGCCTGGTCCTCTCCGGCTGGAGCACCGGCCCCAGCCCGGACCACACCGCCGACGATGCCATCTGCATCAACGACCGGGGCGGCTACCAGTTCCGCCTCCTTCCCGGCGGGGAGGAAAACCCGTCTCTGTACACCGAGGACGGGATCCCCCTCTACCGCTGGGACGGGGAGCGGGCGCTCCCCCGCAGCGAGGAGGAGATCGCGGCGGACCGGTCCGCCGTCCCCGACCCGCCCCCCAGCGCCCAGGAGCAGCTGCGGGCGGACGTGGACTTCCTGGCCGCGATGCAGGGGGTGATGCTGTGAGCGTGTACGAGATGGCAAAGCTGTACTACCCCCGCCTCTGGGACAAGGCCCGTCTGGAGGCTTTGGTCGCCGCAGGCCGGCTGACGGAGGCGGAGATGGACGAGATCATCACCAGAAAGGAGGGGTAACCCATGCCCGAGAAATGTAATGCCGGCGACTGCCCGGTAAACGCGCGGGTGGACGCGCTGGAAAAGGAGTTCGACCGGTACCGGGGCAATTCCACCGACACCCACCGGCAGATGTTTGAGCGGATCAGCACGCTGGAGCAGATTTGATACGAAGGAGGAATACAAAATGGAACTCATCAACAAGCTCAAGGCCTTTACCGCAGCCCTGGCCGGGG
>CAJTVO010000275.1 GCA_910579485.1 uncultured Oscillospiraceae bacterium | reverse complement strand
CTTCCGGGGGGTGGCCCAGGAGCTGGCCCGCGCCCACATGGACAAGGGCGGGATTGCCTGTGAAAGCCCCGACTTCACGGCGTACAGCGTGTCCTATATGCTGTGCAAGAGAAACGGCGTGTCGGTGGAGGGCTTCTCCTTTGACCGCCTGCCGGAGAGCTACGCCATGATGGACGCCAAGGCGCTCCGGGCCGAGGCGGGCGTCATGCGGGACGTGGCTGGCAGCATCACCGCCGATATGAACCGGCTCTTTGCCGCCCAGGAGAAAGCGCAGAAAAACCGGGACAGCGGCGCGAGGTAAGGGGGGCGCTCTATGCGTGATGAAAAACGTGTGGTCACGCTGAACGGCTTCGAGCAGCGGCTTATGGTGGCGGGCCTGACCGACTTCCGCAACGACGCCCTCCGGGACGGCAAGCCTACCGAGGATGTGGACGACCTGATATTAAAGTGATAGACGCCCCCACCAAGCGCCAGAAACGGAGGGCTGACCGTGAGGCAAGATAAGTTTTCCAAGGCCCACCTGACCCTCTACGCCTGCGGCGTTATCCCCGTGGTCTGGCTGGCCCTGCTGCTGGCCCCCTATGTGGGCGGCGGTCTGCTGGGGCTGGTGCAGTACGGCGGGGCGGCGCTGAACGACCCGTTCCACATCGTACTGTGCGGGGACAGCCTGAAAACTGTCCTCGTTTTTCTGCTGTGCTATGGGCTGGGCATCGGTATCTACCTCTCCACCGACCGCAACTACCGCAGGCGGGAGGAACACGGCTCCGCCAAGTGGGGCACCGCCCAGGCCGTCAGGAAGAAGTACGCCGACAGGAAAGTGACCGAGAACAAGATACTGACGCAGAACGTAGCCATAGGGCTGGACGGACGCAAACACCGGCGCAACCTCAATATTTTGGTGTGCGGCGGCTCCGGCGCGGGCAAGACGAGATTTTTCGCAAAGCCCAACATTATGAACGCCAACACCAGCTTTGTTTGCCTCGATCCCAAGGGCGAACTGCTGCGGGACACCGGGAACCTGTTGAAAGCCAAGGGGTACGACATTAAGGTGATCGACCTTATCAACATGGAGAAAAGCTACTGCTATAACCCGTTTGTCTACCTCCGCAGCGACAACGACATCCAGCGTTTGGTGACGAATTTGTTTAAGAACACCACGCCCAAGGGCAGTCAGAGCCAAGACCCGTTTTGGGATCAGGCGGCGCAAATGCTCCTGCTGGCGCTGGTGTTCTATCTCCACTATGAGGCCCCGCCCGATGAACAGAACTTCCCAATGGTCATGGAAATGATACGGGCCGGGGAAGTCAGGGAGGACAACGACGAGTTTCAATCGCCGCTGGATGAACTCTTTGACCGTCTGGAAATGCGGAACCCGGAGCATATCGCCCTGAAATACTACCGCAATTACCGCTCCGGCAGCGGCAAGACCCTGAAATCCATCCAGATCACGCTGGTGTCCCGGCTGGAAAAGTTCAACCTGGAATCGCTGGCCGGTATGACGCAGACGGACGAGATGGAGCTATGGAGTTTGGGCGAGAAAAAGACGGCCATTTTTGCCGTCATTCCAGATAATGATAGCTCATTTAACTTCATCGTGGGGCTTCTCTACACCCAGCTTTTCCAGCAGCTCTACTATCAGGCGGACGTGGTACACGGCGGGCGTCTGCCCGTCCACGTCCACTTCGTCATGGACGAGTTCGCCAACGTCGCCCTGCCCGATGAATTTGACAAGCTGCTGGCTACCATGCGGAGCCGGGAGATCTCCGTGAGCATCATCATCCAGAACCTCGCCCAGCTAAAGGCCCTCTTTGAGAAACAGTGGGAAAGCATCGTGGGCAACTGCGACGAGTTTATCTATCTCGGTGGAAATGAGCAGGCGACCCACGAGTACGTTTCCAAACTGCTGGGCAAGGAAACCATCGACACGAACACCTACGGACAGTCCAGGGG
>CAJTVO010000274.1 GCA_910579485.1 uncultured Oscillospiraceae bacterium | reverse complement strand
TCCCGAATGACCTTCAGCCGGGCCAGTTTCGGCGCGGACACCTTACACGCCGCCGCCACCTGGTCCCGCATCCGGCCCGGGAACTCGTAGCCCTCCTCCCGGAGCTGGTAGAGCAGCAGCTCCATCCGCTCTGCCTGCTTGGCAAGCTCCGCGTTGGTCAACACCCGGGCGGTGCTGTTGGCAAGAATGAGCTGGAGCTCCGCCATGGCCGCGCTCCCGTACCGCCGCACGGTGCAGGGCACCTGCCGCAGGTCCTCCCGGGGGTTCTCCGGGTCCTCCGCCAGCAGGCGCAGGGCGGCACAGCGCCGGTGGCCGCTGAGGAGCAGGTATTTCCCCGGCTGGTCCGGGTGGGGCGTGACCAGGGGGTACTGCTGGAGGCCGTCCATAGCGATGGAGTCCGCCAAGGGTTTCAGCTCCGCACGGTCCACCCGGTAGAAATTGGCCTTGTTGTCCAGAATGTCCTCCAGGGGGATCAGCTGGACGCTGGGCGCGGCGGCAGTTGTGTCCAGATTGGACACGGTTTCCATCAGGCTGGACAGGTCGAATTTCCTACCCATTTCCCCGTCCCCTCTCCAGGTACTCCGCCGCTAAGCGCTGGTAGCCCTTCGTCGCGCCGCTGGTGGGGCTGAAGATATGCAGAGGCTTCCGTTCATGGGTGCTCTTGTCCACCACGTAGGTATGAGGGATGACCGTGGTGAAAACCGGCACATTCCCGCTGCGGAGGATCGCCTCCGGCTGTGTCACCACGTCCACATTGTGCCACATGGTGATGAGTACTCCCGCTAACGTCAGCCCCGGATTCACCTTCCGCATGGAGGCGATCTGCCGCAGGAGCTCCGCCATGCCGTCGATGGAGAAGGCGTCCAGCTTGATGGGCACGATCACCTCGTCCGCCGCCACCAGCGCCGCCCGGGCGCTCAGACTGAATGCCGGGGGCATGTCGATGATGGCAAAATCGTAGGCATCGTCCTCCGCGACGGCCAGCAGGAACTCCCGCAGACGCCACAGGCACTGGGCGTACTCAGGCTTAGGCGCGGCGTCCAGCTCCGCAAGAGACATACTAGCTGGGAGGATGTCCAGATTTTCGTACGCCGTCCGCTGGACGATCTCCGGCCAACACGGCTCCGCCTCCCCCAGCAGCACCTCCCGGAGGGTGGTCCCGTCCTGGTCCGCGCCGAAAAAGGTGCTGGTGTTGCCCTGATGGTCCGCGTCGATGAGCAGGACCCGCTTCCCGTGCTGGGCCGCGAGGACCGCCGCCAGGTTGATGGCGGTGACGGTCTTCCCGACGCCGCCCTTCAGGTTCATGATGCAAATGGTTTTCACGGTCTGTTTTCCTCCTCCCCAAAGGGCGTTTTGCCGCCGGACGGCGCGGGCTTAAAAATACTCTGCTGGGGGTCCGGTTCCCGCCTGGAGGGCGGTATGTAGGGCCCGTTAGTCCAAGAAAATTTCTGTTTGTCCCCGTCAAAGTCCAGCATCAGGTGCCGCCCCGATTCCCCGTCCTTGTTTTTCACCACGTCCAGCACCCGCTGAGACAGCGGCGCGTCCGGGACCGCCTTGTACAGGAGCATCACCACGTCCGCGTCCTGCTCGATCTGCCCGGACTGCCGGAGCGAGGCCATTGTGGGCGGCAGGATGCTCCCGTCCTTTCGCCGCTCCATGCGGCTGAGCTGGCTGAGGGCGATAATGACCTTCCCTGTGGAGCGTCCCAGCTGTTGGAGGCCGCTGGAGACCTGGCTGACCCGCTCGAAGTCGTTCAGGGGCCGTCCGCCCCGGGCCGCAGGGATCTTTTGCAGATAGTCCACCAGGATCACATCGTAGTGATGGGCCATGGCGTAGGACCCGATGGCGGAGACGGTCATGCCGCTGGCCTCGATGAGCTCCAGGCCCGGGGCCGTCAGGCGGGAGCGGAGCTCGTAGACCCGCTGGAAATCGGCCTCCTCCAGTTTTCCGGTCATGATCTGCCGAAAGCTCAACTGCGCCTGACAGGCCACGGTCCGGTCGTGGAGCTTGTCCGCCGCAGTCTC
>CAJTVO010000273.1 GCA_910579485.1 uncultured Oscillospiraceae bacterium | reverse complement strand
AGGAAGTAGAGCGGCTGCATCCGGGCGTCGCCGGAGCCTTTGGTCATGACATCGAACAGCTTTCTGTTGGGCTGGGTGTGCAGCTCGTCAAAGACCACCCCGTGGATGTTGAATCCGTGCTTGCTGTATGCCTCCGCCGACAGCACCTGGTAAAAACTGTTGGTGGGCTGGTAGATGATGCGTTTCTGAGAGGCCAGGATCTTCACCCGCTTGGAGAGGGCCGGACACATCTTCACCATATCGGCGGCAACCTCGAATACGATGGATGCCTGCTGGCGGTCGGCGGCGCAGCCGTAGACCTCGGCCCGCTCCTCACCGTCCCCACAGGTGAGCAGCAGAGCGACAGCGGCGGCGAGTTCGCTCTTGCCCATCTTCTTGGGAATCTCGATGTAGGCGGTGTTGAACTGGCGGTATCCGTTGGGCTTGAGGGTGCCGAACACATCCCGGATGATTTGTTCCTGCCAGTCGATAAGTTCAAATGGCTTTCCAGCCCAAGTCCCCTTGGTGTGGCAGAGGCACTCGATGAACCCTACCGCATAGTCCGCCGCCGCTTTGTCATACACGGAGTCCTTGGCCTTGAACGGCGTGGGCTTATATTTTTTCAGCTTTCGCATGGTGGGTCACCTCCGATGAGCATAAAAATAGCCGCCCTCCGGCAGCAATCAGTCGACAAAAGGACAAGCCTGCGATATAATGAAACAAATCACATACCAAAAAGGTGGCACTTGTTATGAGAAATGAACCAGAAAAGCGGACGTGGTCCGGCACCATCGTTTCCATCCAGCCCCGCACCACCGTCTGGCGGTACCGGCTGGACAACCGCACACACTCACACATCGGCTATAACCTGTTCCTGGACGGGGAAGTCAACGGTTTGGCCGGGCCTTTTTCTGTGGCAATTTCGGAGAAACAACAGCAGAAATATGAGTTTTTCATCGGAGATGAGATTAAAGGGACTGCATGGACAAAGATGTATCCCTTCACCGATTACGCCGATTACTACCGCGCCGGAGCACTCAGGTTTATCCACAGAGCAGACCGGGAGGAACCTGTCCCACCACCACACATCATCTTTCCGATGCCGGACATGGCCACCTATGATTGGCGCGGGGGCAGGATGCTCAGCGCCGCCTGCTACAAAGGGAAATGTTTTCAGTGTGCCTGGGCCACCATGGCGGCGGTGGCTATCGAGTATGAGTGGGGTGTCAGGCAGAAATACCGCTTTGAAAGTTTCTGCTACGGTCCAAAATCCTGTAAGTTCTACAAGATGGGCAAGCCACGCGCCGTGCCCTACAAGGGCGAAAGTCCCTCCTACGATGACGGTTGTCTGGACGAAATCCTCACACAGGACCGGTGGTTGGATGATTAACTTGTAACGAGCAGCAGCCCCGGGGGGCTGGTGCTGGGGCGTATTCGGTTTCGGTTCAGCTCACCAGGGGCATCCGCTGTTTTCGCAGCCCCGCGTGTCGTAGAGCATATCCTCCACGCTGGCGTAGTGCTGGAGCCGGGCCAGTTGCTCCCAGAGGCTGTAGATTTCCCGCTCTCTGGCCTCGTAGACCGCAGGGGGCAAGCCGCACCCCATCAGGTCGTCCATCTCCATGCCCATCTGCACACGGTCGATCTTCTTGATGATCTCCTTTTTCTGCCTCGTCATCGTCCGCACCTCCCTCAGTGGGCCATCGCCCAGGCAATGGCGTGGCCATTGTCCTCGAAGGTGTCCTCGGAGATGCTGACCAGCTCCACCCGGCCCTCGCAGGTGTGGTCGGCGGTGGTGAAGCGGTAGGTGGCCCCGTAGTAGCTCCGCCCGCTGGGATCGTAGAAGTATCCCGCGACCAGGACGCGGTCACCGAAGGTAAGGAGGGTGCCGCCGTTGTGCATCAGCCGGGTCTCAAGGTCCTCCGGGGTGGTGGTCTTGGGCAGGCGGTAGGTCTGGGCCTTGTTGGTGTTCAGCTTTTTCATGTTCGTTTCCTCCGTTTTCAAAGTGTGGTTTTCCCTTTCGGTGTACCCATATTCGCTCTAAACGGAGATAATAGCAAGACAATTCA
>CAJTVO010000272.1 GCA_910579485.1 uncultured Oscillospiraceae bacterium | reverse complement strand
CAGCGGAGGTTGTTCAAATCAAAGGTGCTCAGGTCCTTTACGTGCTTGCTCTGGACCTCCACGCCGCAGCCCAGGACCTTCATCAGGTCGGTGATGATCTCGCTCTTGAAGATCCGGGCGTAGTCCGCCTTCAGGCAGTTGAGGATCTTGCCCCGGACGGGCATGATGCCCTGAAATTCCGCGTCCCGGCTCAGCTTGACGCTGCCCAGGGCGGAGTCGCCCTCCACGATATAAATTTCCCGGCGGGACACGTCCTTGGTCCGGCAGTCCACGAATTTCTGGACCCGGTTGGCGATGTCGATGGAGCCGGAGAGCTTCTTCTTCACGTTCAGCCGGGCCTTCTCCGCCTGCTCCCGGGAGCGCTTGTTGATGAGGACCTGCTCGGCGATGCGCAGGGCGTCGTTGGGGTTCTCGATGAAATAGATCTCCAGGCGGCTTTTCAGAAACTCGGCCATGGCGTCCTGGACGAACTTGTTAGTAATGGCCTTCTTCGTCTGGTTCTCGTAGCTGGTCTGGGTGGAGAAGTTGCTGCTCACCAGCACCAGACAGTCCTCGATGTCCGCCCAGGTGATCTTGCTCTCGTTTTTCTGGTACTTGTTGTTCTGCCGCAGCCAGGCGTCGATGGCCCCCACGAAAGCCAGCTTGGCGGCCTTTTCGGGACTGCCGCCGTGCTCCAGCCAGCTGGAGTTGTGGTAGTGCTCGATGACCGCCACCTTGTTGGAGAAGCAGCAGGAGACGCTGAGCTTCACCTTGTACTCGTCCTTGTCCGCCCGGTCGCGGCCCCGCCGTTCGGTCTCCCAGTAGACCGGGTCCGTCAGGGGATTCTCTCCCGCCAGCTCGCGGACGTAGTCGGCGATGCCGTTCTCATAGAGAAATTCCGTGGTGTCGAATTTTCCCGCCGTGGTCTCCACCCGCAGGCGGAAGGTGATGCCCGCGTTGACCACCGCCTGGCGCTTCATGATGCCGGAAAAATATTCGGGGGGGATGTCGATGTCGGTGAATACCTCCAGGTCCGGGAGCCAGCGGGTGCGGGTGCCGGTCTTTTTGCGGGTCAGGGGGGTCTTTTGGAGCTCCTGACCCTTTTTACCCACCACTTCGCCCTTCCGGAAGTGGAGCTGGTACTCGAAGCCGTCCCGCCAGACGGTGACGTCCATGTAGTCGGACGCATACTGGGTGGCGCAGGAGCCCAGGCCGTTGAGGCCCAGGGAAAACTCGTAGTTCTCGCCCTCGTTGTTGCCGTACTTGCCTCCGGCATAGAGCTCGCAGAAGACCAGCTCCCAGTTCCAGCGTTTTTCCTTTTCGTTCCAGTCCACCGGACAGCCCCGGCCCTGGTCCTCCACCTCCACGCTGTGGTCCAGGTAGCGGGTGACGGTAATGAGCCTGCCGTGGCCCTCCCGGGCCTCGTCGATGGAGTTGGAGAGGATCTCAAAAACGGCGTGTTCACAGCCCTCCAGGCCGTCGGAGCCGAAGATGACCCCCGGGCGCTTTCGCACGCGGTCAGCGCCCTTCAGGGCGCTGATCGAGTCGTTGCCGTAGTTCGGTTTCTTTTCTGCTGACATGTGTTCCTCCGATGATCGATTTGCATAGAGTTTAGTATACCAAAGTTTTTCTGTAATAGCAAGAGGAAAAAGGGAACGTTTGTCCGTGCTTCGCCAGCCCCGCGAAAGAGAGGACCGCCAGATGGCGATCCTCCCTTCGCGCGGGGTCTACTTTCCTGCCCGGCCGGTCGTTTTCCTCACAGCACGTCAGCCCTGCCCTGAATCAGCTCCGCCATGAGCTGCGCCCCGAAATGAAACGCGAAACGGAAGCGGTCAAAGTCCATCATATCATCGACTCTGCTTCTCGCTTCCAGGTATGTATCCAGCAGTTCCTTTTGCTCACTCGTCATGGACGCGGTGAGCAATTTCAGATGTTCGCTTCTGATAAGCGCCGTTCTGGCAAGGGGCGAGTCCTGCTCGGGAGGTTTTTCACGGGGCAGGTCATAAAGTATTTCCAGAATATTTTCCACGTTTGAACATTCCTTGTATTATAGAGTAGTAGTTATTAGAGCCCCTCTCCAAGGGCTGTGC
>CAJTVO010000271.1 GCA_910579485.1 uncultured Oscillospiraceae bacterium | reverse complement strand
GATATTCACCCTCCCGGAGAACGGCGTCCTTCATGGCCCGGAACGCCATAGCTTTGAAGTTCACTCCTGCCGGGGGATTGCGAATGTACTGCTGCACAGCGGAGAGATAGCCGAAGATCACAACATCGTAGAACTCGTCCATCGGGAGACGCCTGTAGCGGAGGAAGTCGATCACCAGGTTGTGGTGCTGCTCCGCAAAGTCCCGTTCTTCCTGTGTCATAGGCCGCAAAGCCCTCATTCTTCTCAACTCCTTCATGATGGTTTTTATTGATACATGGGATAATTCTCAGCAGGGGATGTCTGCCACCCCGACCAGCCATAAACTGTCCGCAGTAATCAAATGGTGTTCCCAGGTGAGTTTCAGATACCGGGAGATCAATTTCTCAGCCAGCACGATTCCAATGCCGCCGACATCTGTGCCGCCCTCATCAGGCAAGGCATCCTCCCAGTCCTCCGGTGTGGCCTGTGTAACCTGCAAGAGCTGGCAGAGCTTCGGGAGAGGGAGGCGGTAGCTTATAAAGGTCACGTCCCAAAATGAGCCGTCTACCACATTGACCCTGCACTGGATTTGAAGCTCCAGGATTTCCTTGATTTCTTCTGCTACAATGCCGCCGACCTCGGGCCACCTCAGCTCGACAGCACGTTTCTCAGATATGTCCCTCATATCTGACCTCCTATAAAGAAGCAGCGGGGCAGTTACCCACCCCGCCGCTCCGCTAACTGTTCATATGCTCAAATTCCTGCTCAGACAGGACGGTGATTCCCAGGGCCAGAGCCTTGGCCAGCTTATTGCCGGGCCGCTCTCCCAGGATCAGATAGTCCGTCCGCTTGCTCACCTTGGATACAGGTTTGGCCCCCAACTCCACCAGTCGGGCCTTGATAGCAGCACGGGTGTAGTTCTCCAGCTTACCAGTGACCACTACAGACTTCCCGATGAAAGGGTTATCAGGATTCATGCGCTCACCTCTCAATCGACTTCCAACGGCAGGCAGACGATACGGCCATCCGCGCCCCAGAACATCTCCGGCGTGTAGAACCGCCTCTGATACTGCTCGATCTGCTCCGGGGTCAAGTCGGTAAAATGGTCACTGTCTGCTGGCGCACCGCAGAGGAAGAACGTGCCGAATACAATATCGTATAACTTTTCATCCTCACCACGCAGGCCACGGTTCGCCGGGAGATCCATCAGTCGGCCCTCGTCATTGCAAACCAACGCGACAGGATCATCGAAAGGATAGATAGGCTGAATATAGCCCCCTACGATTTCCTGCATGGCTTTCAAGGAATCGTCAATCTCCCGTACTTCCGGTCTGCGCTCCGGTTCAACTACTAAGACACGCATAGCAGCACTCCCTTCCTTCATGTGTCTTGTTCAAATTGGTAAAAGTCCTCGCCACAGGTGAAGCACTGGAACGTGTAACCGGGTGACAGGCTCCTGAACAACGGACTGCCGCATTTACAGCAAGTGCCGCAGCTCTCCATGATGGTCATGTGCCGTAGTTCTTCCGGCCCAACGCCAGCGGCGGTCAGGGACGACAGGGCTTGTTCCTCGCTGTCGAACATACGCACATCGCCGTTATCATCCAGCAGAACTTCCAGTTCGGGGTTGATGGTGATACCGTTGATCGGACGTGCGACAATGTATTTCATCAGCACACCTCAAACTTACCCCGCAGCCAACGGACAGCCTGACGCTTCCGGGAAAATTCCTCCGTCCATGCGTCTCCTGTGGTGTTGTCTACCGCCACCCACTTACGGCCTTCCTTCGTCAGAAAGAGGCCGCAGGGAGTACGGTGCTCTATGACCTGTCCAAGAACCCCCGAGCTGACATGCTGGATTTTAAGTTTCTTTTCCATCCGCATCACCTCCAATGGCTGTGTTCCGGTCCTGACACATCAGGTAGTTTGCGGTTGGCTCCCAGTCAGAGACTACGATCTCCATGTGCTTATCACACAGGAAGTCACCCTCGCCGATGTACTGGCAGCAGTCACAGACGGCAGGATCACAGAACCTCTTGGGCGTGGGCCTGTCGTGTACCTTTTTATGTTTTCTACTCATGGCTCGCTCCCTTG
>CAJTVO010000270.1 GCA_910579485.1 uncultured Oscillospiraceae bacterium | reverse complement strand
CGTTGCCGCTGCCGCCGAAGGTGGACTGCCAGCTCTCCCGGACACGCTGGGGGTCCTTGATGGTGCCGGGGTGTTCCAGAACGCCGCCCGGAGCGGCACCGTTGGCGAAGAACTTCGCGCCGTACTCCTCACAGGCGATTGCCATGCCGATGGCGTTCTTCGCCATAGCGATAGGCGAATAACCCACCAAGCCGTCAAATCCCAGGCCGGGGATGTGCAGCACGTCCGAAGGCCGAAGAATAACGGTTTGGTCCTTGGAGCGGACGGCCTCGTCATTACCTCGCTGGTAGCTGTAGTAGAGCTGGCCCCGCTCGTCCCGGTCCACCATCATTTTGTTGGGCATGAGGGGATACAGCGCAATGACCTCTCCCTTGCCGTTGCGGATGACTTGTGCGTAGGCATTGCCCCAGAGGAGCAGGTGGGTCATGAGCGTTTCCCGGAACACGAAGGAACTCATTTCCGGGTTTGGTTCGTCATGGAGCAGGAGGTACAGCGGGTGGTCGATGGCTTTCTCTTTGCCGCCGTCCTCGGTGTAGCGGTACAGATTTAGCGGCAGGCCAGCCACGGCCTCCGCCAAAATGCGGACGCAGGAATACACCGCCGTCATCTGCATGGCGCTCCGCTCGGTGACGGCCTTACCGGAGGTGGAGCCGCCGAAGTAAAAGGTGTAGCCGCTCCCGGCTGTGCGGTTCTGGGGAGCGTCCCGTGAACGGAACAGACTGCTGAAAAAGCCCATAGAGATCACACTCCTTCACTGAAAATAGGCAAAAGAAAAGCACCGCCGAAGCGATGCTCTACAAATGTTATGAATTTCTATTCCTCATATTCGGTTTCCATCATCTCATCCAATACTTTTACTACGCGCCACACATAGTTCCCAGCACATTTGATCTCCCCATGGTCGGTATTTCCGTTTTTGTAATGTATATATCCATAGGCACTACCATAGCCATTCGGTTTAAACACGACCTTATTCACAATGCACCAACTGCCAAAGCCCCAAGTGTTGCGCATAACCATTATCTTTTTTAGACCGTGTTCTTTTGCTAAATTCATGATATTATCATATCCCACAGATTTCACCTCTTTCATATTTGTGGACAATATGGTAACATCATATAAGTAGCGTGTCAATCAAATAAACAGTAACCCCCGGCTGTCATACACAGACTCGCTGGTATCATTTCCGCAGCGGATAGCCCTGTCCAGGGCCATCACCGTGGCAACGGCACCATCTATTTTTTCGGTGGATTTTTCCTTGTCCGGTTTGATATTGCCAGCCGGGTCGGTGCGAATGTAGATGTTGTCCATCATCCAGCGCAGCACCGGGTGACTGCCGTGGGCCACACGCTCCTCCAGCACCAGCTTCATCAGCTCCTTGGTGGGCGGCGACATATCCTTGAAGCCCTGCCCGAAGGGAACCACGGTAAAACCCATGCCCTCCAAATTCTGTACCATCTGAACAGCACCCCAGCGGTCGAAGGCGATCTCCCGGATGTTGAACCGTTCCCCCAGCCGCTCGATGAATTTCTCAATGTAGCCGTAGTGGACCACGTTGCCCTCGGTGGTCTGGAGGAAGCCCTGTTTCTTCCACACATCGTAGGGAACATGGTCGCGCCGGACCCGGAGGTCAAGGTTGTCCTCTGGAATCCAGAAATACGGGAGGATGCTGTATTTATCATCCTCATCCAGCGGCGGAAACACCAGCACGAAGGCCGTGATGTCGGTTGTGGAGGAAAGATCCAGCCCGCCGTAGCAGACCCGACCCTCCAAGCTATCCTCATTGGCGGCAAAAGCACATTTGTCCCACCGCTCCATGGGCATCCAGCGCACCGCCTGTTTCACCCACTGGTTGAGACGGAGCTGGCGGAAGGAGTTCTCCTCGGCGGGGTTTTGCTTGGCGGAGTCACACGCCGCCCGCACCTTGTCGATGCCCACTGTGATGCCCAGGGAGGGGTTGGCCTTTTTCCACACTTTGGGGTCCGTCCAATCGTCCTCCTCGTCCGCGCCATAGATCACAGGGTAAAAGGTGGGATCGATCTTCCGGCCCTCCAGAATATCCTTGGCCTTCTGGTGTGTCTCGTAGCAGA
>CAJTVO010000269.1 GCA_910579485.1 uncultured Oscillospiraceae bacterium | reverse complement strand
GAGGGTGACTTCCGTGATGCTGCCCCCATCGTCCACCACCGCGTCCGTGGCCCCGATGCCCAGGAGGAACCGGCAGCCGTGGTCCTCGAAGACCTTCTGGTACACGCTGGCGGCGTAGTCGTCCGTCTGGAGGGGCATCACCCGGGGGGCCATCTCGGCGATGGTGATCTCTGCGCCCCGGTGGCACAGGGCGGAGGCCGCGTCCAGGCCTACCAGGCCGGAGCCCACGATAAACACCCGCTTGCCCTTGCCGAAGGCCTCGTCGATCTTCAGCGCGTCGCTGAGATCACGGAAGCCGAAGACGTTGGGGGCCTCCCGGAAGTGGGGGATGGGCGGGATGAAGAACCCGGAGCCGGTGGCGATGAGCAGCTTGTCATAGGGGACGCTGTAGTCCTCGCCGTAATAGACCAGCTTGGCCTCGGTGTCGATCCTAGTGACGGTCTGACAGGGGATATGGAAGATGTCCTTCTTCTCAAAGAAATCCTCTCCCACGAAATTGATGCCCTGGATGGTCCGCTCATGTCCCAGGTACTTGTGGAGCATACAGCGGGAGTGGACGTGCTCGTCAATGGAGATGACGGTGACGGTATCGTTGGGACGGAACTCCCGGAGGACCTGGGCGGCGCTGATGCCGGCGGCTCCCGCGCCGATGATGACAAATCGCTCCATGGTCATACCTCCCTTACTTCAATGGCTTTCTTGGGGCAGGCCCGCACGCAGGCGGGGCCCTCCTCCAGGTGCTGGCAGAAGTCGCACTTCACCATCCGCGTCCGGTCCGGCGTGATAGCCGGAACGCCGTAGCGGCAGTTCATGACGCACATATAGCATGCCGCGCACTTGTCGCCGTTATACTCCACCAGGCCGGTTTCCATATTTTTCTCCAGGGCCCCGCTCATGCAGGCAGCCGCGCAGTCGGGGATGTCGCAGTGGCGGCAGAAGATGGGGCTGTAGCCTCCCTCGCCGTCGGAGACGATGCGGTTCCGGGACTGGGTGGCGGGATCGGTCAGATCCAGGGCGTACACCGCCTGCCGGATCTCTGCCAGGGAGCCCTTCCGGGGCGTCATGTCCTGGTGGGACGCCATGCAGGCCAGGGTGCAGTTCTTGCACCCGTCGCACTTGGCGGGATCGATAAAAATTCGTTTCATTTCCTCGCGCCTCCCATCAAATATTCAGGGCCTTGCGCTTCTCCTCGATGATGGCCTCCAGGGTGTTGGCGGCGCTCTTGCCGTCGCCGTCCACGATGACCCGTCCGCCGGTGAGGCCCACCATGTCCTCAGTCAGCACCTTGGTCACCAGCTTGCTGCCGGTGATGAAGGGGGGCACGCCCAGGTGCAGGGGGAGACCCAGGGCCAGGGCGAAGGCGCCGTCCGCCAGGGCCTGCTCCTCCAGCCACTGGGCGGCGGAGAGGACCAGGGGCAGCTGGGGCAGGTCCACGCCCAGCTCTTCGGCAATCTCGGTGGCCACGATCTCCAGCCGTCCGATGGCAAGGCAGGGGCCGAAGTTCAGCACCGGGGGAATGCCCAGCTCCTTGCACACGGCCCGGAGGTTGGGGCCCGCCAGCTCGGCGGCTTCGGGGGTCATGAGGCCGATGTTCTCCAGCCCGCCGGAGGAGCAGCCTGCCGTCAGTACCAGGATGTCCTTGGCAATCAGCTCCTTGGTCAGCTCGGCGGTGAGGGTGTCGTGGCCGTAGGCCACGCTGGAACAGCCGACGACCCCGGCCAGGCCCTTGATCTTCCCGGCCACGATGAGGTCGATGAGGGGCTTCCAGCTGCCGCCCAGGAAGGCTTTCAGACTGCCCTCGCTGACGCCGGTGAGGGTGTTCTTGTTGCCGTGGCCCGTGAAGAGGTTCATGGGCACATTGCCCCGGCGGGCCTTGTAGGCCGCGATGATCTCGTCGATGATCCGGTCGCCGTCCGCCTGACGGGTCTCGTAGTGGAAGGGGATGTACTCGGCGTTGGCCTTCTTGGCCACCACGTCCAGGCAGATCTGCTTGATTTTCAGCTCGTCGCAGATCGTCTCAATGCCGGGAAGGGTGCAGTTGAACTCGGACAGCACTGCGTCGATAGCGCCGCAGGACAGCACCGCCTCGGAGATGTAGTTGTTCCCC
>CAJTVO010000268.1 GCA_910579485.1 uncultured Oscillospiraceae bacterium | reverse complement strand
GCCACACGGCTGTTTTCGGTGCTGTATCCGGCAGGTTGATGTCCAGTAGGGCGGGCAGACCGCCCGGACCAGTGCCAGCGACACCAGCCGCAGGATTTCCCGCTCTCCCAGGGGGAGCGAGGCGAGGTCAACGGTGGCGGCGCTGGGCGTGGGAACAATCGCGTGATGGTCGGAAACTTTTGTCGTACTTGGGGTCATAGGCCGCAGGCTCGGCCAGCCCCGCCAGATGGCCGATGCACCAGCTTACCAGCCAGCCGTCAGCCGGACCCCGGTCGCCGCCCTCCATGTGGCCCTCCTTCCGGGCTGTGGCCCCCAGCACCTTGGCAATACTCATGGCTACCGAGGGCTTCTCCGCAATCACAAGGCGATACATAAAATCACGCTCCTTTTACACATACAAAAAGCAGCCTGCTTACACAGACTGCTCTTTGCGGTTTCGATTCAATTCAAATCAGTTTTTCATAGTCCTGCCTGCCGTGGAAGAACCGCAGGATATTCACGGTCTTTTCGGCCTCATTTACTGCGTAGACCATGATGTAATTTTTGATGACCGCCTTGTGATATTTCAAATCCCGGAGATGGGGGTCATCGCAAAAGCCGAACATCAACGGCATACGCTCCAAATCATCATAAACCTTTTCAACGGCATCCAACAGAGAAACAGCGGCGGTTTTATTGACCAAGGATAAGGCGATATAACCGACCACGCCATCAAGATCGCGCTGATAAGAATCGGTTTTTACAATCTTATAGGCCATATTTTTCCCGCAGCGCAGTCAGCCCTTCACGGGCATCAGACACCTTTCCTTCCCTGACTTCTGCCTCCGCCTCCGCCAACTTGGAATATACATCAGTCATGAACATCTTTTTCTCATATGCTTCCATGCTCATAATCACCATGTTACCGTAGCCATTTTTGGTGATATAGATCGGCTCTGTGGACTCGCTGCACATCTGAGAAATAGCAGCAGTATCTTTCAGGTCACGGATAGGGATAATTCGCGGCATAAAATCGACCTCCTTTGCAACTCTATCATACCACAATTATCCCACATCCGCAACAGATTATTTATCGGGACCGGGCACGGTCCGGGGACGGAATGGGCGGTATCACCTCCACACCCCGGTAACAGGGCAGGACGCAGCTCTCGCCGCAGCGTTTACAGCCGTGGCAGGGGTGGTCCTTGGGCGGCGCTGGCTTGGCCCGCTGCTCCTGCCGGGGCGGAGGGGCCTGCATCATCAGGCGTTCCAGGGGATTGGATGTAAAATATCTCATTCGTCCCCCTCATCCTCTGCGCCGCCGTCCTCATACTCGTCCTCATCGCCGTAATCGTAGTCCTCCAGGTCGGCGCTGCCCTTGGTATCGGGCTTTTTCTTCTTGAATTTCAAGATGTAGACCGCGCCGCCGCCAGCCAGGGCCACCGCCAGCGCCACAGCCAGCATCCCATTGACGCCGCCCTTTTTCTCCGGCTCCGGGTCAGGCTCGGTGTCAGTTTCTGCCGGGTCCTCCTTCTTTTCCGGCTCCGGCTCTTTACCCGCGCACTCAGTCATGTTGACGGAACAGACCGGGCAGGCGGTATTGACCGCCCCGGCATGGCATTTGTCGGTGCAGATGCAGGCGGCGGGTTCGCCCAGCTCCACCAGCGCGGACAGGTCCGCCTCGTCCACTTTGTTCAGAAAATAGGTCGTGTACTGTTCCTCATCCCCGTTCACCGGGGCGTCATAGTCGATCACGATGTAAAAGGTGTTCCCGTCCCGGCCCTCCACGGTGATGAACTGCTTATGGGTGTCTTTGTCATAGAGCAGATCGCGGGTGGAGAACTCGCTGCCCTCGGACATCTGCTCCCCCTGCTGGGGCCGCTGGGTGACAGGCTGGCCCGTCTGCTGATCCGGCGGCTGGGTGTTCTGCGGAGGCGTGGAATCCTGGTTCCAGTATTCCAGCACCTTGTCGCTGCCGTCCTCCGGCCCGCCGCCCGCAAAGGCAGTAACGGGGAGGGCGGAAAAGCACAGCACCAGCGCCAGCATCATCGACAGGATGCGCCGTTTAGACTTCCTCATGGCCGGTGTCCCCCTCTCCCACCAGCGCACCCTCCGTCTTGACGGACGAAGTGACGCGGGCGGTGTGAATAAGCGCGGC
>CAJTVO010000267.1 GCA_910579485.1 uncultured Oscillospiraceae bacterium | reverse complement strand
CACAGGGCGCGGGGTCCTCGCGCAATATTATTCCCTCTGACGCCGTTCGATCCGGACGGACGACACGACCGCGTAGACAATGGTAACGATGACGGCCAGGATAAACGCCGCGAGCATCCATATCCATCCGGTGGCGATGTGGACAGCCTCTATCAGGAGGAGAAGCCCGGCGAGCATAAACGCAGCCCCCGACTGGCGGTAATACAGCCTTTTGCTCTCGTTATTCTTGTCCATCTGTTGGCGCTCCTCCGGGGAGGCCCAGAAGTATGCGTTGTTAAGGAGATATCCCTTTTCCAGAAACTGAAGCGCGCTGATAATGAATGCGCCGACAGACAATGACAGAAAAATTATGCAGCATATGATTTAGCCTTCACGCATTTTACAACTCCCTTCTCCCTTCCAGCGCCCGCATCAGCGTGGCGTCGTCGGCGAACTCCAGATGACCGCCCACGGGGATGCCGTAGGCCAGCCGGGTGACCCGCACCTGGAAGGGTTTTAACAGCCGGGCGATATACATGGCCGTGGCCTCCCCCTCGGTGTCCGGATTGGTGGCCATGATGACCTCCTTCACGTCCCCCTTGGCCACCCGGTCCACCAGGGACTTGATCTGAAGGTCGTCCGGCCCCACGTGGTTTAGGGGGGAAATCACGCCGTGGAGCACGTGGTAGCTGCCGCCGTACTCCCTGGCCCGCTCCATGGCCGCCACGTCCCGGGGGTCCGCCACCACGCAGATGGTGGACGCATCCCGCTTGGAGGAGGCGCAGATGGAGCACAGCCCTCCGGCGGTAAGATTCTGGCACACCGGGCAGCAGGTGACGCTCCGCTTGGCGTCCACGATGGACTCGGCAAAGGCCTCCGCCTCCTGGTCCGTGAGGCTCAGCACATAAAAGGCCAGCCGCTGGGCGGACTTGCCGCCGATGCCCGGCAGACGGGCGAACTGCTCCACCAGCTTCTCCAGCGGCGCGGGAAAATATTCCATAGCGTGTTACCCTCTCAGTTCTTCTATCCTTCCGGGGATGTCGGCGGCTTTATAGACCGAGCTGCCCGCCACCAGGACGTTGGCCCCGCTGGCGGTCACGATCCTGCTGGTGACCGGGTCGATGCCCCCGTCCACCTCCAGCTCGCAGTCCAGCCCCCGCCCGTCGATCCACCCCCGGATGGCGCGCAGCTTGGGCATCATGTCCTCCATGAATTTCTGTCCCCCGAAGCCCGGCTCCACCGTCATCACCAATACCATGGAACACTCCTCCAGGAAGGGCAGGACCCCCTCTGCCGGGGTGCCGGGCTTGAGGACCACCCCGGCCCGTTTCCCCTGGCCGCGAATGATCTCCAAGGCCCTGCGCGTGTTCTCCCTGCTGTCTGCCTCCACGTGGACAGTGACGATGTCCGCTCCCGCCTGGCAGAAGCGCTCCACATACCGCACCGGCCGGTCGATCATCAGGTGGACGTCCAGAGTCATGTCCGTCACCGCCCGGATGGACTGGACCACCGGCAGGCCGATGGAGATATTGGGCACGAAGAGACCATCCATCACGTCCACGTGGAGGTAGTCTGCCGTGCGGACCTTTTGAATGTCCCGCTCTAAATTTGCAAAATCAGCGGCAAGGATCGAAGGCGCGATCTTTATCATGGCTGCACTTCCTTTTGTTGTTTTTTTTGCGGAGATCCGGGAGGGACGGGCGCCGGCCGGAGGCCCGGCGGCAAGCACCACGGCCAAGCCTGCTTCATAGGATACCCTAAGCGGCAAGAGCGTCCCGGCGGGACGACGATCATTCCCACGCCCCTGCCCCGTCCGCGCCGGAGGCGCGCCGCATCATATAGGGGACCGCCGGAGCGCCCGGCGGTCCCCATCAGCGCGCCGGGAATTTGTTTCAGTATATCAAATCCACATCCCAAAAGCAAGCGCGGCGCCTCCTTTTTCCTCCTTTGCATCGCTGGTCTTAAAGAAGATCAAATGACCTGCGCCGCATACATATTTGCGGCCATGCTCATAATCTCCCCAACGGACATAGCTATTTTTTCTTTTTCTAAGCATGAAATACTTAACATTTAAAAAGAAATAAATTATACTGTGCGTGGAAGAGAAGATGACTTGCTCTTCACAACAATATAGTCCAGTGGTATGAAGTCAAGGGGTGATTGAAGGAAAAATTCAGAGGAAA
>CAJTVO010000266.1 GCA_910579485.1 uncultured Oscillospiraceae bacterium | reverse complement strand
CATGAACTTCTCCACGTTCACAGCCGCCTCCTGCGCCTGCCCCAGCTCCGCCTGTAACTCGGTGACACGGGCTTTCAGCGTGGCCTGCTCCTGCTCGTAATCGGCGGACAGCTCCATGAAACGCTCGTCCGTAATGCGTCCGCTCACGCTATCCTCATACAGACGCTTGAAGATGCCGCTCAATTCCCCGATGCGCTTCTGCGCCGCCTCCAGCTCGCGGCGGCGGGCGGCGTTTTTCCGCTTGCCGCCGTCCTCGTTCTGCGCCATCAGCAGCTTCATAAACCGGGCCTCATGCTTGGCGGCGTAGCTGGTGACTTTCCGCAGATTTTCGGTCACGCCCGCCGTCAGAAGGTCGGTGCGGATGAAATGCGCCGTACAGTCGGCGGTGCGCTTTTTGTAGCTGCCACAGATGTAGCAGTCCTGCCGCCGCTTGTCCGTTTCGTACCTCTGCTGGTACATGACGCTCCCACAATCGGCGCAGAACAACAAGCCGGAGAACAGGCCAACCTCGCCGTAACGGTTGGGCCGCTTGCGCTGTTTGCGAAGCTCCTGCACTCGTTCCCAGGTGGCATCATCAATGATGGCTTCATGGGTATGCTCGAAAACCATCACCTTGTCCTCTGGATTGAGTACACTGGTCTTGACCTTGTAGGACACCTTCTCCGTCTTGAAGTTGACGGTATGGCCCAGGTACTCCCGGCGCTCCAGAATGTGCGCCACGGTGTTGCTCGACCACTTGCAGGGGTAGTCCGGGTAGTAGCGGCGGGTGCTGCCGGTGCGCCGGTACTCCATCGTCCCCGGCGTGGGGATGTTCTGCTCGGTCAGCATCCGGGCGATCTTCGTGGGGCCGTTCCCGGCGAGGCACAGACTGTAAATCTGCTTCACCACGGTTGCGGCCTCCGGGTCGATCACAAACTCGCCGTCCTCGTCTTTCAGATAGCCATAGACCGGCTGGCTGGTGATGGGTTTTCCGCTCATGCCTTTAGCCCGGAAAACCGCTTTGATTTTCTTGCTCGTGTCCCTCACCATCCATTCATTAAATAAATTCCGCAGGGCGCTCATGTCGTTGTCGCCCTGGGTGCTGTCCACGCCGTCATTGATGGCGATAAAGCGGACGCCTTTCTTGGGGAAGGTGATCTCTGTAAATAGGCCCACTTGCAGATAATTCCGTCCCAGGCGTGAGAGGTCTTTCGTCACGACCGTCTTGACCGCGCCGCTCTCCACGGCGTCCATCATCTCGGTGAAGCCGGGCCGCTGGAAGTTGGCTCCGCTCCATCCGTCATCCACGAAAAACTGATAGGGCATCAGGCTATGCTCACGGGCGTAGCTTTCGAGGATGCGCTTTTGATTGGAAATCGAGTTGCTCTCGCCCTGCAATTCATCGTCGCGGCTGAGGCGGCAGTACAAGGCGGTGATGGGGGCTTGCATGGGTTGCTGTCTTAACATCGTTTCCTCCAATCCGACAGCCCCGGCCCCGCTATTCCGATGGCAACAGTATAGCACAGGCCGGGGCGGTTGTATAGTGCTTTTTACTTCCTTACAAGAAAAAGTTTTAAGCTGGGGCTTATCGCGGAACTACCGGCAGGAGGTCACGGGCTGGGGCCGATCTGACAGCGGCTCTCGGCCTCCAGGACTTTCGCCATTTTGTCGGCGGCGGTGTCGGTGGTGTCCTGCTTGAAGTAGCCGGAAACGGTGAGGACGGTGTTGCCCATGCGGAGCTGCGTCACGCAGTCCGGGCGGCGGGTGGTCTTGGTCTTGCTGGGGGTGTGGGTCATAGGCGGCTCCTTTCAAATTTTTGATGTGGATATTCAGAGGGCTATTTTAAGGTTTGGAATGATAACATACAGCCCCCCTATCGAGGACGGCCCGAAAGTCCCGTGATACCGGGCTTTTTGAGGGCCTAAACCGTTACATAGCGGCCCGGTGACGGCGTACCCGCTCACGGGTCTTGCGGCGTTCTTCCTCCTTGGCACATTCCGGGCAGTATTTGGCCCGGTTGGATTTTGGGATGTACCAGCCACCGCACAGGACGCACTTTTTTCTTTCCCGGCGGTGGAGCAGGGCGGCGCACAGGCTTTCGTCCAGGGGCAGCACCGCCGCCCGAAACCAGCGGCAGATCAGCGAGTAGGAAATACTCTGCGGGCAGACACATTCCTCCCCATCGTCCAGCAGAAGGCAGGCAGTCATAGCTGCCGCGGCTCTCGATCTCGTCCCAGCACTGGGTCTCCTGC
>CAJTVO010000265.1 GCA_910579485.1 uncultured Oscillospiraceae bacterium | reverse complement strand
GTTTTTTCGGCGTGAGATCCAAGGTTTTGTAAACCTGACGCGGTTCGCTGTGCCGCTCCACATAGCCGAAGCCGGTAAATGTACTGCCCTCCGCCTCCCGATGGTTCTTCCCAATCTGCGCGTAGTCCAGCAGCTCAAGCGTGGCGTCCGGAATGGCGTCTGTTTCCGGGATAAACCCGTTCTCCACAAGGAACCTGCCCAGTTCCTCATCGGTCACGGCATCCCCCAACACATGGCAGCATTCCCCGCTGTAGGCGTAGTCGATCAGGCTGCCAATGGGGATCGTTTCCACGCCTTTCTGAATATCCATGCAGACCAGCCCCTCGAAGACGGCCATACCTCGCGTGTCCAGCTCTGCCAGCCGCTTGGCCAGGGCATTGAGCGGGAAGATGTCTGTCTCCTGAATGCGCTCGTTCAAGTAGTCGTATTCCTCGACAGCATGGAACTCCAGATACGGGTGCTTTCCGTCCTCCAGCCGGAGCTGTTCCATCGCGTCGAGAAGTTCGTAATCCGTGGCTGGCAGATCCAGCTCCACTTCCTGACAGGCTCCGTTGGGGCTGCTGAATGTGCGGATATGGAATACCTTATCCAAGAGTCATCCCTCCCATCGGCGCTCCAGCCTCCATATCGGTGGGGGACTGGAGGGTCTGCTCATAGGTCCTGGGATCAGCGGCAGGGCAGTCCCAGCCATGCATAGACCCGGCCTCCATTGCCAGCCGCTGGGCGCCGGTGACGCCGAGACGCTGGTTGTTGTAGTCCGCCAGCTCCCGGTTCTGGGCGGGGACGCCGGTATCCCAGTCCGAGGGGTAATAGCCGCTCTCGCCCCGTTTGATACAGATGAGCGCCCCAGTGCTGGGCAGGACGGAAAAGCACAGTTCCGGCAGTCCCTCCGCCAACTTCTGTTCAGAAGCCGCTTTTTTCATCAGCGCCTGTTCCTGGATGTAGTGCCTGGGATCAGCAGCGGGGGAGTCCCAGCCACGCAGGCAGCCGCCCAGCATGGCCTGCTCTTGAGCCTTGCTGATTCCGCGGCATTGATTGCGGTAGTCCGCTATGTGCCGGTTCAGACCGGGTTTCTCACTGCTGTTCTCCGACACCTGATAGCCGGCGCCTCTGGTAATGCAGATCAGGGAGTCATCCTCCGGCAGGACAGAGAAGCACATATCCGGGAGCCGCTCAGAGAAGTGGGGATCGAAGCGGTCCTGCTCCGGCATGATGCTCCAGTTCTTGCTCTGCCACAGGTGGACATACAGCTCACAGCCATCTCCGATGCCAATATCACGCTGCTCAAAGCCCTCGCCCCAGCCATCAGACATCTGCCCGCTCAGATAATCAGTCAAAGTGTCCAGTTCCACAGGGGTCAGCGCTTCTGCTGCCTTGCACTCCACTACCGCCCAGAGCCGGCCTTCCCGTTCCTCTGTAGTGAAGAGAGCAGAGCGGACCTTGCGATCCACGGCATCATCTTTGCCGTACCAGTGCATAATGCCGCGCTCCGCTTCTTCCGGCATCCGTTCCCGGATCAGGGCGGCCAGGATGCTGTCCGCGTAGTGGCGAAGATCCCGCCCGTCCAAAGGAGTACCATCCTCATCCATTCCGCCGTATTCATCGGGTTCAAAGAGTTCCGCGGTCATGGGGGCGTACAGCTTCAGCGTCTGGAGGGGCGGGGGCAGGACAGAGAAGCTGTCCGCCCCCAGCATCAGATTCAGGCTGCGGCCACTGTCCCAGTTCACCAGAAAGTGGCCGGCGTCGTCGATGCCCTTCAGCGTCCCCATGCTCCCCGGCTCCACCGGGTGGGGGTCGTCTTTCATCTCGCGGAGCTTGATCCGGCTGCCCACTGGAAACTGTTCCCGCAGAAAATCCAGCCATTCTTTTGGTATCCGGTCCATTTACATTCCCTCCATTTTTATATCAGTTTGCGGCCCGTTCCTCTGCGGGGGCCCGCCCTCACGCGCCTTTTGAATGTCCGGACAGTCGGAGAACCAAATTGTGTGATGAGACTTCAGATGGAACTCGACAGCGCCCGGTTCCAGGTATTTTTCGCACAGGCGAGGAAAATACGCCTCGATCTCATCCCATTCGTAAGGATAGTTGACACCTTCGCCATAGACGATATCTTTTTTTAACGCGGCTGTCAGTGCTTTGTATGCGTCCGGGTCCGTGTTTTCATAGGCGTCCTTGCCGGTCAAATGCTTCATCGTTTCGTTTCCAGTGTAGAGTAATTCCTCAAACTGGCAGCCTCCATAGGCTTCCACATCTGCCAGAGAGTCCGGATCAGCCAACGCCGCCATGTAGACCTCCTCGCC
>CAJTVO010000264.1 GCA_910579485.1 uncultured Oscillospiraceae bacterium | reverse complement strand
CTCCGCCAGGATCAGCCATCCCTGGGACTGGGAGAAGACCCCGGCGTTCTCCTTCACCCCGGCGTTGTAGATCACGGCCAGCGCCCCGTCGAAGGCGTGGGCGTGGTAGGGCGGGTCCATCAAAATCGCGCCGTAGTCGGTATTCAGCCGGTTATAGACGCTGTTCATGGCCAGCTGGGCCTGTTTCCCGTCCGCCAGGCCGCTGATGACCGCCCAGCTCTGGGGATTGAGCCACAGGTTGGCCTCCGGGGCGCTGTGGTTTCCGATGACCTCGCCGGCCTCGGTAAAGCCCCGGATGTAGCGGTCCCCATCCCAGCACAGGTCGTTGAGCAGGGTTTTGAGTTTTCCCTGCTCCCGCTCCAGCCAGGCCAGATAGCCGCTGTCCTTCTCACAGGCGGCAAACTCCCGCAGGACGGTAAAGGCGTAGTAGAACTGGAAGGCCACAAAGGAGGACTCCCCCTCCGCCCCCAGCCGCAGGCAGTCGTTCCAGTCGGCGTGAAGGCCGGCGGGCATCCCGTGGGGGCCTAAATGCTGGAGGGAAAAGTTCAGCGCCCGCTTTAAATGTTCGTATACGGTGCCCTCATCCCGATTGGCAAAGGGGATGACCTCATCCAAAAAACCAACGTTCCCGGTCTCGGCGATGTATTTGTAGACCGTGGGGAACAGCCACAGCGCGTCGTCGGCCCGGTAGGCGGGGTGGCCGGTCTCCTGAACGTAGGAGGCGTCCTCCGGGGTGTCCTCATGGCCCGGGTCGTGGGTGAATTTCACCAGGGGCAGTCCACCGCCGTGGTCCACCTGGGCCGAGAGCATGAAGCGGATTTTCTCCGCCGCTGCCTCCGGCTCCAGATGGATGACGCCCTGGATATCCTGCACCGTGTCCCGGTAGCCGTAGCCGTTGCGCAAACCGCAGTAAATGAACGACGCCGCCCGGGACCAGGTGAAGGTGATGAAGCTGTTGTAGGCGTTCCAGGTGTTGATCATGGTGTCGAACGCCGGACAGGGGGTCTTGACCTGGAAATGGGAGAGCTTGCCGTGCCAGAACTGTTTCAGGGCCTCCAGTTCCCGTTCACAGACCGCCTCCGGGTCTTGATACGCCTTCATAAGAGCGGCGCTTTCCCGCTCGTGTTTCTCCCCCAGCAGGAAGGCCACTGTCACAGTCTCTCCCGGCTTCAGGGTCACAGCCGCCGAGAGCGCGCCGCAGCTGTTGCCGTTGTAGCCCAGGCGGTTCCAGAGGTTCCCACGCTCCACGCCTACGGGACTGCCGTATCCCCGGTAGGGTCCCAGGAATTCCGCCCTGTCGCCGCAGTAGGAGGAAACCTCCGCCCCGGCCAGTCCGAAGAATCGCTCGATGACGGACTTGGCGTCCACCTCGTTCTCCGCCGCGTCCAGATTGCCGTGAATCTGCTGGCGGACCCGGTTTTCGTTGAACAAGGTTCTGGTGACAAACTGGGAGTATTGCAGGTTCACCTGGTCCTGCTCATAATTGCCGTGGCTGGTAAACTCCGCGTAGCCCGTGAGGGTCAACGTCCGGGGGCGGTCCGAGTCGTTGCGCACCGTCAGCCGCCAGACCTCGTGGGTCCCGCCCAAGGGCACATAATAAGCCGCCTCGCTGTGGATGCTGCCATAATCCGCCGTCATGACCGTGTAGCCCATTCCGTGGCGGCACTCGCTTTTGTACGTATCCAGGTCCTTTCCCACCGGCTGCCAGGAGGCGGACCAGAAGTCCCCCGTCTCGTTATCCCGGAGGTAGATATACCGCCCCGGCTGGTCAAACTGGTTGAACACATAGCGCAGGATGCGCCCGTTGGCCCCGGACTTGACAAAGCTGTAGCCCCCCGCGTTGTTGGAGATCAGCGCCCCGTACTCCGGGGACCCCAGATAGTTGGCCCAGGGGGCCGGGGTGTCAGGCCGGGTGATCACATACTCCCGGGCCTGGTCGTCAAAATATCCGTACTGCATTTTTTCATCTCCTCACGTCAATTCCACTCTGATGGTATTCCCGCTCTCCGGCAGGCTGTTGATTTTCTCTCGGCTGAGCACCGTCCTGGGGGCGCGGTACACCCCAAAATCCTTGCCCTCCGGGTTGACGATTACCGCGTGGAACTGCTTCCCGGCAAAGGAAAAGTCGATAGCCGCCTCTCCCCGCTCGTCAAACTGCTCCCGTACCAGCTTCGGCGTGATGACCAAATCGCCGCCCTCGCCATGTACGCCGAACATCTCTGTGATGACCGTCAGCATATACCAGCTGGCCGCGCCGGTGAGGTAGTGGTACATCCCCCGGCCATCGGCATTGAAGTACTCGGGGATGCCGGGGAAGATCCTGCTGGTCTGGAAGTCCAAGGCGGTGTCC
>CAJTVO010000263.1 GCA_910579485.1 uncultured Oscillospiraceae bacterium | reverse complement strand
CCTATATTGACGGCGGTATGATCATGACCGGCACCGTCATGGCATCCCAGCTGCTGGGCGGAGAGGTAGGGCTGCTGGACAGCAGGGAACGTTTGGTTGGCGGCCTCCTCATCAGCAGCACTCAGACGGGATACGGTGTGGAACTGTACACAGATTACGGCGGAATCCGCATTAATGCCGGCGGCAACTTCTGGGTGGATTCCTATAACGGCTCCTTTGGCCTCACCTCCTCCGGCGTAGTGTGCGGGGATAACTGCGTGCCATCGCGCACCGGCAGCTACTCCCTAGGCAAGGGCGGCCTGCACTGGTCGGACGTATACGCGGACAACGACACCATCGTCACCTCGGACCGGGAGAAGAAGGAGGCCGTCGCCTACGGCCTGGAGCGGTACGCCGCCCTCTTCGACGCGCTGCGGCCGGTGAGCTTCCGGCTCCGCAAGGGGCAGTCCGGGCGGACCCACCTGGGGCTCATCGCTCAGGACGTGGAGGCGGCCATGGAGGCGGCGGGGCTGACGGGGATGGACTTTGCGGGTCTCATTAAATCCACCCGGCGGGATGAGGCGGGAAAGGAGGTGGAGGGGACGTACGACTACGCCCTGCGGTACGGGGAGTTCACCGCCCTGTGCATCGAGCAGATACAGCGGCTGAAGGGCCGCGTGGAGGAATTGGAAAGGAGACTGGCAGTATGAAACAGAGCGGGCAGAATGACGTCCAGCAGGAGCTGGACAGGGCCTTCACCCTGCTGGCGGCCATCCCCGTCAGCGGCGACGGGGTGGAGCTGATGGCCGGGGCTAAGGAGCGCCTGCGGACGGCCTACCGGCTGGCCGGGGAGGCGGAGGAGGCCGGGGATGGCTGACAAGACGACCGGCGGCCTGCCGGCGGTGCAGGAGGCGGCTATCGGATCGCTGCCGGGGATCGCGGACCTCTACGACGACACCCTGCTGCCGGTAGAGCAGCAGGGGGAGGCCCGGCACATGACGGGCGCTCAGTGGAAGAGCTACGCCCGCGCCAGCGTATCCATCTACGTGGAGGGCGCGGCCCAGTCCGCCAGAGACGCCGCCGCCAGCGCAGCCAACGCGGCGGTCAGCGCCCAGGAGGCGGAGGACAGCGCCCAGGAGGCGGAGGACAGCGCCCAGAAAGCACAGCAGTACTCCGGCAAGCCGCCCATCATCCAGGGGGGCACCTGGTGGACCTGGAACGCGGAGCGGCAGGAATATGTGGACACCGGCGAGGCGGCCCGTGGGAATCTGATGTACGCCGTGTTTTACGTGGACGCGGCCACGGGGGCGCTGTACATGGTGACAGACGAGGAATACGCCGGGCCGGGTTTCCGGCTGGCGGACGGGAATTTGGAGGTGGTACTCAGCTATGGAGGTTAGCACGAATTTGGGCCGGGTGTCCCTGGTACCCAGGGGGCGCTACGACGGCGCTGCCGTCTACAACCGGCTGGACATTGTGGAATATGAGGGCTCCAGCTATCTGGTGCTGGCGGACGGGGTCACGGGCGTGACGCCGCAGGCGGGAGACGCTTACATGCTGGTGGCGGAGAAGGGGGAGACGGGCAAAACCGGTCCCCAGGGTGAGCAGGGTCCCCAGGGCGTCCAGGGTATCCAAGGGGAGCAGGGACCCCAGGGGGATATTGGCCCGCAGGGAGAAACGGGTCCCCAGGGCCCCCAGGGAGAGAAGGGGGAGACAGGCGAAACTGGCCCCATAGGTCCCCAGGGGCTCGTGGGCGAAACCGGCCCCCAGGGCGAGCAGGGGGAGACCGGCAACGGCATCGCCGGCATCCAGCGCCCGGCGGGCAGCGGCGCGCCGGGCACCAGGGACACCTACACCATCACCTATACCGACGGCAGAACGGACACCTTCCAGGTGTACAACGGCGCGGACGGGACCGGCGCGGGGGATATGCGGGCGGAGACCTACGACCCCACGGGGAAGACCCAGGACGTGTTTGCCTACGCGGACGCGGCGGCGGCGGCCAAGCAGGACGCCCTTTTGGGCCAGCCTGGCCAGGTGGTGGTGTTCAACGCGGACGGGAAGCCGGAGGCCCAGGACCCGCCGGACACGGGCGTGACCAGCTTCAATGGGCGCAGCGGGGAGGTTGTGCCGCAGGAGGGAGACTACACCGCCCAGCAGGTGGGGGCCCTGCCCATTACGGGCGGGACCATGGAGGGGGATGTGACAGTTCCATGGGGGAAGAAAATTATTTTCGGCGCTGAGGGGCCCGACTACGGCAGATTGGAGTTTTACGCCGATCTCCTTGGCGACGCACATTTCCAGTATGCCGATGACCCGGACATAACAGAAAGGGAAAGCACCAGGATCGGCGGCATCGCCGCGCCCAAGTACAATGACGAGGCCGCC
>CAJTVO010000262.1 GCA_910579485.1 uncultured Oscillospiraceae bacterium | reverse complement strand
ACCTTCAATCTATCCCCCTTTCATCTACTTCTACTTTCGCCCTATCTGGACGCACATTTCCACAGTGAATCATCATGTTATTGCCCACATAAATTCCACAGTGCGTAGGCGCGTTGGGGTCCGGGGCGTCGTAAGTGTTGATGAAGAACACCAGATCGCCGGGGCGGGCGTTGGCGGGTGAGACCGGGGTGCAGAGGTTGCACAGGGCCTTGGCCCCCAGCCGTCCCACGTCCCAGCCGCTGTGATTGATGACCCACGACACAAAGCCGGAGCAGTCGAAGGACGTGGCCGGGGAGCTGCCGCCCCAAACGTAGGGATAGCCGAGATATTTCTCCGCTTCGGCCAGCATCGCGGCAAAGGTCTCGTCCTCCAATGCCTCCGGGGGTACGTCGTAATCCAGATAGTCCTCCCGCTGGGAGGCGTTGGGGTACTGGCTGGTGGGGAACAGGTCCGGCCGGTTGCCCAGGGTAGCCATGTAGGTGGCGTACATGCTGACCTGATCCTCGCCCATGATGTAGACCGGCAGATGGGACAGGTCGAAATTCTCCAGGGTCACGTTGCAGATGTAATAATTGTAGGGGACTTCCACATCGTAGTCGTTGCCCTCGCTGTCCGTCCGGGTCTCCGTCCGGTAGCGCACCTCCACCACCACGTCCTCGGTGAGAATGTACTGCCGGTCAAAGAGCATTTCCAACGTCCCCTGCACCTCCGCCAGAGTCCACTCCCCCCGGTGGTAGGCGGTGAGGATGGAGATAAGCACATAGGGGTCGTGGCTGATCTCGTCCAGGTCGAAGTTATACTCGTCATAGCCGGGGTGCAGACTGGCATAGTTGTCCAGCTCGTTCTGGAGCGCCGCCTCCATCCCGGCGTATGCGGCCTCGGCCCCCAGCATGTCCTCATCCCGGCAGGGGTAGGTGGAACCGCCCAGCGCGGTCAGACCGCCTTCCAGCAAAATGGAACAGGAGGCCATGCAGTTTAGCAGCAGGCTGACGCAGGCCAGAAGGCCGAGGATGATGCCGATTCCCTTCTTGTGCCGCATGATGAAATTAGCGGTGTCCTTGGACTTCTCCGCCGCCTTTTTCGCGGCCCTGGCGGTGTTCTCCATGGTGGCGGCGGCGGTCTGGCCGGATTTCACCGAGGCGGCGTACTGCTTTTGAATGGCCCGCTTCTGCTGCCAGCGGGAGAGGGGGTTGCTGGCAAGCTGGGGGTTGTCGTGGAGGTGCTTCTGATACAGCGCGTTCACGTTGGCCTTTTCCAGCCGCCGTTCGGCTTTCGCCGCCTCCCGGTATGGCCGCAGCTTTTGGGCGCGGTAGGAATAGGCCGCGAGGCGGACCCCGCCCTCCACCGCTTCCTCCAGCCGGTGGGCGCTCTCCAGACCCGTGTTCTCCTGTTCCGCCTCCCGGATTTTCCGGTGGGCCTGGGCGGAGGCGGCGTTGAGGGGCGCGGACTGGACGGCGTGGGACAACTTGGAGGGGGGCTTGGGCCGGTCCACATCCTCGAAATAGAGGTGCTTTTTGCCCTTGCGGACCTTGGCGGACTGCTGTTCGATCATCCGGTGTTTGAGCTTCTTCCGGTCCTTGGGAATCTTCTCCCGCGCCCGTTCTGCCTTGTCCGCCGCCCGCTCCGCCCACCGGACGTGCCGTTTCAGCTTGGGGGACAGCTCTGCATCCGTGAATTGGAGGCGGGGCTGACGCTTCATACCGCGACCTCCTGGGGCTTGGTGGTGAGCAGCCGGTACAGCTCCGTGTCCTTGGGGAAACGGTCCACAAAGGGCAGAATCACGTTGCCATAGAACAACAGCCCCTCGCCCTCGCCGGAGTGGGTGACGTACGTGACATTCGCTTAAAGGTGAAAACACCATCCCGGCGCAATAATGCAAAAGACAGATACCACCAACAGCGGCATCTGTCACAAGTTCCATTGCATATGCGGCAAAGCCGTATCCTGTAATGCGCTTCCTCAGCAGGTCGGCTCTGGGAGTCGAACAACAGGTAGAGTTAGCTTATTGGTTCGGAACCGTAGCAGGCCCCGTAGCGGCCTACCTGCGGCAAGCCCCTAAGCGGACGTAGCTAGACTACATCCCGCCTGGGGGCGTTTCCGTTTCTTCGCTGCTAATAGGCAATAGCTCCTGACAGAGCTATCGCCGCAAGTCTCCAAGCAGACGCAGCAAAGCTGCATCTGCCCGGAGACTTATTTTTTACTTTGCTTCCAGCGAATCGTCTCCTAATAAAAAATTTCGGTTTTCAGTAGAATAGACCACGTTCCCGCTCGATTGATTGCTAAATGTGCAATAGTTGTACAAAACCGGGAGTGAACCATAGCCGTGGTTTCCAGCCCCGGCTGCCTGCGGCACAAGGCCGCATGGGAACCATGACCGGCAGGGGTGATACAAAACCGAG
>CAJTVO010000261.1 GCA_910579485.1 uncultured Oscillospiraceae bacterium | reverse complement strand
ACTTTTGCCGCGCGGCAAAAGTAACCGCAGGGTCCGGGGGCGCGGAGCCCCCGGGCTACCGAATAGAACCAATTATAACTTTAAGAATAAATAATGGAGGTCACCACACTATGGAAAAGAAAGAACAACTCTATGAGGGCAAAGCAAAAAAAGTCTTTGCCACCAACGACCCCGATCTGGTCATCGTCTCCTACAAGGACGACGCTACCGCCTTCGACGGGACAAAAAAAGGAACCATCCGAGGCAAGGGCGCGGTGAACAACCGCATGAGCAACTTCCTCATGGGCAAGCTGGCCGCCGCGGGCGTCCCCACCCACTTTGTGGAGGAGCTCAACGACCGGGAGACCGTGGTGAAGAAGGTCCAGATCGTTCCCCTGGAGGTCATCATCCGCAACGTCTCCGCCGGAAGCTTCGCCAAGCGCTACGGCGTGGAGGAGGGTATCCCCTTCGACGAGCCCACCTTCGAGTTCTCCTACAAAAACGACGATCTCCACGATCCCCTGCTGAACACCTCCCACGCCCTGGCCCTGAAGCTGGCCACCCGGGAGGAGATCGACACCATCCGCGCCATGGCTCTCAAGGTCAACGAGGTATTGAAGGCCTTCTTCGCGGAGTGCGGCGTGCGGCTCATCGACTTCAAGCTGGAGTTCGGACGCCTGCCGGACGGCACCATCGTCCTGGCGGACGAGATCTCCCCCGACACCTGCCGCTTCTGGGACGCTAAAACCAACGAAAAGCTGGACAAGGACCGCTTCCGCCGCGACCTGGGCAACGTGGAGGAGGCCTATGAGGAGATGATGCGCCGGGTGTTCGGCGCGTAAGACTGCGCGGCACATGTGCAACCACTAAGGAGGAACCTGTTTTGGGCGGATTTTTTGGAGCGATATCAAAGCGCGACTGCGTTCTCGACCTCTTTTTCGGCGTGGACTACCACTCCCACCTGGGCACCCGCCGGGGGGGCATGATCGTTTACGATCAGAAGGACGGCTTCCAGCGCCAGATCCATAACATCGAAAACACTCCCTTTCGAACCAAGTTCGAGAAGGACGTGGCCAAATTCCACGGCACCAGCGGCATCGGCTGCATCAGCGACACGGACCCCCAGCCCCTGCTGGTCCGCTCCCACCTGGGCCTCTTTGCCATTACCACCGTGGGCATCATCAACAACGCCGACGAGCTGGTCCGCTCCTACTTCGGCCGTCATGGAAGCCAGTTCATGGCCATGAGCTCCGGCGCGGTGAACGCCAGCGAGCTCACCGCCGCCCTCATCAATCAGAAAGACACGCTGGTCGAGGGCATCCGCCACGCCCAGGAGCTCATCGACGGCTCCGCCACCATCCTGATCCTGACGGAGGACGGCATCATCGCCGCCCGGGACAAGCTGGGCAGGCTTCCGGTGCTCATCGGGAAGAACGACGACGGCTATTGCGTGTCCTTTGAATCCTTCGCCTACCACAAGCTGGGGTACCACAACGCCTATGAGCTGGGTCCCCGGGAGATCGTGAAGGTGACGGCGGAGGGGTATGAGACCCTGTCCCCCGCCGGGGACAAGATGCGTATCTGCGCCTTTTTGTGGACCTACTACGGATACCCCAACTCCAACTACGAGGGGGTCAACGTGGAGGTCATGCGCTACCGCAACGGGGAGATCATGGCCCGGAACGAGATCGCCCGGGGGCTGCTGCCCAAGGTGGACTATGTGGCGGGGGTGCCGGACTCCGGCGTGCCCCACGCCATTGGGTACGCCAACCGCAGCGGCAAGCCCTTTGCCCGGCCCTTCGTGAAATATACCCCCACCTGGCCCCGGTCCTTCATGCCCGCCAATCAGAACATCCGCAATCAGGTGGCGAAAATGAAGCAGATCCCCGTGCCCGAGCTGATCGAGGGGAAAAAGCTTTTGTTCGTGGACGATTCCATCGTCCGGGGCACTCAGCTGCGGGAGACCATCGAATTTCTGTACAGCTGCGGTGCGGAGGAAGTCCACATGCGTTCCGCCTGTCCGCCCGTCATGTACGGATGCAAGTATTTGAATTTCTCCCGGAGCAACTCCGATATGGAGCTTCTGGCCCGGGCCACGGTCCAGAAGCTGGAGGGCGATGAGGGGCAGGAGCATTTGGACGAATATGCTGACGGCTCCACCGAGCGGGGAAAGTGTCTGTTGAAGACCATTTGCGAGGATCTTGGATTCAGTTCTCTGGGGTATCAGTCGCTGGAGGGGCTTTTGGAGGCCATCGGGATCGATAAGGAGACGGTTTGCACCTACTGCTGGACGGGGAGAGAGTGATCTGCGGCCCCTGCGGGGCCGCTCCGGCTTCCTTCTAACAGTTAGATTCGCCCCTTCCGGGGCGGGGACGGGGGCATACTTTTCGTGTGAACGAAAAGTACCAAAAGGTCACTCAAGGAACTACGTTCCTT
>CAJTVO010000260.1 GCA_910579485.1 uncultured Oscillospiraceae bacterium | reverse complement strand
CTACGTCAAGGCCTACCGCCAGGACATGTGGGCGGACCTGCTGGACGTAGTCCTGGCCCTGCTGCGCAACGGCGCGGCCTACGGCCTGCTCATCGCCATGGCCCTGGAGGGAAAGCTGACAGCGGCGGCGTTCGTGCTGTACTTCACGGCGGTCAGCGGCTTCACCCAGTGGGTAACGGGCATTTTCTCCGGTCTGGGGGAGCTTCACCAGCAGAGCCTGGACCTGTCCGCCATGCGGGAATTCCTGGAGGAACCGGAGCTGTTCCGCTTCGAGGACGGCAAGCCCCTGCCTGTGAAGGAGGAGCACCTGTATACGCTGGAGCTGCGGGACGTGAGCTTCCGTTACCCCGGCGCGGACCACGACACCCTGTCCCATGTCAACCTGACCATCCATCCCGGCGAAAAACTGGCGTTGGTGGGCAAGAACGGCGCGGGAAAGACCACCCTCATCAAGCTGCTGTGCGGCCTGTACGACCCCACAGAGGGACAGGTCCTGCTGGACGGCGAGGACATCCGGCAGTATAATCGCCGGGACTACTACAAGCACTTCTCCGCCGTGTTCCAGCAGTTTTCCGTCCTGGCGGGCACCATGGCGGAAAACGTGGCCCAGACCAACAGCGAAAAGGTAGACCTGCCCAAGATGTGGGACTGCCTGGAGCGCGCGGGCATCGCGGACAAGGTCCGGGAGCTGCCCCGGAAGGAGAACACCCACCTGGGCCGGGAGGTCTATCTGGACGGCATCGACCTCTCCGGCGGACAGATGCAGCGGCTGATGCTGGCCCGGGCCCTCTACAAGGACGCCCCAGTGGTGGTCCTGGACGAGCCCACCGCCGCCCTGGACCCCATTGCCGAGAGCGACCTGTACCAGAAGTACAGCGACCTGACTGGAAACCGTACCAGCGTGTATATCTCCCACCGGCTGGCCTCCACCCGCTTCTGCGACCGTATCCTCCTTATTGAGAACGGCGGCATCGCCGAGGAGGGTACTCACGAGGAACTGCTGCCCCGGGGCGGACGGTACGCCTATCTCTTCGATATCCAGAGCAAATATTACAAGGAAGGGGCGATGGAGAATGCGTAAGCAAAAGGACGGGCGTCTGCCCTTCAAAACGGTCATGGCCTACAGCCGCCGCGGCCTGGCAATCTGGTGGAAGGCCGAGCCGGAGATTTTGATCGCGGCGGCGGTACAGCGGGCGGTGGACGCCCTGGCTCCCTTCCTGCCCCTGTACTTCACCGCCCGGCTGGTAAATGC
This sequence comes from uncultured Oscillospiraceae bacterium, assembly GCA_910579485.1. Classification (GTDB taxonomy): domain Bacteria; phylum Bacillota; class Clostridia; order Oscillospirales; family Oscillospiraceae; genus Pelethomonas. The sequence continues at coordinate 1,172 of CAJTVO010000260.1, read as the reverse complement.
CATCGCGGTCGGCGGGGAGGCGGAGCGGGTGTGGACCATGCTGGCGCTCCTGCTGGCCTCCACGGCGGCGGCGGGCATGCTGCGGGCAGCAGTCCGGCGCTGGGATGAAACTATGCGGCGGTCCCACCAGTGGCCCACCTGGAACCGCATTTTCTTTGAAAAACTGCTGTCCATGGACTTCTGTGATGTGGACGACCCTAAGAGCCAGACGCTTTTCACCCAGATCCAGCAGGTCCGTCAGTGGAACGGCTGAGGGCTGAACAAGCTGTACCGGATCTTCTCCGACGCCGTGGGGGCGGTGTTTCGCATCCTGGGGGCGGCGGCGTTGTCGGTGAGCCTGTTTATCCTGCCGGTACCGGCGGGAAGTTCCCTGGCTTGGCTGAACAATCCCGGGTGCCTTGCGGGAATGCTGGCGCTGCTGGTTGGCTCGGTGCTGGCCTCCGGCGCACTGTCCAACAAGTCGAACTCCTACTGGAGTAAATTCGACGGCGCGGCCGGCAATCGGGGCTTCTCCTTCTTCTTTTTTGTCGCCATGGGGCAGCGCCATCGAGGTACCGACATCCGCACTTATGCCCAGGACCGGTTTATTGAAGCCGGAGCGAAGGAGGGAATGAACGGCGAAACCTCCTTCGGCCCCCGTTCCTCCATTGCCAAATGGGCCCGGGGGCCCATGGGGGCCTGCGCCGCCGCCGCTGCCGCCGTCTCTCAGGCGTTCATGGGGGTCATCTACCTGTTCGCCGGATTGAAGGCCCTGGGCGGGGCCTTCGGGGTGGGGTCCGTTACCCAGTACGTGGGGGCCCTGGCGGGACTGGCCCAGGGGTTCACCTCCCTGCTGGAGGTTATGGGGGAACTGCAAGTCAACGCGGTGCACCTCAAGACCACCTACGATTTCCTGGACATCCCCAACAACATGTACCAGGGCAGCCTCACCACCGAGAAGCGGTCCGACCGGAAGTACGAGATCGAGTTCAAAGACGTATCCTTCAAGTATCCCGGCACGGATACCTGGGCCCTGCGGCACGTGAGCATGAAATTCGACGTGGGGGAGCGTCTGGCGGTGGTGGGGGAGAACGGCTCCGGCAAGACCACCTTTATCAAGCTCCTCTGCCGTCTCTACGACCCTACCGAGGGGGAGATCCTGCTCAACGGCATCGACATCCGGAAGTACCGGT
>CAJTVO010000259.1 GCA_910579485.1 uncultured Oscillospiraceae bacterium | reverse complement strand
CCCCGGAGCATGTCCGGGGCGCCCGAGGGGCGGCGCAGTACTCAATAATTTTCCGCCGCGACCTCAAAATAGGCCTGGGGATGGGCGCAGGCAGGGCAAATCTCGGGGGCCGCGGCGCCCACCACGATGTGGCCGCAGTTCCGGCACTCCCAGACTTTAACGTCGCTCCTTTTGAAGACCTCCTGGGCCTCCACGTTCCGCAGCAGGGCGCGGTAGCGCTCCTCGTGGTGCTTCTCGATGGCGGCCACCAGGCGGAACTTGGCGGCCAGCTCGGGGAAGCCCTCCCGCTCGGCGGTCTCGGCGAAGCCGGCGTACATGTCGGTCCACTCGTAGTTCTCGCCGCTGGCGGCGGCGGCCAGGTTCTCGGCGGTGGAGCCGATGCCCTCCAGCTCCTTGCACCACATCTTGGCGTGCTCCTTCTCGTTGTCGGCGGTCTTCAGGAACAGGGCCGCGATCTGCTCGAAGCCCTCCTTCTTGGCCTTGGAGGCGAAATATGTATACTTGTTCCGGGCCTGGGACTCGCCGGCGAAGGCGGCCTCCAGGTTCTTTTCTGTCTGTGTTCCAGCGTACTTGCTCATAGTATAGCAGTCCTTTCTGTATTTTTATTATATTCCAATACACAGCGGGGCCTGACGGCCCCGCCGCGCGTTCGGACCCGCAATAGGATCAGGTCATAGCCGCGCCGTCCACCCGCAGGGTGACGCCGGTGACGTAGGAGGCCTGGCCGCTGGCCAGGTACAGGAAGGCGTTGGCGATATCCTCCGGCTCGCCCACCCGTCCCAGGGGGATGCCGGAGGAAATGCGCTCCACCATCTCCGGCGGCAGGGCCGCCACCATGTCGGTCTTGGTGACGCCGGGGGCCACGGCGTTGACGCGGATATGGTCCTTCGCCAGCTCCCGGGCCAGGGAGCGGGTCAGCCCGTTCACGGCGAACTTGGTGGCGGGATAGCCGCACCCGGCGGGCTGGCCGTACTCGGCCACCATGGAGCTGGTGTTGATGATCACGCCGCCGCCCTGCTCCTTCATGATCCGGGCCGCCGCCTGGGAGCAGACGAAGACGGCCTTCACGTTGATGTCGAGGATCTTGCCAAACTCTTCGACGGTATAGTCGTAGAGGCTGGTGCGGGAGGAAATGCCCGCGTTGTTGGCCAGGATGTCCAGACTGCCGAAGCGCTCCTTTACGGAGGCGAAGGCCTCCGCCACCGCCTCCGGGTCGCAGAGATCGGGCCAGAGGCCCATGACCCGGCCCTCATACTCCGTGAGCCCGGCCAGCGCCTTGTCCACGGTCTCCTTCCGGGAGCCCATCACCACCACGTTGGCCCCGTTTTCCAGGTATTTTTTAACGATCGCCAGACCGATGCCGCGGGTGCCGCCGGTGACGGCGGCCGTCTTGTTCTTTAACATGTGCGCACCCCTTTTACATAAATATTTATTTAATTGCTCCCCCAGATCAAATGATCGCCGGGAACCCTTAAATATCCGATCGATCCCCTCCGGGACTTACTGCTTCAGCTCCACCACGGTAACGCCGTCCTCCCCCTCGCCGTACCGGCCCAGGCGGAAGGACTTTACCAGCGGATGGCGCTTGAGCTGCTGATGGACCGCCTTGCGCAGCGCGCCGGTCCCCTTGCCGTGGATGATGGTGACGATGTTCAGCTTCCCCAGGGCGGCGTTGTCCAGGAACCGCTCCACCTGCAGGTCCGCCTCGTCGGTCATGAGCCCCCGGATGTCCAGCTCGTTCACCGCCGCCCGGGCGCCCGCCAGCCGGACGGTGGCCGCGGCCCGCTTCTTCGCCTCTTTTTTGGCCAGGGTCTCGGCGTCCTCGATGAGCCGCACCTCGACCGCCTTCACGGTCAGCTTCATGTTCCCCGCCAGCAGCTGGAGCTTGTCTCCGTTCACGGCGGTGACCACCGCCTGCTTCCGGGTGCCCCCCAGCTCCACCAGGTCGCCCTCCCGGATGGGACGGCTGGGGGCGGGGATGGGCTCCTTCTCCACCTCAAAGTGGAGCTCCTCCTCCAGCTGGTTCAGCTTCCCACGGATGGCGGCCCGGGCGTCGTTGACGTTCTGCCAGCTGGCGGCCTTCTCCTGCTGCTTCCGAAGCTCCGCCAGCTCCTCGAAGATGGCGTCCGCCTGGGCCCTGGCCTCCCGGACGATGCGCCGGGCCTCGGCCTCGCCCCGGGTCCGGGCGTTCTCCTTGGCCCGCTCCATCTGCTCCCGGAACTCGTGGGCCTTTTTCGCGTCCGTCTCCCGCTGGGAGCGGAGGCGCTCGGCCTCGGTCTGGTCCTTCTCCAGCCGCTGGCGCTTCTCCTCCAGCTGGGTCAGCACGTCCTCGAACCGGATGGACTCGCTGTCCATCTGGGCCTTGGCCGTCTCGATCACCGCCGGGTCCAGCCCCAGCCGCTGGGAAATGGCAAAGGCGTTGGACTTG
>CAJTVO010000258.1 GCA_910579485.1 uncultured Oscillospiraceae bacterium | reverse complement strand
CCACGTCACGGCCTATTCTGCTCTGGTCTTTGACAATGACGGTAGCCACATTCCCGGCCCGTATCTCGTCCACCATAGCGTCCAGTCCGGGCCGCTTGAAGGTCGTTCCCCGCACCCCGTCATCGGTGAAGTGGCGGACATTAGTGAAGCCATTTTTTCGGGCGTAGTCCTCCAGGATGCGCTTTTGATTTTCTACGGACACGCTCTCGTCAGACCGCCCATCGTCGTGAGATAACCTTTCGTACAATGCTGTGATTTTACCCTTTTGCTCCTGCTTCCTCATGTGTGTAACCTCCTGTTTTGTATTTTCACGACCTTTCTATCCTTATTATAGTGACCCTTTCGGGTCTGTGACAACAAAAGAAACCGGATAAGTTTTTGACGTGCATTGCATGAGGTTGGGCTTCAACCAAAAGCGAGTCTTGCCGCTGCCGGAACCGCCCACGATCAACACGTTTTTGTTCCGGGCCGTTTTGGGGTCCTTGGGGCGGCTGTTCATTGTCAGGCTCTCCGTCTGGGTGAGGATGATGTTGTCCTCGAACTTCGGGGCTACATAGGGGGCGATATCCTGAGCGTTGCCCCAACGGGCTGTACCGTACTCCGCCCCCTGCCGGTACTTCTTGGCATTCTTGCCTTTCATGTAGACGGCAAAGCGCAGACCCACGCCGCAGGCGATGCCCACCAGCAGATCGACCGGATGAAAGCTGGGAGCGGCGCTCTGAAACGCCAGCACCAGCCCGTCCATGATTCTCAGAAGTTTATCCGCCAGACTGACGCCGGGGGCCAGCCGCCACGCCTGTCCCAGTTTGGTGGCGCAGAGACCCAGGATAGCATACGGAAGATTGGGAATGATGAGTTTTTTCAGATTGACCTGTTTCACCGCACCTGCTCCTTCCGTTTCTCCCGGTCAATACTGGGCTTTTTCACCTGAGACCGGAGCTGGGCCAGCCGTTGCAGCACTGAGGGCCGCTGTATCCTGCGGACCTTCTTCCCGGCGTACTCCTGCATAGCGGCGGTGAGGGCGTCCGCATCCCGGCTCTTGAAGAAGATCAGGAACCGGGGCGGGTCATTGGCCCTGTCCCGCTTGACGGCATAGTCCACGCCGTATTTGCGGGCGATACGCTCAAAGGCCCGGATACTGGGGTCTGTCAGCTCCACATTGGACACGCCCTGATTTTGCCCGATGAGCTGCTTGACCGTCTGTTTCCCATGAGGGATGACATCCTGAGATTTGGCCGCTTTGCGATGGGCGAGATATGAGGCAATCGCCGCCTTTATCATCCGCCCGGTGATTTTTGTGCCATTGATTGCCAGGGCCACAGTTTTATTTTCCACTTCTTCCTGGATGGGCGATCACTCCTTTCCGCCAGGATGGGGCCGCGCCAGTGGGCTAGGGTGGGACCACCAGCCTACGCAGCAGAAGTTTTCTGCTCTGCATGATTTTTACCTCTCGTTTCTTCGGCACTTCTGCCGGTGCTGTAAGTATTCGTTCCAATCCTTCCCATGGGGAGGGGGCTTGTAGGACACCACACAGCCCTGCTGGGTGTATTTTTCCTTCATCCGCTCCGCCGCCTCCTTTCCGGGAGCGTCAGCGTCCAGGCAAAGGAAAATGTACTTGATTTGGGGATTTTCCCGCAAATAGGTATCCAGCGGACCCTCGTACAGACCGCAGAGGGCCACGGCGTTGTGGGTGGCATCCCGGTGGAGCGTGCAAAAGCTCATCAGGTCTATGGGGGCCTCAAAGACGTGTACCCGGTCAATGGTGCTGTCGCAGGGCAGGCGGAAACCGATTTCCTTGTCGCTGCCAGGAACGCCCGCCCGGAAAGATGCTCCATTCAGGTCGTAGGTTCCCCGTTTGGCGGCGAATACCGGTTTGTTATCAGCATCGTTGCCGACAAAGACGCAGTTGTGGCGTTCCGCCTCTTCGTACAGCAGACCGGCCTCCACAAAGCCCCGGATGACCGATGGTGCGATGCCTCGCTTTTTCAGATAGGCGGTCACGCGGCGGGTGTCCTCGTTGGCCGGAGGAAGAACAAAAGGGGCCGTCACTGGAGGAGGTGTCCGCTCCTTTTGCTGGACAGGCGGCGGTCTGTCGGGAGCGTCCCGTGACCGTCCATTCCACGCCAGCAGGAAGTCCACCGCCTCCGGAAAACTCTTGCCCTCGAACCGCTGAAGAAAAGCGATAGCGTCCCCGCCCTTTCCCTCGGAGTAGCGGAACCAGGTGCGCCGGTTCTTGATGCGCAGACTGTCCATCTCCTTGGTGGTGTAGTAGCTGCCCACGCGCCGGACCTGATAGCCAAGGGAGGTCAGCAGATCAGGGAGGTCGGTGTTTTTGGCGTTGGCTAAGTCATTGGCCGTAAAGATATATTCTCACGCTCCTTCCGGCCAGCCGCCAGCGGTCACTTCTTCCCGCAACTCCGGCCCTGGCCCTTCACGGTCAGAATGCCGTCCAGGGTGGT
>CAJTVO010000257.1 GCA_910579485.1 uncultured Oscillospiraceae bacterium | reverse complement strand
GAGGAGCCGTCCCGTCTGCCGTTTGGTCCTGCAGCGCCCCGTCCCTATGCGCGGGGGCTGGGAATATTCTACCATTTGGGCGCGTTTTTGTCAAATATTTTAACCTTCCCGGCCCCCTTGGAAGCCCTGCTTCAACCGCAATATCCGCAAAACGCTCTCATCGATACGCTCCTCCATGATCTCGCCGCTTTCCACAGCCGCGGTCAGAGCGGCCACCGCCTCGTCCAGCTTCTTGGGGCACAGCAGAATGTCCACCCCGGCCTTCACCGCGCCTACGGCGATATCGCCGCTGCTATAGTGGTCCGTCATGGCCTGCATCTGCAGGCCGTCGGTGATGACTACCCCGGTAAACCCCATCTCCTCCCGCAGAAGCCCGGTCACCAGCGCGTAGGAGAACAGCGCGGGCTGATCGTCGATCTGGTCGAGGATCAGGTGCCCCATCATCACGGCGTCGGCCCCGGCGTCGATGCCCGCCTGGAAGGGCAGGAGCTCCCCCTGGCGCAGCTCCTCCAGGGTCTTGTGGACGTAGACGGAGCCGTAGTGGCTGTCCGCCGAGGTATCCCCGTGTCCGGGAAAGTGTTTGAGGGTACAGGCCGCGCCGCCCTGGTGGAAGCCCTCCACCGCCGCCGCCACCAGCTCCGCCGCCTGGACAAAATCGTCACTGTAGGCCCGGTCGCCGATGACCTTATTGGCGGGGTTGGACCATACGTCGGCCACCGGGGCCAGGTCCATATTGAACCCGCAGGAGAGCAGATCGGAGGCAATGGTCCGGGCGTTCTCCGCGGCCTTCTCGGGCCCCTGGTCCTTGTAGCTCAGCATGGGGCCGATCTTGGTGGTGCCGATGGTGTCCATGAGGCGGTTCACCCGGCCCCCTTCCTCGTCGCAGGTGAGGATCAGCGGGATCTTGGAATAACTCTGCGTATTTGCCAGCATCTCCCGGACCTGCTCCTGATCGACCATGTTGGACCGGTCATACAGCAGCCCGCCTACCGGCCACTCCTCCAGCGCCTGCCGGGTGCCCTCCCCAGCCGACGTCACCTTGGATACGCCGGTGATGGCGGAGGGATAGACCACGAACATCTGACAAATCTTCTCCCGCAGGGTCATCCCGGCCAGCAACTCCGCCGCAGGGTCCGGCTCGGGCGGCAGGACGGGGTCCGGCTCAGGGGCCGGTTCGGGAATGGACGGCTCCTCCGGTTCGGATGGTTCGGCTGGGTCCGCCGGAAGCGGCTCCTGGCTGGAGACGGGCTCTGTTTCCGGCTCCATCAGCTTCGGTACGCCCCAGAACGCCGCCGCCGCTATCACGACAGCCAGCAGGAGCACCGCCGGCCAATAGGTACGCCGTTTGGTCCTGCTGTGTTTTCCTCTGCTCATCGTATATTCCTCCTGTCAGGATATGTATTTTCCATCATAGACTGTCAATAGACTCTGCCGCCATTTTACCGCAGATCGCGGGATAAGACAATAGGCTTTTCCACCGGAGGGAGATTTTCCCGGCAGAATATGGCCATTCAGCAAATTTCGTGGTTTTTCTTGCAATGAGGAGGGGCGGCTGATATAATGACTGTAAAAAAAGCGGTCGTGGGAGGATACGGCAATGGATGAATACAACGAGAAGCGAACGGATACGGAGGAGCGCCCGGCGCTGGCCAGGACGTGGAAGAAGCTGCGGCGCTATGCCGTCATAGGCGTCCTGATCCTGATGGTGAATCTGATCGCGTTTTCCATCGTGGCCTGGAATATAAACCGAAAGCTGAAGTCGGAGCTGTCCGATGCGGAAAAGGAGATGCAGATACTGCAAGACCTAGTGGACAAGGAGCAGGGCGAAAACGAGTCCCTGCAGGAGACGCTGGACGAACTGCTCAGCATCCAGGACGCTGAGCCTGTGATCACCAGCACCCAGCTGCAGGAACAGCTGGAGTCCGTCCGCGAGCTGGTCACGCAGAAGTATCTCTATACGGACGCGGACCGGGGGGAGTATCACAAAACCTGGCTCTTCGATTGGGATATGCCCTTCAGCGATAAGAGCTTCCTGATCCGGTATGACGGTATTATCAAGGCCGGGATCGATCTGAACGAGGTCAAGATCGACGTCAACGAGGACACCCGCACCATCACCGTGACCCTTCCTCCCAGCCGGATCACCGATAACAACGTCCCCCAGGAGACTATTGAGACCATCGACATCAAGGACGGCCTATTTAACAAGGTGACCATCGACGACTCCAACGCGCTCATCGCCGAGCGCAAGCAGATCATGGAGCAGAAAGCCATCGAGCGCGGACTGCTGACGGACGCCGATGCCGAGGCCAAGGCCGTGATCAGGGCGTTTTTCTCCCTTGTGCCTGGGATAGATACGTATGAGCTGGTGTTTCAATAATTCAATATGGCAGGGCCCCCGCTTCTCCAACTGAACCGCACCCCGTCAAGAGGACAGCGAAAAAATATAAAGATTTTTCACAGCG
>CAJTVO010000256.1 GCA_910579485.1 uncultured Oscillospiraceae bacterium | reverse complement strand
GCGCGGGCCAAAAGTAGGCGCGGAGTCCGGGGCCGCGCAGGTCCCGGGCTATCGAAAAGAAATAAGCGGGGAGCGGCCCGCAGGGCCGCAGAACCAAGTCAGGAGAAGAACCATGTCTTTTCTTATTACCGCCATTGTTCTTATCATTTTAGTCTATCTAATTTCCCTCCTCCCCAGAAGAAACTACCCCGGCTGGGAGGCCATCCAGACCGCCCGGTTCGCCCACCGGGGCCTCCACGACGCCGGGGCGGGACGCCCCGAAAACTCTATGGCCGCCTTCCGGGCGGCAATAGAAAAGGGCTTCGGCGCGGAACTGGACGTCCACCTGATGGCGGACGGCAGCCTTGCCGTAGTCCATGACAGCGATCTCACCCGGGTCTGCGGCAAGAAAGGGTCCATCGAGGACCTGCGGAGGGAGGACCTGAAAAACTATCCCCTCCAGGGAACGGGGGAGACCATCCCCCTCTTCGAGGATGTGCTGGACCTCTTTGCAGAAAAAACGCCCCTGATCGTGGAGTTGAAGGTGGAGCGGGGCAACGCCGCCGCCCTCACCGACGCCGCCATGGCGGCGCTGGCGGACTGGCACGGTACATACTGCGTGGAATCCTTCCACCCCGGCGTGCTGCTGCGGCTGAAAAAGAAATACCCCCGGGTCCTCCGGGGGCAGCTGAGCCAGAACTTTTTGAAGGGCAGCGAGGTCAACGGCCTGTCCCTGCCGGTGCGCTTCGCGCTGACGAACCTGCTGACCAGCGTATTGACCCGCCCGGATTTCATCGCCTACAACTGCCTGGACCGAAAAAATATCAGCCTGCGGATCATGAAAAGACTCTACGGCGTCCACGAGGCGGCATGGACCGTCCGTGACCGGGAGACCATGGGAAGGCTGGAGAAGGAAGGCGTGCCCTGCATTTTTGAAAACTTCGTGCCGTGAGGCGGGAGAAGATAACAAAAGAACCACCCGGAGACGGGTGGTTCACTTTGTTGTCTGGTTGGAAATCAGCCTACCTGATTGAGCTTCAAGGTCATGGCGCTCTTCTTGTGAGCGGCATTGTTCTTGTGCAGAATGCCCTTAGCGGCAGCCTTATCGACAGCCTTCACGGCAACCTTGTAAGCGCCCTCGGCCTCGGTGCGATTGCCATCAGCGGCAGCAGCCTCAAACTTCTTGACGGCGGTCTTCATCGCGGATCTCTCAGCCTTGTTGCGGGCATTGCGGGCCTCAGCCACCAGCACGCGCTTCTTAGCGGACTTGATATTCGGCAAACCAAACACCTCCTCCAATTGGGTCTATGGGGCAAAAAAACAGCTTCCCCATGCAGAATGATATTTTAGCACGGTTTCACATAAATTGCAAGGAAAACTTTCAATTTATTTCCCCCTTTTTTACATATTTTTCTGCCCCGGGGACATACTGGGTGAAAAACACCAGATTTTGTGTCTGGACAAGGGAGGAGACCCTATTTATGCTGACGATCCGTACCGACCTGGCCATGGAGGCCCACCAGCTCTGGCGGGAAAAAGCCGGGGAGACCACCAAGCTGTCCGGCGTGTCCGCCTGTGAGGAGAAGCTGGAGGGCTTTCCGCTGACCCGCGTGGAGATCCTGGACCAGGAGGGGGAGACCGCCCTGGGGAAGCCCCGGGGGACCTATCTGACCCTGGACGTGTCCGCCCTGTGGCGGCGGGAGGAGGATGTCTTTCTCCGCGCCGTCCGCGCGGTGGCGGAATTGCTGGAGCCCCTGCTGCCGGAGCGGGGATCCGTGCTGGCGGCGGGGCTGGGCAATCCGGCCATGACCGCCGACGCTCTGGGGCCCCGGATGCTGGACCATCTGCTGGTCACGCGGCATTTGACGGAAGTCCTGCCAGGGTTTCGCAGCGTGTCCGGTTTAGGGGCCGGGGTACTTGGGAGCACCGGCATGGAGGCCGCGGAGTGGGTCCGCGGAGCGGCGGACCATGTGAAGCCCGCGGCGGTAGTGGTGGTAGACGCCCTGGCGGCCCGGAGCCTGGACAGGCTGTGTTCTTCGATACAGATTTCGGACACGGGGCTCATTCCGGGGAGCGGCGTAGGGAACCACCGGCTGGCGTTGAATGAGGCGGGGCTGGGAGTCCCGGTGATCTCCGTGGGCGTGCCCACGGTGGTCAGCGTGGAGACAGCGGCCAGGGATCTGTTGGCCCAGGCGGGGGGAGACGAGGAGAAGATCCCCGATTTAGAGGGAAAAGGGTTGTTTGTTACACCGGACAGTATTGATTCTAAGGTGAGGGAGTTGGCAAAGGTCATTGGATATGGGGTAGATATGGCCCTCCAGCCAGGGCTGGAGGTAGAAGACCTGGAGGCGCTGCTGGTTTAAGCGGCCCCTGCGGGGCCGCCTCCGCTTTTATCTATCGTATAGATTCGCCCCTTCCGGGGCGGGGACGAGGGCGTACTTTTCGTGTGAACGAAAAGTACCAAAAGGTCACTTAGGAAACTACGT
>CAJTVO010000255.1 GCA_910579485.1 uncultured Oscillospiraceae bacterium | reverse complement strand
TGTGGCCGTCGCAGAATCTTTGGTACTTTTCGTTCACACGAAAAGTACGCCCCCGCCCCCGCCCCGGCAGGGGCGAATCTATACGAAAGATCAGAGAAAAAACAATGCATATACCGGCCTGTCCCACTAAGGAAACAGAACTGATAAACTTTCAGGATGCCCTGGAGGCGGCGCTGGCCGCCTCGCCGGACTACGATGCGGCCCGGTGGCTCTACGTGCCCAATACCTACCGGGAGTACCGGTACCTCCTGGGTACCCGGGGAAGCCGCCCCCTGCTCTGCCTGGGGGTGAACCCCTCCACCGCCGTTCCGGGGGACCTGGACAACACCCTGAAGAGCGTCGAGCGGGTCGCCCTGGGCAACGGCTTCGACAGCTTCATCATGTGCAATGTCTACGCCCAGCGGGCTACCCGCCCCGGCGATATGGAGCGGGAGCTGAATCCGGACCTCCATCGGGAGAACCTGGCGGCCTTCGCCTATACCCTCTCCCTTTCGGAGGCCCCGGCGGTCTGGGCCGCGTGGGGGACGGTCATCGAACAGCGCAGCTACCTCCCCGGATGCGTCCGGGACCTGATCGCCGTGGGGCGGGAGTACGGCGCCCGGTGGTACACCGCCGGCGCGCGCTCCAAGCGGGGACACCCGCACCACCCCCTCTATCTCCGCAAGGACAGCCCGCTGGAGGAATTTGACGCGGCGGCATACTGCGACGGACTTTTTGCCGCGCTGTGAGGCCGCACGGCATAAACGGAACATACTACCCCTAAGGAGTGTGACAACTATGGAGCAGATCTATGTGACCGGGCACCGCAACCCGGATACGGATTCCATCGTCTCCGCCATGGCCTACGCCGCCCTGCGCAACGCCACCGGCGACCGGCGCTATACCGCCGCGCGGCTGGGCCACATCAGCGACGAGACCCGGCTGATCCTCAACCTGTTCGGCTTCGAACCGCCCCTTCTCATCAAGACCATGCACACACAGGTCCTGGACCTGGACTACGACGTGCCGCCCATCCTCAACGAGGCCGTGACAGTCAGCCGTGCTTGGTCAGCCATGGAGGAGGACAAGCACATCTCCGCCATCCCCATTGCCGACGACGAGGGCTGCCTGTGCGGCATGATGACGGCAGGGGACATCGCGGCCTACGACATGGAGACCATCGAGTGCCCCCAGCTGTGGGAGGTGCCTCTGTTCAACATCCTCAGCGTTCTGGAAGGGCAGCTGCTGAGCGAGTCCTCGGAGATGGTCAACACCATCTCCGGCGAGGTGGTGCTGGCCCTGCCCCAGTCCTCGGAGCTGCCGCCCTTCCGGCAGAAGGATACCATACTGATCTGCGGCAACCAGCCGGAGATGCTCCGCCGGGCGGTGGACTTCGGCGTGGCCTGCATCATCCTCTGTCAGGCGGAGCTGCCGGACGGTATCCGGGAGGACCCCGGCCAGACCTGCATCATCTCCACGCCCTATGACAGCTACCGCACCGTCCGCCGGATCTTCCAGGCCATCCCCGTGGGCCGTCTGGCCCGGAAGGAGAGCATCACCGCCTTCCATCTGGACGACTATATCGATGACGTCCAGGAGGTGGTCCAGAAGAGCCGCTACCGGAGCTATCCCATCCTGGATGCCCAGGAGCGTGTCGTGGGCACCCTCTCCCGGTACCACCTGATCAAGCCCCGGCGCAAGCAGGTGGTCCTGGTGGACCACAACGAGGCGGCGCAGTCGGTCCCCGGGCTGGAGGAGGCGGACATCCTGGCCATCATCGACCACCACCGTCTGGCGGACATTCAGACCAAGAACCCCATCTATTTCCGCAACGAGCCGGTGGGCAGCACCTGCACCATCGTAGCGGGGATGTACCAGGAGCGGGGGCTGATGCCCTCTTCCAAGCTGGCGGGGCTGATGGCGGCGGCCATCGTGTCCGACACGGTGATGTTCAAATCCCCCACCTGCACGCCCAGGGACCGCCGCATGGCGGAGCGCATGGCCCATATCGCGGACCTGTCTCTGGACGAGCTGGGGCGGAAGATCTTTTCCGCTTCCACGCCGGAGGACAAGCCGGTGGAGCAGCTCCTGTTCACAGATTTCAAGGAGTTCCACATCGCGGGACATGATTTTGGCGTGGGGCAGATCACCTGCGTTGATTCCGACCGCCAGCTGACGAGGAAGGATGAGTTCCTCCGGCTCATGGAGCGGACCAAGGAGGAGCATCAGTACAGTATGATCCTTCTGATGCTGACGGACGTGCTGATGGAGGGGAGCAAGATCTTATGCGTCGGCGGGGAGGATACCTTCCAGCAGGCGTTCAATACCCAGCTGAAGGAGCATGAGGCGTTTTTGCCCCATGTGATGTCTAGGAAGAAGCAGATCATTCCGATGCTTTCGGCGCTTTGGGGGTAATTTTCTGCGGCCCTGCGGGCCGCATCGCTTCCCGTTTCTATTCGAAAGCCCGTGGGCTGTCCGCCCCCGGACCCCTGACCTACTTTTCGCGCCCGC
>CAJTVO010000254.1 GCA_910579485.1 uncultured Oscillospiraceae bacterium | reverse complement strand
GGGTCTGTTTCTGGTTGTGGTGTTCTATTTTTCCTTCAATGTCAACAAAATGATTGGCGCCCTTGCCGCCAATGCCGCTGGTATAAAAGACTCCCTTAACTGGGCCGCGCCCCTTCTGTGGATGGGTGAGGGCATCATGGGGGACTGGGGCCTGCTGCTGGCTTTCGCCGCCTGCTGTGTCATTTCCTTTGCCCTGGTGGTGTTCGGTTTGGGCCGGGTATACCGTCAGGCCGTCACAGCTTTTGCTGCCAGAGCCGCTCAGAGCAACTATAAGCTCTCCACCCAATCCGCCTCCAGCCAGAAAAAGGCCCTTTTTCGGAAAGAGGCCCAGCGGTTCTTTGGTACGCCTATGTATTTCTGGAACGCCGGTCTCGGCCTGATCCTGCTGCTGGCCGCCGGGGTGGCGTCCTTGATTTTGCGGGACAAGCTGCTTGTCTACCTGGGCATGGCCGGAGAAAGCATTCCTCTGCTGCCTATGGCGGCGGCTGTGATATGCTTCTGCCTGTGTACCTGTCCCATCGCCGCCCCTTCTGTCAGCCTGGAGGGGAAATACCTCTGGATCCTACGGGAGACACCTATGTCAGATCATACGCTGTTGTGGGTCAAGGTTGGGTTCCAGCTCCTGCTGACCCTGCCCTGCACTGTGATTGCCGGACTGTGCCTGTCCATTGCGCTGGGGTTCCAGTTGTGGCAGGGTACCGCACTTCTGATTGCCACACTGCTCTTTGCAGTGGGGCACGCCATGTTTGGGATGCTGATGGGACTGACCTTCCCCAAGCTGGACGCAGTCAACGAAACCGTGGTCATCAAGCAGTCTCTGGCTACCACCCTGGCCATGTTCGTCCCCATGGCGGTGCTGGCCGCGGCAGGCGGGCTGTACTGGCTGGGCAGCCAGATATCGGGCTGGGCGGCATTCGCTTTCTCCATCCTGCTGCTTGTTCTGCTGACAGCGGTATGTGCCGCTATCCTCTCCAAACGCGGCCCAACCATGCTCCGGGCACTGTAACAGTGGGCCCCGGCGTTCACGAAGGAACGCCGGGGCCTTTTGTATGGCAGCTCAGGGTTCTATTCCACAGTTTCAATGGAGTCCACGATACTGAGCTTTGCAATTTTCCGCAGCGGGACGGCTGTAGCCAGCAGGCAGGCCGCAATGGACAGGACCACCGCCTCCGCCATGGGGAGCAGCGGTGGGAATACAAGCCGCAGTTCGTCCGCCGCCGCGGCTTCCACCAGCACGGTGCAGCCATAGCCAGCGATGCAGCCAATCACTGCCGCGATGATACCGTAGTAGGCGCCCTCCCACAGGAAGGTTCGGTACAGGCTCCCGGCACTCATACCCACAGCACGCTGGGTCCCAATCTCGGCAATGCGGGTATGGATATTGGTATAGACCGTGTTGATGATATTCAGGACCCCGATCAGCCCGATAAACAGGATCAGGCCCCAGGCCAGCATATTGATCTGGGCCGCACTCTCCTCCATCTGCCGGTCTGTCTGCTCGTAGGATACCGTGGAGGTTCCCGGCACCCGCTGGCAGAATTGCTCCAGCACCATGTCAAAGGCCTCTCGATCCGCATTCGTGTCCAGCGCTGGCCGCAGCTCCGCATATGCGTCCGTACCGGTCAGCTGCGGGGAAAGCCGGTCACTGGTCAGCACCTGGACGCCATTGATAAAGCCGCTATTCCCCACGGAGAAATAGCCCTCGTAGCCGCTCAGGGAGAGCAGCACAGGTAGTTCTTTGCCCGCGATGGTGATGGTACTGCCCGCTTCCACATGGGTCGTGCCATAGGACACGCCCTCAACGGCCATGGGGATGGGGTTTCGGACCACACAGCCCTCCCCGGCTTTCAGCGCTCCCAGCTGCTCCGGTGTAAGCCGTCCGGCAAATTCATGCTCCACCCACCGGTCGTTCAGTCCGAAAATCTGGAAGGTCTCCCCGGGACCGAGTACAAGATCCGTCTCGATCCCTACCGGGCGGTTCTGTCCGTCCAGTTCATAGAGCGTGAACTGCTCCGCCGCCACTGATGTTACACGTTCATCCGCCTCCAGCGCCGCCAGCTCCTCCGGTGTGATCCCGGTCACCTGGTTGACGATGGAATAGTCCCCCAGGTGCTCCGACAGCGTGCCCGCCACACTGAGCAGGGACAAGAACCCCTGCAGAGCGATAAAAACGGTGATGCTCATGACCAGGGACAGGATAGTGATTACCGTGCGGCCACGGCTGCGGCGCAGGTTCAGCCAGGCGTAGTGCCGCTCAAAGCTGCGGATTTTCTTTGCTCTGCCTCTGCCCCGCTTCACTTTAACGCCTGTTCCGGACATGGCGGCCACAGGGGAGACCTTTGCCGCGAACCGTGCCGCCGGGGCCGCCGCCAGGAAGGCGAACACCAGCGTAACGGCGGCACTGAGCAGCAGATAGGCCCACTGTCCTTCGCTGTTGGCGGCGATCATGCTCTTCAGCTGCTCCGTATCCTGGGCCAGGAACATCTCCGGCGACAGCTGACTCAGGGCA
>CAJTVO010000253.1 GCA_910579485.1 uncultured Oscillospiraceae bacterium | reverse complement strand
CTGATTGGATTGTACCACCGGAAGATCCCGGTGGACCTGATCCTGTTTTCCAATACCGGGGGTGAGCAGCCCCACACCTATGACTTTCTCCCCATCATGGACCGCTGGCTGGAGGATCACGGCCTGCCCACGATCACCCAGGTGGAATACACTGACAGGAACGGAGACCGCCTGACTCTGGAGCAGGAGTGCCTTCGCTCCGGGACGCTGCCCGCCATCGCCTACGGCTACAAGAAGTGTTCCCTTAAGCACAAAATTCAGCCCCAGGACAAATTCTGCAACAATTATCCGCCCTGCCGGGAGGTCTGGGCCAGAGGCGAACGTGTTGTCAAGTTCATCGGCTTTGACATTGGGGAGCAGAAACGGCGGGACCATGCCCAACCCATCGATGACGCCGACACCAAATATAAAAAGGAATATCCGCTCATGGACTGGGGCTGGACGCGGGAGGACTGCGTCGCCGCCATATTGCGGGAGGGTCTGCCGCTGCCCGGCAAGTCCTCCTGCTTTTTCTGTCCCTCCATGAAGAAGCGGGAGATTCGCACCCTTTACCACCAGCACCGGGATCTGTATGACCGGGCCATCGCCATCGAGGACGGCGCCCGGCCCAACCTCATCACGGTCAAGGGCCTGGGGCGGGATTGGGCATGGCGGGATTTCGTGGAGGCTGATCTGAACCAGACCGCCATGTGCTGGATGTTCCCGGAGGACGACCTGCCCTGCAACTGCCACGACGGTGGCTGAGAAAGGAGCGTTTTGAGATGGATATTATTGAACTGGAGCGGTGGAAACCCTCTGAAGCTAACCCGCACAAGCTGGAGTACGCCGGCCAGCCTGTGGCGCAGGAGGTATTCGAGGAGCTGAAGCACCGGCTGGAGGGCATGGGATACCTGCCGGACGAGTATTTTCTGCTGGACGGCCACTGGAAGGATGGCCGGGAGATCCCCAAGGATGCGGATATCTTCTGCACCACCGATTACGGCGCCAGCGAGGGTGTCTATCTGGATGTATATCTCAAGTGGTATGAGGATGGAAAGCCCATCACCAGGAGCTTCATCACCGGCAAGACTCTGGGTGAGAACGGCAACGATCTGGACAGGATGTTCCTCACCGCCTCCGCCATCACCAAGGCGTTCCACGGCGATCACGCCACCCACGCCCGATACATGAAGATCGGCGGTGTGGAGGAGGACACCGGCGGTTCTGTGGTGCATCTGAGCCAGCAGGAACAAAAGGTTATCATCGAGGCGCTGGTGGAGCAGCGGGAGCGGCAGGAGCAGGCCATGGGCCAGACCGAGCAGCTCCTGCGCCGCATGACCGGGAGCATCACGGAGTATGTCAACACGGTAGGAATGCGCCCTCTGCGGATGAGCGACTTTGACAAAGCTGTGCTGGCGATCCAGGACGGCGAACTGGAAGCCTTCAAGAAGTATGCAGCCAGGGTTCCGTACCAGCAGGAGGAGACCCTGCTGGTGGAGGCGGCTGGCCGTCCGGGGGCCGTGGGCCGGAAGATGACGGAGCTGCTGATGCGGGACAGGTGCAATATCGACTACGCGGCGTACTGTAACGCCTGCAAGAGAGCCATCGATATCAACGATCCGGAGAAGGTCCTGTCCATGATGGTGAGGGCACAGGCCAGCGTGCCGCAGCTGGAGCCGTCCTTCTTTGGCGAAATGGCCTCCTACGCCCACTCAGACCATCGCTTCATTGCTAAGGAGATCATCAAGCGGTGCGGCGAGGAGCAGATTGCCGCCGCGCCGTCTTTCCTTCTGGAGCAGTTTGCTATGGACAAAGACTTTCGCACGTTATCTGCGCTGGTGGAAAAAGGGATCTCCGGAGGAGGCAGTTCAGCAAGGACACTCCATATGCTGACCTATGAGGGCCGTGACAGCTGGATCGCGGAAGAACTTCTGGAAAAGCGGATGTGGGTGGACGTCAACGACTACAGCGCGCTCCATGCCTGTGTCCAAAACGACGCGGTGGAGGTGTGCAGGCTGCTGCTGGACGGCGGCATGGACTTCGACCAGTACCGCCAGTGGGCACAGACACGGCCCTGCGCCGGCCATGAGGAAACGCTCCAGGCACTGGCGGACCACTGGTCTGAGATGCAGGCAGAGGTGGAGCAGGAGCCCGCCCAGGAGAACGGAGGGATGACCCTTGGCTAATCCGGCTCTGATCGCAAAGGCCGCCGCCATCATCCTGACCGATGAAAAGGCACGGAAAGCGGTGGGCTGGACGCTGGTGGCGATCCTCTCCCCCCTCATCCTGCTCATCGCCTTTTTATGCGCTCTGGGCTCCGGCGCCACCGAGCACAACATCACCGCTGTGGAACT
The DNA here is from genome assembly GCA_910579485.1 of uncultured Oscillospiraceae bacterium. Classification (GTDB taxonomy): domain Bacteria; phylum Bacillota; class Clostridia; order Oscillospirales; family Oscillospiraceae; genus Pelethomonas. Next base: position 180 of record CAJTVO010000253.1, on the reverse strand, counting down.
GTGTTTTTACGATACCATCGGCATTCCAGCGGAAACCCCGGAGGAGTACCGGCTGTGCATCGAGGCCATGCGCGCCAGCTTCGCCCAGCTGGATATTGCCATTGCTGCCATCAACGAGAATACAGAGGAAGAAACAAGCCTTGACGATATCCGCGTCAAGGCGATTTTTTATGCTCTGTA
>CAJTVO010000252.1 GCA_910579485.1 uncultured Oscillospiraceae bacterium | reverse complement strand
CGAGAAGCACACCATCAGCCCCAGATCGGCAAGGCTGCAGCGCCGGGTACAAGCGGCAGTGTCTGCCTGCTACATGATGCTGCTGACCGCACAGCCTGCCGCAGCAGCCGACACCATGTGGACCCGCTTTTCCACGATCATTGCGGACGTCTACGGCCAGCTGGTGGGCATCTCCACTATCGTGGGCGTGACAGCCGCGGCTGTGGCGCTGCTGGTGCGCATGATCTCCCGCAACGAGCGGGCGGTTGCCGAGGCCACCAGCTGGCTCAAACGGATCGTGGTGACGTGGATCGTCCTCAACACGCTGGGATTCGCGGTGGCATACCTGCAGCCGCTGATCCAGGGCGGACAGTACACCCCCTGAGCAACCGCAAATGAACCACACAACCAAAAAAGGAGGAAACGCCCAGTGAAAAAAAGGTTCATTTCCCTGTTGGTATCGCTTCTGGTGCTGACGGCGCTGGTGCTGCCCGCCGGGGCAGCGTCTGTGGATCTGGCGGATCCGGAGGCCCTGCTGCCTGTGGACATCATCATCGACCAGGATTCCAGGGAAATCCGCAAGGTCTATGACCTCTCGCCCAACACGGACCCTGCTGCGCTTCCTATGGAGGCGTTTGAGCGGGACGGGTCCAGATATGAATGCACCGACATTCTGCGGGAGGTGGTCATCGGCTCCGAGACCCAGACCATCACCCAGACGGAAACTGTGGACAGTGCCAAGAAGGACATGGAAACCGTCCTTGAACTGCTGCCCCAGGAGAAGGAGACCACTACGGAGGACGGTTTTACCGGCACACTCCATTTGGTGCTGGACAGCATCAAGACCGAGCCTGCCGGGTATGGCAGTTCCACCAAGCCTGTCACAGCCACCCGCAGCTATCCCAACCTGGCCAGCGCCGATGCCAACCATCTGCCCAAGACCATTACAGAGGGGGGCCGGACGCTGAAACTCCAGGACATCCAGTGGCAGACTGATAATACCTATAATGCCGATGACTACGAGATCGGAGACCGGTTTACCGCTATCTGTACCTACGGCGGCAGCAAGTCGGTCAGCTATGTCACCGGCTACACGACTACCGCCAATTACACTGGAGAGGTGTACCGTACCGGCGTGACGGTCATCCGCTATACCGTCATCTTTACCGGTACCCCTATCGCCTCTGTTGATCCGGAGCCTGTGGCGAAGGAGGACCAGCCGCAGGCCGGAGCGGGGTGGCCGGTTATGACAGTGCTCGGTTTGGCCGCCCTGGCCGCTGGCGCGGGCGGAACCTATTTTGTGATGAAACGAAAGGAGCGCATGAGCTATGAAGAAACTGCTGACGATGGCCGGGGTGGCGCTGATGCTCACCATGGCGATGGCCACGACGGCCATGGCGGCCGAGTATAATATCGACGGTCCGGAGGACCCCCTGTTCGCCTCCCCCACATCGGTGGACCAGGTCACAGTAGTGGGCGGCGGTGTGACGGAGCAGAGCAATATCGACCGCAGTAAGAATGCGGCCGTGGTTCCGCCGCCCTTCGGCAGCCCTGAGTCCTACCAGACCGGGAGCGGGGCCGTGCTGATCCCGCAGACGCAGACTCAGACGAGCGGTTCCGCCACTACTCCCATCGGAGGCGGTACCGCCTATTACCCGCCCGCTGAGTCCGTAACCCCGCCGGCGAGCGATGTCACCACTTCGTCCACCTCGTCTACCCCTTTCACCCTGCCGGATGGGCTCTACTACTCGGATGGCAGCATCGGCCGGTTGAAGATCCCGAGTATCGGGGTAAACGTCAAGGTCTACGAGACGGAGAGCCTGGAGAGCCTGGCCAAGGGGGCAGGACACTTCAAATCCACCTCCTGCTGGGATGGCAACGTGGGGATCGCTGGCCACAACAGAGGGGTGACCAATCACTTCGGCAAAATCCACACCTTGAAAACCGGGGACCAGATCACATACACCACCCAACTGGGTACCAGGACGTATGAGGTCTTTTTTGTCGGGCAAATCGAGGAGACAGACTTCTCCCGGCTGGAGCGCACGAGCGATAACCTGATCACACTGGTCACCTGCGTTCGGGATGTCCGAAACATGCGCTGGTGTGTGCAGGCCCGGGAAGTGCGTTAGCCGCGTTGTAAATTCCCCTGCTTATTTGTATAATTATGGTGAATACAAAAGAACAGGAGGAATCGAACATGAAAAAGCACACAATGAGCTTCGTGGCAGGACTGCTCACCGGCGCAATGCTGTTCGGCGGCGGCGTAGCCTATGCCGCTGGGGTAATGGCGGAATACGCCCCTCAGCAGGCCTACGTGGACGGTGTCCCGGTCCAGATGAATGCGTACAACATCGGCGGCAACAACTATGTCAAGCTCCGTGACATCGGACAAATGGTCGGTTTCAATGTCTATTGGGACGGCCGGGCGGTCCAGATCGACAGCAATGCTCCCTACACCGGCGAGGCCCCCGCACAGGGGAATGCTTCCATCCGTGTAGGCAGTTCCAAGGGGAGTACGCTGAAAGAGGGTGTCATC
>CAJTVO010000251.1 GCA_910579485.1 uncultured Oscillospiraceae bacterium | reverse complement strand
AAAACTACAAAATTTCTTCGGCGTTTTCTTACAATTTCAAATTGGCGTTGACACTTGCTCCTTCAAACCACATTCCGGGAGAACCACATCACAAAAAAGATGCTGCCCAATCGCGGTGAGCTGCCCATGTACCATGCCGAGAACACCCATGAGGCCATCATCAGCATGGAGGATTACCGGGAGGTGCAGGCTGAGATGGCCCGCCGCTCCGCCAAGCACAATAAGACCGCGCGCGGCCCCGCTAAATACCCCTTCACTTCGATGATCGTCTGCGGCATCTGCGGCAAAGGCTACCGGCGCAAAGTGACCCGCACCGGCCCGGTGTGGATTTGCAGTACCTTCAACATCTACGGCAAAGCGGCTTGCGCCTCCAAGCAGATACCGGAGGGAACGCTTGAAAAAGCTACAGCGGAGGTGCTGGGGCTGGATGCCTTTGACGCAAAGGCACTCCACGATAGAATAACGGCTATCCGGGCCGAGAAAAACAACACTCTGGTATTTCTATTCAAGGATGGCGCTCAAATCGTCAAACGATGGGCAGACCGTTCCAGAGCGGAGAGCTGGACCCCGGAAATGAGAGCCGCCGCCAGCGAATTTGCAAAGAAAGGACAGGCGATGAGATCATGCCAGCAGCAAGAGCAGTAACGGTCATTCCGGCCACCATCAACATCCACACCCACGTTCCTTCGGCGGCGGCAAAAAAACGCCGGGTGGCAGGGTATGCCCGTGTCTCCACCGACAGCGATGAGCAGTTCACCAGCTACGAAGCCCAGGTTGACTACTATACCCGGTACATCCAAGGAAATGCCGAGTGGGAATTTATATCCGTATATACGGACGAAGGTATCTCCGGCACGAACACAAAGCGTAGAGCAGGTTTCAATCAGATGATCGCCGATGCCCTTGCCGGGAAGATCGACCTCATCGTCACCAAGTCGGTGAGCCGCTTTGCCCGGAATACGGTGGACAGTCTGACCACCATTCGCAAGCTGAAGGAGCATGGCGTGGAGGTCTACTTCGAGAAGGAAAACATCTGGACCTTCGACAGCAAGGGTGAGTTGCTTATCACCATCATGTCCTCGCTGGCCCAGGAGGAGAGCCGCTCCCTTTCGGAGAATATCACCTGGGGCCAACGCAAGCGGTTCTCTGACGGCAAGGTCAACCTTCCTTACAAACAGTTCCTCGGCTACCGGAAGGGGCCGGACGGGTTCCCGGAGGTGGTGGAGGACGAAGCCAAGATCGTCCGCCGTATCTACGCCCTTTTCATGGAGGGCAAGACCAGCTACGCCATTGCCAAAGCCCTCACCGCAGACGGCATCCCCACCCCCTCTGGGAAAAGCAAGTGGGGAGCCAGTGTGGTAGAGAGCATCCTCACGAATGAGAAGTACAAGGGCGCGGCCCTTCTCCAAAAATGCTACACGATTGACTTCCTCAGTAAAAAGAGGAAGATTAACGAGGGAGAGGTCCAGCAGTATTACATCGAGAAAAGCCACCAGCCCATCATCCAGCCCCACGAGTTCGATGTGGTGCAGGCCGAGTTCGCTCGGCGCAAAGGCATGGGCCTCCACTACAGCGGCGGCGGAGTATTTTCCTCCCAGCTGGTCTGCGGCGACTGCGGCAGCTACTACGGCCCCAAGGTCTGGCACTCCAACAGCAAATACCGCCGCGTTGTTTGGCAGTGCAACGGAAAGTTCAGCAACGAGGAAAAGTGCCGCACCCCGCATTTGATGGAGGAGGACATCAAGGCCCGGTTCCTGGCGGCATTCAATCAACTGCTGGACGGCAAGGACGCTTTGCTGGATGATTGCCGCATCATGCAGGACCACCTCACCAACTGCGCTGCCATTGATACAGAGATGGACGAGCTGCTCCGGGAGATTGCGGTGGTGACGGAACTGACCCAGCGGTGCATCCAGGAGAACGCCCGGAGCGCACAGAGCCAGGAGGAGTACGCCGAACGCTACAATGGCTATGTGGCAAAGTATGAAAAAGCCAAGGCCAGGGTGGATGCCCTCCAGGAGCAGAAAAAACAGCGGCAGGCCAAAGCTGACCTCATTGGCGGGTTCATGTTCGCTCTGCATGAGTTGGAGGATGGCGTTACTGAGTTTGACAATACCCTCTGGCTGGCCGTGGTGCAGAAGGCTACAGCCTACCACGATGGGCGGCTGGTGTTCACTTTCCAGAATGGGATGGAGATTGATGGATAACTGAACAGGCATACACGGCCCGCTGGCCCGTTTGGAGTTGGCGGGTCCTTTCTCTTTGCATTCCGCGCAGATTTATGCTATAATAATTTCTAACTTAGCGGTACAATAAACCACAATCGGTTTTATAGGAGAGCAAGTGTTAAAAGCAAATATGTTGGGCTATTTGAGATCGATTCTCAAAATCAATGCTACTGGAGTAGGAAGTGATTGGAGTTGGCCATTAGAGTTTCATCCTTAAAATCGGAAGCAACAGAAATGCGAGTCACTCGGTCTGAGGATCACATCATTATTCATCGAATGAATCATCCTTCTTGCGTTTCTTCTTTCCTTAGAGCAATAC
>CAJTVO010000250.1 GCA_910579485.1 uncultured Oscillospiraceae bacterium | reverse complement strand
TCCAATGCCGCAGCAGCCGGCAAGGGCCGCGCCGCCGTCTGTTTTCTCAGCCAGATTGCGCAGCTTGCCCACGGCCTTCACCACCTGGGCCGGCTCATCACCGTCCCGGACGGCCAGGCCCGCCGAGTCATAGCCCCGGTATTCCAGCTTGGCCAGCCCGTCCAGCAAAATGGGGGCGGCCTGCCGCCGCCCGGTAAAGCCTACGATTCCGCACATGATATGTACTCCCCCCGTCGGATCTGTTGTGTTCCATTATATTCCCATCGCATTCCGCTGTCAATTGATTTGCCTTCAAAACTGCAAGATTAGAATGTTAAACTTGCATATAAAGGCGTTTCTGTTGTGCCATATCCTTGTAATACGCAATAAAATATGTTTAAATTGCAAATATCATCTTGACTTTCCTGCTTCTACCGGCTATACTGGCCGTAGTTCAGGCGTGAACAATGGCGTTCCGACCCGGAAGGGGGAGGAGCGCCGATTTCTATTTCGTGGGGAAACAGAAAGGGGATCTCATTTATGGGCTGCAGCAGAGAGAATATTATTCGAATGGTGAAAGAGGAGGATGTAAAATTCATCCGAATGCAGTTCACCGACATCTTTGGCCAGCTGAAAAACGTGGCCATCACCGCCTCCCAGATCGAGAAGGCCGTGGACAACCAGATCATGATCGACGGCTCCTCCATCGAGGGGTTTGTCCGCATCAACGAGTCGGACCAGTATCTCTGGCCCGACCTGGACAGCTTTGTCATCTTCCCCTGGCGGCCCCAGCACGGCAAGGTGGCCCGGCTCATCTGCGACGTGCACAACCCGGACGGCACTCCCTTTGTGGGCGACCCCCGGGGGGTGCTGGAGCGGGTGCTGGAGAAAGCGAAGGCCATGGGCTACGACACCTTCAACGTGGGCCCCGAGGCGGAGTTCTTCCTGTTCCAGACCGATGAGGAGGGCAAGCCCACCACCCGCACCAACGATGAGGCGGGCTATTTCGACCTGGGCCCCCTGGATCACGGGGAGTCCACCCGGCGGGAGATCTGCCTGGCGCTGGAGGAGATGGGCTATGAGATCGAGGCCAGCCACCACGAGGTGGCCCAGGGCCAGCACGAGATCGACTTCAAGTACGCCCCCGCCCTCCAGTGCGCCGACAAGATCATGACCTTCAAGCTGGCGGTGAAGACCCTGGCTCAGAAAAACGGACTCCACGCCACCTTCATGCCCAAGCCCATCTTCGGCATCAACGGCTCGGGAATGCACACCAACATGTCCCTGTTCCGGGACGGGAAAAACGTGTTCTTCGATGAGAACGGTCCCAAGGGCCTGTCCAGGGAGGCGTATGCTTTCATCGCGGGCATCCTGGCCCACATGAAGGGCATGGCCGCCGTCACCAACCCCCTGGTCAACTCCTACAAACGGCTGGTCCCCGGCTACGAGGCTCCCTGCTATCTGGCCTGGTCCGCCTCCAACCGTTCCGCCCTCATCCGCATCCCCGCCGCCCGGGGACAGGCCACCCGGGTGGAGCTGCGCTGCCCCGACCCGGCCTGCAACCCCTACCTGTCTTTGGCCGTCTGCCTGGCGGCGGGGCTGGACGGCATCGAGAAGGGGATGACCCCGCCGGAGGAGATCACCGAGAACATCTTCGCCATGTCCCCGGCCGTTCGGAAACGCCACGGTATCGAGGCCCTGCCCGGCTCCCTGGAGGAGGCCCTCGTCGCCATGAAGAAGGACACGCTGGTGATGGATACCCTGGGCCAGCACGTTTCCAGCCAGTACATCGCCGGAAAAGAGGCGGAGTGGGACGAGTACCGCACCCGCGTTTCCAGCTGGGAGCGGGACAAATACATGATGAACTACTGAATCTCCCGGAAGCGAGGTGAGGGCCATGCGGCAGATCGTGGTGGCCTTTGAGCGCCAGTCCAACTGCGACCGGCTCCGGGAGGCGCTGGAGAGCACCGGAGAATTTTCCTGCCTCACCTGCCGCAGCGCCGCCCAGGTGAAGCGGACGGTGGCCAAGCTGCGGCTGGACCTGGTGGTGTGCGGCTTCAAGCTGACGGACGAAAGCTGTGAGACGCTGTATTTCGACCTGCCCCAGCGGTGCGCCATGCTGATGGTGGCCCCCCAGGCCCAACTGGAGCTGTGCGCCGCGCCGGGGATATTCAAGCTGCCTGCCCCGGTGGGCCGGGGGTCGCTGCTGGCCTCGGTGCGGATGCTGGCCCAGCTGGCTCAGACCAGTCAGGCCCCCGCCCGGCGCAGCCAGGAGGAAAAGGAGCTGGTGGCGCGGGCCAAAGCATTGCTGATGGAACAGGACGGCATGACGGAAGCGGAGGCCCACCGGTGGCTCCAAAAGCGGAGCATGGACCACGGCGCGCGGCTGGCGGACACCGCCCGGCAGGTGCTGGAGAAATTTTGACCGGGCAGAGACGCCTGACAGAACGGGACGGCGCTCATTGGGCGGCCGTCCCGCTGACTTCATATGCCCCCGAAAAGAGGTTTTCGCTATGAGACAAAAGGAAACGGGGCCCGCGGCCCCCCTGTACGACCCCCGGTTCGAGCACGACGCCTGCGGCATTGGAGCCGTTGTGGACATCAAGGGCAGAAAGACCCATCAGACG
>CAJTVO010000249.1 GCA_910579485.1 uncultured Oscillospiraceae bacterium | reverse complement strand
TTGCCCCGGCATTTGATCTCGTAGGCGTTGAGGAGGGACTGGGAAAACTTCTCCAAATCCTCCGCCGTCTTGTAGTGGACATGCTGATTTCCGCTGGCCGAGAGGGAAGGATTGTGCATCATCACATGGGCGACCGGCGTGGCCTTTACCTTCTGACAGCCCAGCATGGCCGCGCTGGCCGCCGAAGCCGCCAGGCTCTGGACCTCCGCCTCCGTGGGGCACTGGGCTCCCAGCAGGACGGAATATATCTCGTATCCATCGAACAAGCTCCCGCCGCCGCTGTTGATCTCCAGCGTCAGCGTCTCGCCGGGCGGATTGTCCGCCAGGGCCTGCCGGATGTCTTGAGGCGAGCATACCTGATAGCCGAAAAAGCGGTATATCCAGGCGTCCTCATCGGCTACGATGTAGCCGTTCATTTGTGTTCTCACGTTCCGTCTCCTTTCGCAGAATTTCCGGATACGATGTTTTCCACCGTGTCCAGGGCTTTTGTCATGTAGAACCGGCCCCCCATCCCTCCGGGCAGGGGGTTCTTCTCTTCCAGGGCCCGGCAGTCGTCCGGGCAGTACACGCCGCTGGCGATCATCTTCTCATAGAACCGGCTCCGGCTTTCGTTGTCCCCCCGTAGCCTTGCCGCCACGTTCATCCGCATATACATCCCTTCCCCCAGCTGGTCACGCCGGAGGAGCTTGTACTGGAACTCCTCCTCCCACTGAGTCACGTAGGGCTGGAGGGTGGAGATCACGAAATCCAGCTGCTGCTGTTCGTTGGAGGAGTAGGCCTGCTTGCCGCTTTGCAGCATGTACTGCGGGATCCCGGTAAAGCGGCTGACCTCCTCCACGGAGAAATTCCGGCTCTCAATAAACTGGGCGTCCCTCTGATTGAGCCCGATGGGCGTGTAGGTCATACCCCGGTCCAGCACCGCCACCTTGAACTCATCATCGGAGGCATACTTCTGGAAATTTTCCTTGATCCGGTCCCGCCCCTCTTGGCTCAGGTCCGTGTCCACCGACACGATGCCGCTCATCCGTGCCCCGTTCTGGTAGAACTTCCGGGCGTATTTCTGAGCCCCGGCGTCCGCCGCGATGGTGGATTTTGCCAAAGCCAGCAGGCCCTTGCCATAAAGGCCGTCGTAAGTGTCAAAGAATACGATCACCAGCTCCGACGGGGCGAAGGTCCGCGTCAGGCCGTCCACGGTGAAGTCGTACCACAGCTGCCCGCTATCCTGGTCCCTCCGGATGGTCCGGCCCTCGGTGGGAAGGGGGATCAGGTCGGTGGTCCGCCCCGTCCGGTCCCGGAAGATGCCCAGATACCCCTCCCCGTGCCAGAATGCCTGGCTCATAAGGACCTTCCGGCACAGGGCTGGCCCCATCCGGGCATTGGGACGGACCTTCAGCAGATAGTCCAGCTCTGGCAGGGCCACCGGGTACCGCCCGTCCTCCCGCCGCTGGTAAACGGCCATGGGCATGACGCTCATAGCGTTGGTGAGGATCCGGTGGGCGGCGGCAATGGGAGACTCCTGCTCCGCCGTCCGCTGGCCGGTGGGCAGGTCCTCCCCGGCGAAAAATACCTGCTGGAACCAGCTCTGCACCTGGCTCCAGTCCAGCTCCCGGACCTCCACCTTGTTTTGTGCCCGGCTGTTCATAGACCGTGAAAACAGCATCAGCCGCCGCCCCCTCTCCGGGACCGGGCCACTACCACGCCGTAGCCCAGGCAGCAGGCCCCGGCCACCGCCAGCGCCGCGCTGGCCCCAAAGGCCCGCCCCGCCGCCGCAGTAAAGCACACCCCGGCGGCGACCAGCAGGAGGTCGTCCAGGTACAGCCCCAGCCAGCCCGCAAGGACCGGCAGCAGGGGCCGCGCCCTGGTCCAGAAGGTTTGTATTCGCTTCTTCATGTCAAATCCCCCAATCGTCAGACAGAATATGCTCGTTGATGTCGCTCTCCGGCGCCGGCCTCACCAGTACCCGCGCCAAGGCGTTCATAATAGCCGCCAGCGGGTCGATCCGCTGGGAATCGTCCTTGTGCTTCTTGTTGAGCTTCACGTCCCCGAAATTGTTCTGGACCTCGATGGCGTTGCCAAGGCACCAGATGAGCAGCGGGTTCTCCTCGATCACCAGCTTCCCCTGGAGCAGCAGCTCCCGGAAGCCCTTCACCGCCAGGTTCTGCCCCGCGCAGTGCTGGGCAACCTCCACGCAGAAATCGGCGTTGTTCCGCTCCTCGCACATCCGGATGGCCAGGTCCGTAGCGTTGTGGCCGTCGTAGTCCACCTCGTCCACCTTCCACCCGTGATCCCGCTCCCCGGCGCAGATCCAGTTGTCTACATACCCGTTGTCCGTCACGTCCCCCGGCGTCAGGGTGCAGTACCCGCCCCGGGCCCAGGCGATATAAGGGACCCGGTCCGTGTGTTCGTGCCGCGTGGCGGCGTTCTCCGGCAGGAAGCCGTGGGCCTTGATTCCATACCGCCCGTCCGGCAGAGGGAACACCGCTCCGGTACCGGACAGGTCGATCCGCTTGCCCAGGTCGAACCCGCAGTGACAGTGCTGTCCGTCCGTCAGCTCCGCGAACTGCTCCCGGGAGACCTGCGCCTTCCGGGCCAGCTCCATGAGCCGGGCGTCCAGGTAGCTGTTGACGCTCTC
>CAJTVO010000248.1 GCA_910579485.1 uncultured Oscillospiraceae bacterium | reverse complement strand
CCCCGCAGCCGATGATGCCGATTTTGAGCATGATGTTATCTCCTCTTTTTTAATACTTTCTTGCTTCCTTCTCGTGAGCCAGATGATCCTGATAGGCGTCCAGGTTCCGCTGGTTCTCGGAGACCGCCGTGTCGCCCACGCGCCACCAGGCGCCGTAGCCGTCGGTCATGGACTTGGGCAGCACCCGGATGTCGAACAGCACCGGCACGCCCTCCACCTTCTTGGCGTCGGCGATGGCGTCCTTCAGCTCGGAAAGGCTGTGAACGGTATACGCTTTACAGCCGTAGCCCTCGGCGATCTTGGCGAAGTCCACCGGCATAAACGCGCCGGAGAACTTCCCGTCCTCACCCCGCCAGCGCAGCTCGGTGCAGAGAGTATCGTTGCCGTGGCCCACCTGGAGATTGTTGATGCAGCCGTAGCTGGCATTGTTGAAGAGACAGATATTGATCTTTTTATGCTCCTGCACAGCCGTCAGCAGCTCGGCGTGGAGCATGATGAAGCTACCGTCACCGCACATGGCATACACGTCCTTATCGCCGATGGCGTACTTTACGCCCAGCGCGCCGGAGATTTCATAGCCCATGCAGGAGTAGCCGTACTCCATGTTGTAGGTATCCACCGCCCGGGGCCGCCACATGCGCTGCATATCGCCGGGCAGGGAGCCCGCCGCGCCGATGACCACGTCCTCGGGATTGATGCAGTGATTGATGCACCCCAGCACCTCTGTCTGGGTGAGGCTGGCGTCCAGATCCCGGGCAAAGCGGAACGCGGACTCCGCGTTGGCGTCGTTGATCTCCGGCACATAGCCCTCGCCGAAGGCAATGGCGTCCAGCCGGTCCAGCTCCTTCTGCCAGCGGCCCCGGGCCTCGGCGACCTCAGTGGTATAGGGAGCCTGGTATCCCCCCACAGCCGCCAGCAGGGCGGGCAGAGCCCGCTTGGCGTCGGCTACCACCGGCAGCGCGTCCAGCTTCAGCGCCTGGAACTCGGAGACATTGATATTGATGAACCTGGCATCCTCACGGAACAGCCACTTGGAGGCGGTGGTGAAGTCGGTGTACCGGGTACCCACGCCGATGACCACGTCCGCCTCCCTGGCGATCTCGTTGGCGGCGGAGCAGCCCGTCACGCCTACGCCGCCCAGATTCAGGGGATGGTCCCAGACGATAGCGCTCTTGCCCGCCTGAGTCTCCGCGAAGGGGATGCCGGTGGTCTCGGCAAACTTCCTGAACTCCTCATGGGCCTCGCTGTACCGCACGCCGCCGCCGCAGATGAGCATGGGACGCCTGGCGTTCCTGACGATCTCCGCCGCTTCGGCAATGATCTCCGCCTCCGGCTCCCGCCGTGCCAGACGGTGAACCCGTTTGGCAAAAAAGCTCTCGGGATAGTCGTAGGCCTCGCCCTCTACGTCCTGGGGCATGGCCACGCACACCGCGCCGGTGTTGGCCGGATCGGTCAGCACCCGCATGGCGCTGAGCATGGCGCTCATAAGCTGCTCGGGACGGACCACCCGGTCCCAGTACCGGCACACAGGCCGGAACGCGTCGTTCGTGGACAGGCTCAGATCATAGGTCTGCTCCACCTGCTGCAGGACGGGGTCGGGCTGGCGGCAGGCATACACGTCGCCGGGCAGGATCAGCACGGGGATGTTGTTGGCGGTGGCGGTGGCGGTGGCGGTGACCATGTTGGCCGCGCCGGGGCCTACCGAGGAGGTGACGGCGATGATCTTCTTCCGCTTGCACTGCTTGGCGAAGGCCACGGCGGTGTGGGCCATGCCCTGCTCGTTCTTGCCCTGCCAGACCTGCATCCGATGGGCCTCCTGGGCCAGAGCCTGACCCAGACCCACCACATTGCCGTGGCCGGGAAGCATAATGACGCCTTCCACAAAGGGATGCTCGATACCGTCATAACTGATGTACTGGTTCTCCAGGAACCGGACCAGGGCCTGCGCCATGGTCAGTCGAATGGTTTTCATGGGGTGCCTCCTTTTTGTCGGTATACATACTTTTCCTTGAAAGGAAAAGTATCAAAAGGAACTTTTTGCCGCAAGCTTCGCTTGCTCTTGGGTGCTTCTGACGGTCGTCTTCATCAGACCTTCGGTGCCTGCGGCGCGAAGCGTTCGCTTCGCGCGGTTTTTAGCGGTCTAAAATCGGCCGCACGGCTCACGCCGTGCTGGGGGGCTCCTCCGAAGAACTGCCGCTCAGCCCTGGTAGATATGGTCATTTGCGTCCGGCTTCCACAGCCAGGCGTGTTCGGGGTCGTCGATGCGGGTCTTCTTCCAGGGGTCCCCCTCCAGATGCCGGATGCCCCAGGCGTAGCACATGGCGTATCCCGGCGCGGCGGTCTGGGAGTGGAAGCCGTGGTTGATGACCGACAGGCCGTTGTGGCCCGTTTTATAAATTTCCCCGTTGGCGAAGCCCGCGCCGAAGCCGTCCGGGTAGTCGAAGCGGTAGAAATACACCTCCGGCTGGGGATGGTGGTGGGGCGGATAGGAGGACCACTTCCCCGGATAGTTCAGCACCTCGCCCAGCACCATGTTGGAAAAGGGGGCGTTGTCGTAGTCAAAAAATGTCTTGATCTCCCGCTGCATACAGCCCAGCAGCTCCCCGTTGGAGCCCGCGTGCTGGGTCTGGATGGTCTCGGGGGTATACATCACAGGCG
>CAJTVO010000247.1 GCA_910579485.1 uncultured Oscillospiraceae bacterium | reverse complement strand
TTAATTCCCGGCTGTACAGTGACTGCTCCGGGCCAACCGTTACGGTATTCGCTGCCATATCCTTGCGGCAGACATAGACCGGTTTGTTCAAGGCAAGGCCCAGTCCTTTCCTCTGTCCTGTCGTATATCGAACAGCGCCCCGGTGCTGCCCGATCACTTGACCTGACAGATCAAGGACATCGCCAGTTGGATAGGGTTTGCCTGTATACTGCTCAAAAAAAGCAACATAATCTCCGTCCGGGATAAAGCAAATGTCCTGACTATCCGGTTTTTCGAAATTACAGAATCCTTGAGCTTCCGCAATTCTCCGAACTTCTGATTTGCTCAACGCTCCCAGGGGAAAGCGGATATGGGCCAACTGCTCCTGCGTCAGCATATACAGCACATAACTTTGATCTTTGCTTTTATCCAGGGCTTTTTTCAAGATATACCGGCCATTCTGTTTCTCAATCCGGGCATAGTGCCCGGTGACAATGGCCTCACAGCCCAGCTCCCTAGCCCGCTGAAAGAGGCGTTCAAATTTCAGATAGCGGTTACAGTCGATACAGGGGTTCGGGGTCGCTCCGCTCTCATATGCGGCAGCGAATCGGTCGATCACCTGAACCTTGAAGTCTCTGGAAAAGTTGAACACATAGTAAGGGATGCCCAGGCGTCGGGCCACGCTTCCGGCACCCTCCACATCGTCCAGAGAACAGCAGGTCTTTGCTCTGCTGACTCCAATATCCTCATTTTGAAACAGCTTCATGGTAACACCGATACAGTCATAGCCCGCCTGCTTGGTCAAAAAGGCGGCGACGGAAGAATCCACGCCGCCGCTCATGGCAATCAACGCTTTCTTACCCATGACAGCCTTCGCAGGAGCCGCAGTCAGGGAAGTCCTTCGGGTCATAGGCGATCCCCTGCCTGTCATAGTAGTCCTTCACCGCCGCCCGGATAGCCTCCTCCGCCAGGACGGAGCAGTGGAGCTTGTGGGCGGGCAGGCCGTCCAGCGCCTTGGTGACCGCCTGATTGGTGAGCTGAAGAGCTTCGGAGAGGGGCTTGCCCTTGATAAGCTCGGTGGCCATGGAGCTGGAGGCAATGGCGGAGCCGCAGCCGAAGGTCTCAAACTTTACGTCGGACACAATGCCATCCTCAATTTTGAGGTAAATCTTCATAATATCCCCGCAGAGGGCGTTGCCCACCTCGCCCACACCGTCCGCGTCCTCGATCACACCCACGTTCCGGGGATTCCGGAAGTGGTCCATGACCGTTTCGCTGTAGAGTGCCATAATAAACTCCTCCTTACAGGACAAATTCTTTCTTTCCGCTGACCTTGTCCTTCCACAGTGGCGACATATTGCGCAGATAGGCCACGATCTCCGGGACGGCCTTCAAAATCGCGTCCACATCGGCCTCGGTGTTCTCCTCGCACAGGGACAGCCTCAGGGAGCCGTGAGCCACCTCATGAGGCCGCCCGATGGCCAGCAGGACATGGCTGGGGTCCAGGGAGCCGGAGGTGCAGGCCGAGCCGGAGGAGGCGCAGATGCCCCGGTCGTCCAGCAGCAGGAGCAGACTTTCCCCCTCAATGCCCTCAAAACAGAAGTTGACATTGCCGGGGAGACGGTTTACCGGGTCGCCGTTGAGGGCGGAGTGGGGGATTTGAGAGAGGCCGGCAATGAGCCTGTCTCGCAGGACGGAGACCTTGGCGGCGTTTTCTGCCATGTGGGCGCAGGACTCTTCCAGCGCCGCCGCCATGCCCGCAACGGCCGAGACATTCTCCGTCCCCGCCCGTTTGCCCCGCTCCTGCGCCCCGCCCTCAATGAGGCTGGTCAGCGGTACCCCCTGCCGGGCATAGAGTACGCCAATTCCCTTGGGGCCGTGGAACTTGTGGGCGGATAGCGACAGCAGGTCGATGTTCTGTGCCCTTACGTCGATGGGCAGATGTCCCGCCGCCTGTACCGCGTCGGTGTGGAAGATGACCCTCCGTTCCCGGCACACCGCGCCGATTTCCGAAACAGGCAGGATGGAACCGATCTCGTTGTTGGCGTACATGATGGTGACCAGGGCGGTGTCCTCCCGAATCGCCTCCGCCACCTGATGGGCAGTGACGGTTCCCAGCGGGCCCACGGGGAGCAACTCCACCTCAAAGCCCTCGTCCTCCAGCCTTTTCAGGGTGTGCAGGACGGCGTGGTGCTCAAAGGCGGTGGAGATGATATGCCGTTTCCCCCTCCGGGCCCCCAGTAGGGCGGCGGAACGGATGGCCTGATTGTCCGCCTCGCTGCCCCCGGAGGTGAAGGTGATCTCCTTGGGGGAGGCCCCAATGCAGGTTGCGATCCGCTCCCGGGCGTCCTCCAGGGCTTCCTTTGCTCTCTGGCCCAGCCCGTACAGGCTGGAGGGGTTGCCCCAGGTGTCCCGCATACAGGCGGTCATGGCGTTGATCGCGGCCTCGCCCATTTGGGTGGTGGCCGCATTGTCTGCGTAGATCATAGCAATATCCTTTCTGATTGAAACTCCGTTTTACCGGCCTATCCTGTTAATATCCCTCATTTATTACGATCCAAACGCCATTCTGCCGCTCCAGGGAGATGGTCCGGTCAGGCAACTCCTCGCCGCCCTTGGAACAGGACACCTGGAACATGATTTCTCCCTCCAGGGCATCTATCTGGGTCAGACTGTGGACATCAAACACGGTACCTGCA
>CAJTVO010000246.1 GCA_910579485.1 uncultured Oscillospiraceae bacterium | reverse complement strand
AGAATTTCTTAACCCGCTCTGATTTTATGAGCAGACGATTGACAGGTCCCCGCTATCGGCATATAATCTCAGCATATTGACCAGCAGGGATGAAACATTTTATGAAGGTAAACCACCACTCGCTTGCTTACAAAATGCAGGCCAAGCCAAACAAAACCTATAAGGATTTGCGGCAGAAGCAAAAGGCGAAAATTTCAGAATGGATGTTCCGGGCCGTCTGTGAGCATTACCAGGAACACGGGGAAATGCCTGGGGATGAAGCTGCTGAAAAGATCACCGCCAGAATCTACGATAAGATAAAATCTCTTGCGATATGGGTTCCCTATGACGAGGTACACCGGGCGTTCCTCTCCAAACTGCCCCGATATGAAACCCGCATCCAGGAGCATGGGATTCCAGAGGACCCGCCGCCCAAAAAGAAAACTCCGGCCACGCCCCGGAAGAAGGGCCGCAGCAACAAGATTTGTCCGAACTGCGGCAGGAAAATGAAGCAGCAGTTTATCGGCTTGCAGCATTGCAGGTGCGGCATGAGCTGGAAAAAGGGAGAGGGCTTTTTTGAACGCTCCCCGGATATGGTATTTGCTTTGCAGCGCAGGAAGGTCGGGAAGAAAGTCAAACAGTGCCCGGTGATCCGCTACCGGGAGAGTGAATAGAATCCAGCATGATTTCAGCTAATAAAAAATCTCCCGTGCCAGCGGCACGGGAGATTTTTATAGTCACCGCTCTGGCCTTTGATCTCTATTCTGCTCCTGTTCCTCCGGCATGATGCCGAGGATTTTGTCCACGTTCTGCTTTGCCGTCCGGTAGGCGATCATATCCTGCCGCAGAGCCTTGTATTCCGCGTACTGCTCCTGCTTCTCCGCCAGCAAAGCGGTGTACTCCTGGGAAAGCTGGGCAACCTTTGGAATGGGCTTGCCGTCCAATGCGTCAAAGGCTTTCTTCGCCGCCTCATGCTTGGCGATCTCATCCCCATGCTCCGCCAGAAATTCCTTCTTGTGGCGGGACTTTTTATAGGCGGCGTAGACCTCCCGCGTCTTGGAGTAATTGATGATATGGGTCTTTAGCTGGGCAACCTCGGCCATGCGGCCCTCCAACTGTTTGATATGGCGGGAAACCTCGTCAAAGCGATCACCGGCCTGCTCTGCCCGCGCCGCCAATTCGTCATAGTCGGTCAAATCGTTTTCAACCAGGAAGTTGAGGGTTTTCGCCGCCTCCTTCAGATTGAAAATCTTTGCCCAGCGTTCGTAGCCAGCACCTTTTCCTGCTGCCAGCTTCGCTTGAATGTCAATGAGCATATTGACCTTCCGGCCAGCGTGGGGAACGGCCTTTTTTGCCTCCGCAGACCGCCCGCCCCGGTGGGCGCTGCGCTCCCGCAGGGCCTCCCTGGTGTAGTCGGCCCCCAGCTTATTGGAGCGGGTGAAACGGTCCCAGCCGGGGGCGCGGAAGGACAGCGCTTTGCCCTCCTTGATCTCATAGCCCTCGGCCCGCATCCTCGCAAGAAAATCATCGTAGTCCCGGCAGTCGGGGAGTACCCGGTCAATGGTCTGGCGCAAATGCTCCTTGTGGCTGCGCCCATGCCTGACCGCCTCCATCTCCTTCTGCTTCCGCTCTTTTTTACTCGGCTTCGGGTTCTCAATCACGGACAGGCCGTGCGCCCTGCACAAATCGTCATTGAGCCGCCGGAGAACCAGGTAAGAATCCTTGGGGTTTACAAATTTTCCGTCACAGTTGAGGTTGGTGCTGTTAAATTCTATGTGCGTGTGAATATGGGCCTTGTCCACATGGGTGGACACAACAAACTGGTGTTTCCCCTCCGTGAGTTTCATCGCCAGCTCATAGCCGATCCGGTTGGCTTCTTCCGGGCTGACCTCTCCTGGCTTGAAGGATTGAATGACCCGGTACATGATAACGTCCCGGTGGACGGGCTGGCTCCGTCCGGTGATCTGGAAGTAAAGCCGCTTGCTAAGTTCAAATTCTTCGGCGGCGGTTTCCGGGGAACACATGAACGAGGACACCAGCTCGCCGTCCTGGGTTTTCTCCGCTTTCTGGTCATAGTCGTGCCGGTCCGCCATAGACTGTTGCCGGGTCCGGTTCCGCATAATCTTCCGGGGGAGTATGTTGGAGATTGCCACCTGTTCCTCCTTTCAAAACAGGCTATGTATAGCCTAAATAGTAGCATGGGTAGCCTACTTTTGCAAGAGTATTTTAGTATGCTGAAAGAAAAAAGGTAGGTCCTTGCTATGGATACTGTGTCAGCCATTCGGGATAGAATTTTGCATTTATGCGCGGAGCGTAGCATTACCATCAACAAACTTGCTACCCTGTCCGCTTTACCGCCGTCCTCGGTGAAAAATATTTTGTATGGTAGAAGTCAAGACCCCAAAATTCTGACGATAAAGAAAATCTGCGATGGGCTGGACATTACGCTCATCGACTTTTTCAACTCACCGGAATTTGCTTCGCTGGAACCGGAAATCAAATAGGCGATTACCGTGCTCCCTCCCGCTGATACTGCTTTTGCCGCACCGCCTGGATATGGGCGCAGAGAAATTCATTGTAGTCTTTCCCGTGTTCCGCAGGTGGCGGATTGCGGTAAATCAGCTTCACCCGCTGGGACAGTTCCGGGTCCTTCCGAATGGCCTGTTCCAATCGCTCCATACCCAGCATCCCGGCCTTATCATTGTCCAAGCATAGGCTGACCTGGGTAACGTGGGGATGATCGTGGAGGAATTGAATCATGGCGCGAGGCGCGGTCCCGCCCAAGGATAGG
>CAJTVO010000245.1 GCA_910579485.1 uncultured Oscillospiraceae bacterium | reverse complement strand
GAAATAGTAGGGGTTCAGGTACTCGCCGTTCAGCATGATCTCCAGATGGAGGTGCGGCCCGGTGCTGTTGCCGGTACTGCCCACGGCGGCAATCACGTCCCCCCGCTTGACCTCCTGGCCCGCGCTGACGGAGAGGCTGGAACAGTGGGCGTACCGGGATTGATAGCCCTTTTCGTCCTCGATCACCACGCACAACCCGTAGCTGCCAGCATCACCAGCGGACACCACTCGCCCGTCATGGATTGCCCGGATGGGCGTACCCTGCGCCACGGCAATGTCCACGCCCCGGTGCAGGTTTTTCTCCCCGCTGATGGGGTGGACCCGGTAGCCGTAGCTGCTGGACACATAGCCCAGCCATGGAAAATCAAAGGGGTTTCCATACGCCTGCCGGTTGCCGAGGGTCTGCTGATACACGTTGTAGCGGTCCGTCTGCTCACCAGGGGACAGCGTACCGGAAATGATCGTGGACAGCGGTGTTACCGTCAGCGTGGTTTGCAGGACATACCAATCGTAGGGGTCGCCGCTGCTGTCATAGCGGGTTTCCACAATGACCTCCCGCGTGAGGGAGTACTGCTCCCCGAACAGCCGCGCAAGCTCCGCCTGGACCTGTTCAAAGGTGAAGGCGTTGAACATGGTGGAGAGGTAGCCCATCAGCTCATAGGGGTTGTGGCTGATCTCCCCGATGTTGTAGCGGTACTCGTCATAGCCGGGGTAATTTTCCTCGGTCTGGTCAATGTCCATCTGCAAATCCGTTTCCATTTCCGTGTAGTAGAGGTCCGAATTGCAAATGTCCTGCTCATTCGCCATATAGGACGCGGAGATATAGGAGGACTGGAAACCGGAGAGCATGGCGGTACAGGAGGTCATGCCAGAGGCAAAGAACACCACCACCATAGCCAGCATTGCCACAACCAGCAGCAGAGATTTTCGTGCCGCTATGTATTGCTGGACCGCCCGGACGATCTGCCCGGTGGCGTGTACCACGTTTTGGGTGAAGTGCGCCGTCTGCTTGGCCTCATGCGCGGCCTGGGCATACTTCCGCTTGATTTTCTGCTTCTGTATCCACTTGGCGAGGGCATTTTTGCGCCGCAGCTCCGGGTTGTCCCGGAGGGCAGTCTGCCATGCCAGCTTGACATTTTCCTTTGCCGCCCGCTGCTCCGCTTGGCGCAGAACGCGGTAGGGCTTGGAGCGGCGGCGGTTTCTCTGCCAGCGCAGGGCGCGGCCCACGCCCTGTTCCATGAACAATTCGCTTTTGTGGGTGGCCTCCACCGCCACATTGTCCCGCTCCGATTCATGGATTTTGCCGTGGAGCTTCATCACCGCCGCTGTTTTCGCCATGCCACCGGCGCGGGCGGGCAGAGAGGGCTTGCGGTACTCCGGCAAAACCTCTTGCTCAAAGTGGAGACGGCGGCGGGTCCTGCCCGTCTCGCCGTCCACCTCCGGCTGGAAGGATAACCGGCGCTTGGTGGGAAGATGATCCCGTGCCTGTTCCACCTTCCGCTCCGCACGTTCTACCTGGCGCACGGCCTTTTGATAGTTCCGGCTGGGCGGCGGCGCGTCCTCCTTGGGCGCGGGGGCTTGGGACGAAGTATCACCAGCCTTGGGCGGCGGGTCCTCAAATTGCAGCCGCTTCCGCTCTGAAGAAATGGGCGCGGCGGAGTGGGCGGCGAACTTTGCCGCCTGCCGTTTCTTATACGCTCCACAATCATCCGGCACAGCGGACAGCTCCGGGGCCTTGGGTTCCAGCTGAGGACTGTCCCGCTGGCGGGTGTCCGCCCCCACCCTCTGACTGCTCCGGCTGGGCGGCGTGGTCCGTGACCTGCCGCTTCTTCACCGCCCGTTTTTCATCAACGGGTGCTTCTGCGTCAGGGGCCGGGACCTCCGAACCCTCAAAATGAAGCCGACTGCCGCCATCAGGTATCAGGCGGGAGGGCTGGGGTTCGTCCGCAGGACGGGCGGAATCCGGGGTAAACCGCTGTGCCTGCCGCTTCTTCATCTTCGCCCTGCCATCAGCGGGGGCCTTGCTGTCAGAAGGGAGCTGTTCACCCTCTGCCGCCTTGAATTGCAGCCGTCCGCCCCCCTCCACTGGACGGGGCGGGCGTTTCACCGAGGGCTTTCGCCCTTGGCCGGGGGGACGGTTCTGCATGGGAGCGTCCCCAGCAGTGCGCATAGCCTGATCTTCCAGAGAACGGGCGGCGTTCGGGGTGTGCTTTGCCGCCTGCCGCTGCTTGGATTTTTTACGGTTCTTCCGCTTGCGGCGCTTCCGGGAGGCTGGCGGCGGGGATGGGTCCTCGCTGGCGATAGGAGCGGCCATCATGGGCGCGTCCGCCGCCATCCGCATGGAGGAAACCTCCGGGGTATCCGGTACGCTGACCGGCTCCTGGGCGGCGTAGACCGCTTCCTCCGCCGTCTGCTGGACGGGCCGGGGCTGTTTCCGCCGTTTCTTGCCAGAGGAAGTGGAATCGCCGTCACTCCGCTGAACCGCGCGGTGGCCCGCCGCCTGTTCCTGGGGACGGGCCGGACCGAAGGATACATCCGCCGTGCGCTGACTGACCCGCTTTTCCTCGCCGGTAGCCATGTTCTGCTCCACCAGACCGTCCCGGCCCAGCTTCTGCACCGTTTTCGCCCTGGACTGGAACCGTTTGCCGCTCATAGAGCCGCCTCCGGGGTCTTATGCTCTTTATCCGGCGCGGGGGCGGGCTGGGCAGCGGCTTCCGCCCGTTTCTCCGCCAATGCCTGCCGGATGGAGGGCTTTTTCTCAGCCTGACGCTCCGCCCGCGCCTCCCGTGC
>CAJTVO010000244.1 GCA_910579485.1 uncultured Oscillospiraceae bacterium | reverse complement strand
CTCCCGCCACCCGCGCCGCCATCATCGAGAAGCTGGTGCAGAAGGGCTTTGTGGAGCGCAAGGGGGACAAGAAGGCCAAGGCGCTGGTCCCCACGGACAAGGGCCGCGCCCTGGCCGCCGTTGTGCCGGAGCAGATACAGTCCCCCTCCATGACAGCGGAGTGGGAGGAGAAGCTGCTGGGCATCGAGAAGGGCGGCTATGCGCCTGACGATTTCATGCGGGAGATCGCCGGGATGGTGACTGACCTTGTAAAGAACTATGAGACGGTGAAAGGAGTACAGATGGATATGCCTGGTAAGGGTATGGTGATCGGGAGCTGCCCCCACTGCGGGGCGGATGTGGCGGAGCGTGACAAGGGCTGGTTCTGCGCTAACCGGGAGTGCCGCTTCGTCCTCTGGAAGGACAACGCCTACTTCAAGAAGATCGGCAAGCACCTGACCGCTGGCATGGCCGAGAAGCTGGTGAAGGAGGGGCGCATCAAGCTGAAGGACTGCAAGAGCCAGCGGACGGGCAGGACCTATAACGCCGATGTCCTGCTCACCACGGAGGAGGACGGCCGGGCGAAGTTTCAGATGGAGTTCGACAACAGCAAGAACAATAGCGGAGGAAAGAAGAATTGAATAGAGAGCAGCTTACGCTCGGTTCCCTGTTCGACGGCATAGGAGGTTTCCCTTATGCCGCCTCTTTTTATGGGATCAGGCCCCTTTGGGCCAGCGAGATCGTCCCGGAGTGCGTCTCCGTGACGAAGAAGCACTTCCCGGACATGGAACACGTTGGCGACATCACGAAGCTCCACGGCGGCAAGCTGCCGCCCGTGGACATCATCACATTTGGCTCCCCCTGCCAGGACCTGAGCGTGGCATCGGGCAAGCGCCTGGGGCTTGCCGGGGAGCGGAGCGGCCTCTTTCTGGAGGCCATCAGGATCATCAGAGAAATGCAGGAGGCGACCAATGGAGAATACCCGAAATTCGCGCTCTGGGAAAATGTCCCCGGAGCCTTGTCAAGTTCTTCCCGGCGTGACTTTAAGGCTGTGCTGCAATCGTTCACAAAGACCAAAATTCCAATGCCTTATTCTGGACGGTGGGCAAACGCCGGGATGGTACGAGGCCGAGGCGTTGACCTCGCTTGGTGCGTGTACGACGCCCAATATTTCGGAACAGCACAGCGGCGCAGGCGCATCTTTCTTGTCGCAGATTTTAGAGGCGAACGCGCCAGCGAAATACTCTTTGTCCCCAAAAGCCTGCGCGGGTATTTTGAGGCGGGGGGAACGCCGCGGCAAGGACTTCCGCCTATGCTCAAAACGGCGCTGGAACAGCAGGCGCGGGGATAGACGGCTACAACGCCCAGCTTACCGGCCATGTGGCGGCCACGCTGGGTACGAACTGCGGGATGTCCACCGGGCGAAACGGCGTGATCGAGATGCCGGACGGCGTGGAGGCGGCGGTTCCCGCCATCTCCATGCGTATCCGCTGCGGCTGTGAGGGCGGGGGCAAGGGGCCTCTGCTCCAGGTAGAAAAGAGCGGCACTCTGGCGACCGGGAACGACCAGTACCTCTTTGCCCCGAAGGTCGAGATACTGAACGACCAGGGCGGCGACTCCCTTAGTGTGGAGAAGGGCGGCGTGTCGCCCACCCTCCGCAGCCAGACCCACGGCAACCTGCCCATCACCGCATACGCCATCCAGGGCTCCATGATCGGCAGGGCGGACGGGAACGGGCCGCAGGGGGACGGCATCAACGAGAACGTGTCCTTCACCCTCAACACCATCGACCGCCACGCCGTCTGTATGACGACCGGGCAGGATGGGCAGCCGCCCACTGTGGCCGCTGGCTTTGACCTCCAGCAGATCACCAGCAGGACGAACCGCTCCACCTTAAAACCCGTCCAGCCCACCCTCTGCGGGGCGGGCAGCCCCCATGTTGTCACGGCTCCGCTGTGCATGGGGACCGGGCAGGCCAACGCCGGCATCCTGGAGGAGCAGTCCCCCACCCTGACCGCCGCCCATGAACAGCCCATCGTGACCCACCCGCAGATCGCCGGGACGCTCTGTGCCTCCGGCGCTGGGCTTTCCCGCCCTGCCGGACAGGGGAACGAGCTGGACTTCTGCGTGGTGAGCGCTGGTTTCAAGCACAAGGCTGGCAGCCAGTCCGGGAGCATAGGTTTCCAGGAGGAGACCGCCCCCACCCTCATGGCGGGCCAGCAGAGCGCCGTTATGAAAGCCTATGTCATCGGCGCCTACCACTCCGGCGGGATGCTCTCGGATAATCCTAAAAGCGGCTTCTATGAGGCGGACACCTCCCGGACGCTGGACTTAAACGGCGGGAACCCCTGCTGCAATCAGGGCGGCGTGGCCGTGGTGGAGGATGCGGACGGGAGCGGGGCCGCCGCCGTAGACTGCCGCAACCTCCGGGAGACGGATGAGGTCAGCGGCACACTGCTGGCAAAGGCGGCCTCCGGCGGCTACTCGCTGAACTACCAGAACCCCGTCCGCACCGGGCTTTGCGTGAGAAGGCTCACCCCCACCGAGGCGGAGCGTTTGCAGGGCTACCCGGACGGGTGGACGGAGACCGGCGCGGACGGCAAGGCCATCAGCGACACGAAGCGTTACCAGATGCTCGGCAACAGCGTGGCCGTACCCTGCGTGGCGTATATCATGCAGGGCATCCGTGACGCCGTGGATGAGGTGTGATAAAAATTCTGAGACAGGAGGACTGATAGAATGGCTGATACGGAACTGAGCAGCAAACTGTATGAGAAAGTGTCGGCGGAGCAGGACAAGTTCCGGGCGTGGCTGATGGACCAGC
>CAJTVO010000243.1 GCA_910579485.1 uncultured Oscillospiraceae bacterium | reverse complement strand
GTTCGACCAGCTCCATAAGTCCGGCCTGATGACCAGGCGGGAGGCATACCAATGGCTGTCTTACACGACGCAGGCGCCCATGTCTCACGCCCACATCGGGCATCTGGGCGAGTATTACTGCCGGGTTGTGATCCGAGAGAGCAGGAAACTGCTGGCCCAGCGCACTGGGGCGGCGTGAACTTAAAATATCGGGAGGTGAATGGTATGCTGCCGCTTACAAAAGAACAGCGAGTAAAAGTAGAAGAAAATATGGGGCTTGTGGGCAAGGTAATAGGGGACTGCGTTCACACATTGGACAAGGGCTGCATCTATACCTATGATGATCTCTTCCAGATCGGGTGCATTGGCCTGTGCAAGGCGGCCCAGACCGACCAGCCCGGACACAAGGGCGCATTCTCCACCTATGCCTACTGCCTGATCCGCAATGAGATCTACACACAGATGGAGTACGCCACACGCCGCGGCCGGGAACAGGCCACAGACCCGGCGGAATTGCCCTGCGGCGTAGTGGACGACAGTCTGGAGGAGCGGGATGCCTGTCGGGAACTGATGGGGCTGCTGGACCGGGCTGAAGCTACAGCCACCGGCACCACGGCGAAAGGCATCCGGGCCATCCGGATGCGCATTGACGGATACTCCAGTAAGGAGATTGGCGAACTGCTCGGCGCCCCGGCTAACCATGTGACCGCATGGGTCTCCAAGGCCAGAAACCACATCCGTATGATGGGCCAGCCCAGTGTGTAGTTTCCGGATAGCAAAAAAAGTCGAGCAGGCCGGTACTGGGCGTGGTAAGATGGGAAACACAGATGGAGGTGATGGACTTTGGATCAGCAGACTGAGGCGGTTCAGCGGATGCAGGATTACATTGAGTCCCATTTGGACCAGGAGATCACGCTGATGACCCTCTCCAAGGTGTCGCTCTTTTCCCCTTGGCACTCCCACCGGCTGTTTAAGGAACGGCTGGGCCTCACGCCAGCGGAGTATATCCGCCGGATGCGGCTTTCCCACTCCGCCATGCGTCTGAAGCAGGAACAGTGCTTTGTCACCGACGCGGCCTATGACTGCGGCTTTCAAAGTATAGACGGCTTCACCCGCGCCTTTTGCCGGGAATTTGGCTGTAACCCTGGGGACTACGTGAAAGCCCCCGTCCCAATCCGGCTGTTTATCCCCTATGGCGTGAAATTCAAGGAGCTGAGAAAGGATACCGTTGATATGGAAAACCTGCAAAGCGTATTCGTCCAGGTGGTCCGCAAGCCGGAGCGCAAGGTCATCCTCAAGCGCGGCGTCCGGGCCGAGGACTACTTTGCCTACTGCGCGGAGGTCAGCTGCGAGGTCTGGGGTGTGCTGGCCAGTATGGACTCTCTGTGTGGCGAGCCGGTCTGCCTCTGGCTGCCGGATGCGTACAAGAAGCCGGATACCTCCACCTATGTGCAGGGAGTTGAAACGACGCCGGACTACGCCGGGGACATTCCGGAGGGGTTCGATGTCATCACCCTGCCAGCCGCAGAGTACCTGGCCTTCCAGGGCGAGCCCTTCAAAGAGGAGGATTACTCCCAGGCCATTCTCTCCGTGCAGTACGCCATGGACCACTACGACCCGGCTGTCATCGGCTATGAGTGGGATGACAGCAATCCCCGTATCCAACTGGAGCCCCGGGGCGAGCGGGGCTACATCGAGCTGCGGGCCATCAAAAGGAGGAAATCCGTATGAGAGATGAAATGCTGGCCGTTCAAGTAACCGGCCTCACTAAGAGCTACCAGGGTAAAACCGTGTTGAGCGGGCTGGACCTCTCTATTAAGCGTGGTACGGTGTTTGGCCTGCTGGGCGCTAACGGGGCGGGCAAAAGCACCACCATTGAGTGCATCCTGGGGACCAGGCGTGCAGACTCCGGCACGGTCTCGGTGCTGGGCCACGACCCCAGGAAGGAACGCGGCGCTCTATTCCAGCGGGTGGGCGTCCAGTTCCAGGAGGGTGACTACCAGCCGGAGATCAAGGTGTTTGAGCTGTGCGAGGAGATCGCCTGCCTGTATAACCATCCGGCAGACTGGCGGGAGCTGTGCCAGCGGTTCGGGATTGGCGGCAAGCTGAAAAATGCAGTGAAGAGCCTGTCAGGAGGCGAACGCCAGAGGCTGTTTATCGTCCTGGCCCTGATTCCCAACCCGGAGCTGGTATTTCTGGACGAGCTGACCACTGGCCTGGACGCCAAGGCCCGTCGGGATGTGTGGAAGATCCTCTCGGAACTGAAAGCGGGTGGCCTGACCATTCTCCTGACCTCACACTTCATGGACGAGGTGGAGGCGCTGTGTGATGAAATTTGTATTTTACGCAGGGGTACGGCAGTGTTTTATGGCACAGTGGAGCAGGCCAGAACGCAGAGCGGCTGTGAGAAGTTCGAGGACGCCTATCTTCAGCTGTCCGGAGAGGAGGATGCGGCATGAGGTCTTTTGGTACATTACTGAAACATGAGTTGAAGCTGAATATCCGCAACATGAATATGGTGATCTTCGCGGTGATCCTGCCGCTGGTGGTACTGATCATTCTGGGGTTCGTCTATGGGGCGAAACCGGCCGCGGAGGGTGCCGCCTACACCTTTCTGGAGCAATCCATCGGCGCGCTGTGTACCATCTCCATCTGTGCCAGCGGACTGATGGGCCTTCCGCTGGTGGTGTCGGAGTACCGGGAACGGAAAATCCTCAAGCGGTTTCAGGTGACGCCGGTCAGCCCAGCCAAGCTCCTGGCAGTGGAATTTACCATCTATGTGCTCTACTGCGCGGTATCCCTGGTGACGCTGCTGCTGGCCTCCATGCTGTTCTGGAAGG
>CAJTVO010000242.1 GCA_910579485.1 uncultured Oscillospiraceae bacterium | reverse complement strand
TGGGTACTTTTTGTTCACACAAAAAGTACCCGAGGGGTCCGGGGGCGAGAAGCCCACGGACTTTCGAGGAGAACCGGCTCCCCGGAGAAGGATCAAGGCTTCTCTTCGAGAAGCTTCGCCAACTCCGCCATAAACGTATGAATATCCTTAAACTGCCTGTAGACCGAAGCAAACCTCACATAGGCCACCTCATCGACCTCCCGCAGCTTCTCCATGACCTGCTCCCCCACCATATCGGTGGTGATCTCCCTCTCCAAACTGTTCTGGAGATTCTGCTCGATCTCGTCGGTCATCCGCTCCAGCTCCGCCATGGAGACCGTCCGCTTCTCGCAGGCCCGGAGCATACTCCCCAGCACCTTGTTCCGGTCGAAGCTCTGGCGCCCGCCATCCTTCTTGATGACCACCATGGGCAGGGATTCCATGGTCTCATAGGTAGTGAACCGCCTCTCGCAGGCCAGACACTCCCGGCGGCGGCGGATGCTGCTCCCCTCGTCGGCGGGACGGCTGTCCACCACTCTGCTCTCCTTGTAGCCGCAATAGGGACATTTCATAGCAAGGTCCTCCTTTTTCAGATGTAAATATATGGACAGCGTCAGCGCCCTGTGGTACAATGGCGCAAAAACAACGGAGGTATACCGCTATGTCTCATAAACCGCTTTACCTGGTGACGGATATGTACGGCTGTCCCAACCGGTGCCGCCACTGCTGGCTGGGACACATGCCCAACCGGGCCATGGAGCCCGGCGCGGACGCCTGGCTGGTGGACTATTTCAGGCCGGATTTCGAGACCGTTGTGTTCTACAGCTGGCTGCGGGAACCGGACTTCTGCGACAGCTACCGGGCGCGCTGGGAGCGGGACAACGCCCTTAGCGTGGGCGGGAAGCCGGAGCGGTTCGAGTTGGCCAGCTTCTGGCGGCTGGTCCGGGACCCGGACTATGCGGGATTTTTGAAGGAGGTGGGTGTCAGACAGGTCCAGCTGACCTTCTTCGGGCTGGAGGAACTGACGGACAGATACACCGGCCGGAAGGGCGCGTTCCGGGAGCTTTTGCAGGCCACGGAGATCCTCCTCCGGCACAAGATCGCCCCGCGGTGGCAGGCGTTCCTCAACGAGGAAAACAAGGCAGAGGTCCCCGCGCTGCTGGGGCTCATCGAAACGCTGGAGCTGGAAAAGCGCTGCCGGGCGTTCGGGGCAGAATTTAAATTCTTCGTCCATACCGGGAGCTGCGACGGGGAAAACCGGAAGCTCTACCCCATCCGTATCGAAAAGGCCCATATCCCGGAGGAGCTGCGCCCCTATTATCTGGACTACGGCCAGGTGCTGACCGAGGCCCAGTGCTGTGCGCGGCTGCGGGACAGCGCCGCCCATGAAGTCCCCCACAATGAGGACCGGATCGTGCTGAACATCGCCAACAGCTTCGACGTCTATTTCAACTTCACCCACATGACGGAGGGTTGGAGGATCGGCAATCTGAAAACGGACCCCCGTGAAGAGCTGATCCGCCGGATCGTGGAGGAGGACATTCCCGCCCTGACGCTGGCCCGGGAGATCACTCTGGGCCAGCTGGCGGAGCGGTACGGCGATCCGCTGTCGGAAAAGGCCTTCTTCCTGGAGGATTACCAAGGCTATCTGCTCAACCGGTACATAGAGGACCGGCTGGGGTAGTTTTTTCCATTATATCACAAATATCTCCCAAAGAAAAGCCGCCCGGAGAAATTTTATCCCTCCCGCCAAAGTACAGGCTCCTCCTCCCGGAAGGCGTATATTACGCACCGGCTCCCCTCCACGCGCTGTATCCGCCCCAAGCAAAAAAGGGCCTCCAGCGGGAAGGGCCGTCCCTCCTCCAGGGGCAGGGCCAGCAGCAGGACGCTCCCCTCCCGCCGCCGCCAGGCCCGTCCGATGGGCCGCAGGCGGTCGATGAGGAACCGGCTGTGGAACAGCTGGGCGGGACAGCCCGTCTCCCGCCAGCACAGCCCGGTCTCCTCGAACCGGAAGGACCGCCGCGCCTCTC
The DNA here is from genome assembly GCA_910579485.1 of uncultured Oscillospiraceae bacterium. Lineage (GTDB taxonomy): Bacteria > Bacillota > Clostridia > Oscillospirales > Oscillospiraceae > Pelethomonas. The sequence continues at coordinate 830 of CAJTVO010000242.1, read as the reverse complement.
CCCGCAGGAGCCTCCCCAGGGCCGCCGCGTCCCGGTTGTATACCCTGCGGCACACGGCCAGCCGCCCGTCCTCCGGGGCCAGCACCCCCAGGGGCAGCTCGCCCCCCTCTCCCAGCAGGAAGGCCCGGTACAGCCCGTCGCCGGGGTCGTCCATAGACGCGCGGATCTCCGTCCGCGCCCCGTTGGGCCCCCAGAGGGCCAGGGCGACCTCCCCCCGGCGCTCTCCCTGGCAGTATAACGGCAGACGTTCCATGAGCGCACCCCCTCTCAGGCAAGCCTATGCGCGCAAAGGGGGCGGTATGATGGATCTCTGTGCAAAATTTTGGAGAATTGGAAGCTTGAGCACTTGTAAAGGCTGGAGATTTGTGGTACATTGGGCATACTACGAAAAAAAGGGGGCGATGCAATGGGAACAGCTGACGGGCGGCGCTCTGTCACGTTCCTGCTGATGGTCCTCCGGAGCCGTCCGGCCGGACCGGGCGGACGAATGTGACGCGATACCAAAACCAAAATTCTGGAGGATTCAGTCCCATGGACAACAAACATTACTATATCACCACCCCTATCTACTACCCCTCGGGGAAGCTCCATATCGGCCACTCCTATACCACCGTGGCCGCGGACGTCATGGCCCGCTGCAAGCGGCTCCAGGGCTATGACGTGATGTTCCTCACCGGCACCGACGAGCACGGCCAGAAGATCGAGGACAAGGCCAAGGAGGCCGGGGTCACCCCCCAGCAGTTCGTGGACAGCATCGTCACCGCCCCCGGCGGGGTGCTGGACCTGTGGAAGCTGATGAACATTCAGTACGACCGCTTCATCCGCACCAC
>CAJTVO010000241.1 GCA_910579485.1 uncultured Oscillospiraceae bacterium | reverse complement strand
GTGATATATCGAACGGCCTGATCGTAGTCTTTTTCTCTGATCAGACGCAGAATATCTGTTGCAGTCATCTGTGTTGGGAAGCAGGCGTACCGTGCGGAGATGCCCTGCATGATCAGAGCAGTCACCTCCTCCGGGTGTTCCGGCTTCTCCAGTCCCCGGTTGATGGCGTTGGTCAGTCGGACGGAGTCCTCGGAGGGGATATAGCCCGGAGCGTCTGCCGGAGGCGTGTACTCCGCCGCCTGCCGCTCCACCTCCGCCAGCAGGTCCGCATCGGGGATGGTGACGCTCATGCCGCACCCGTCACAGTGGAATCGCAGGGTATCTCTCCAGTAGTTGTTTGTGATCCGGCGCAGGCTGTGGCCGCAATGACCGCAGTGAAGCTTTGGGGTCAGGCACAATGCTGGATGATTTCCCCGCTTGCGGGTCCTTTTTTCTTTCATTGCCTGTGCCATGCGGAAGGTCTCATCAGCTATAATCGCTGGGTAGTCGTGCGCTCCCATATAGCGTGGATTTTCAAGCGCCTGCCTGACTCGGTTTTTATCCCACTTGGGGCTTTCCGCACTGTAACAGTAGCCCTCCGTATTTAAGGCGTCCGCAATCTGATCCCGGCTTTTTCCCGCGAGGTAGAGGGAAAATATCCGTTTTACTCCCGCTGCTTCCTGGGATTGGGTAACGATCATCCCGCTCTGTATCCGATAACCGTATGGCATTTTTCTGTTCATCTCGTTTCCCTCCAGAGCGGTTCAGCCACATCAAAGCCGCCTCTCAGGCGGAACCGCAGAACATGGTCGGTATCCACTGTGATTTTCTCAACCATCTCGTTGAACAATTCCTCATCGAACTCATCCATCTGTTCCGGCCCTTGATGAAGTGTTTCCACAGTCTGACGCAGGGCATCCGCCATTTCGCTGATGTCATCATTCCTCAGCAGTCTCCGCCGTTTGGCCCGGAGCTGGGTCAGCTGTGCGTCCAGGGCGGCCAGCTTGGCGGCACAGGCGTCCGCGTCCAGCAGACCGCTGGCGCGGAGTTTACTGATCTTATAGTTCTGCTCGGTAGCCTGGGCGATGGCCCGATTGACCTCCAGCATGGCTGGATTCTCCCGCTGCACAGCGGATTCCAGAGCCTCCATCTGGTCAAGAGCGGGCCGCAGGATGATGCCCTCATGGAGCCGCAGCTTGTTGTACATCCGAATAAAGGCCGTGTAGATATCTCTCTCCCGGACAGACAGGTTTGGGCAGGCGCCCTTCCCATTCCTATTGCCGTCTTTGTGGCCTGAACAGACCCAATTATTTGCCCCGTGCCGGTCAACCGTGCGGTAAAATGTTGCGCCGCACTTTCCGCAGATCATTTTCCTCGTCAATGGGAATTTGGACGGCGCAGAAGCGGGCGCTTTTTTCTTCTTTCGGAGGGCCTGCACTTTGTCGAATATTTCCTGGCTGATGATAGCAGGATGACTGTTTTCTATATAGAACTGATCGACTTCGCCCCGGTTTTTCACGCTGATGTATGGAAATCCGGTTGTAAAAGTTTTCTGGCAGAGGGTATTGCCCGTATATTTTTCGTTTCGCAGCCAGCAGGCGACAGCATACGGTATCCATGCTGCCTCTCCATGTTTCTTGGGAACACCTCTGCGGTTCATTTCTTCCGCGATTGCGACGATGCCCTGTCCGTTCAGATAGGATTCAAACACCCAGCGGATCACTTCCGCCTCCTCCGGCACGATCTCCAGGTCTCTCCGATTTACCAGCCGGTAGCCGTAGGGCGGTTTTGTGGTGATGAACTCGCCCCGCTCCATCCTCCGGCGATAGCTCTGGTGGATATTCTGGGAGATGGACATGGACTCCTGCTGGGCCAGAGAACCGGAAACGCTCACCATCAATTCTGTGGTGAGCGTTCCGGTGTCGATATTCTCTTTTTCAAACTGGACGGTCACGCCCAGCCGCATCAGCTCCCGCAGGGCGGCGAGACAGTCCTTGGTATTCCGTGAGAAGCGGGAGATGGACTTCACCAGCACCCGGTCGATTTTGCCCTTCCGACAGTCGGCCAGAAGACGGTTGAAGTCCTCCCGCTTGTCCGTTTTCGTGCCGCTCACCGCCTCATCGGCGTAAATGTCCACCAGCTCCCAGCCCTCATGCTGGCTGATCAGCTCGGTGTAGCTGCGGATCTGGGAGGCATAGGACGACTCCTGTTCCTCCAGCGCGGTGCTGACACGGCAGTACGCCGCCACCCGAAGAACATCGGGCCTGCCCTCGCTGGGCGGGATGATGGTGATGTTTTTGCTCATCTGGCGCGGCCTCCTTTCCTCTGGGTACCGACAACACTACCACACCTTGGCGGGAATAGCTATCACTATTCCCAAACAGTCTGGGGGCGGTATTTATCCCGCGCCAGCCGTTTGGCGGCGTACAGTTCCTCCAGGGTCAACAGGCCAGCGGAGGCGGCCCTTTCCAGCAAGCGGGTCAGCAAAATATACCGCAGTTCATTTTTTGTGTCGATCATGCGGATGCCTCCCGGAAATAGTCCGGCCCTTTCACCGACTGGATAAATTTCGCCACGTCCTTCAGGCTGCCGGTGACAGGCATTTCCGGCAGAGCGGCCAGCACATCCTTGCTGTAGCGCTTGCCCTTGGCGGCCCGCTCATCCAGGATGGCCACCACGCAGGTATCTGTCTCGGTGCGGATGGCTCTGCCAAAGCCCTGCTTCAGCTTGATCTGCATCTCCGGTACCACCACCGCCCGGATGAACAACCGGAGGGTGGGATGGTTCTCCCGCTCTTTTTCCTTCAAAGCGTCTGGCACGGCAAAGGGCAGGCGGGGGATGATCAGCAGGGATACACAGTCGCCGGGGAAGTCGAATCCCTCCCAGGCGGCC
>CAJTVO010000240.1 GCA_910579485.1 uncultured Oscillospiraceae bacterium | reverse complement strand
GCTGGGCTTGGTGCTGATACTGCTCCGCTTTGGTAGCGGCCTCGGCACATTCTTTCTCCAATTCCTCGCGTGACTTGTCCATCGTGTTTGACCTCCTTCTTGGCAAAACAAAAGACCGTCTACCTGCTGTGTCGGGTAAACGGTCAAGGGTGACAGTATTCGGTTTTAGCCTCGCTGGAAAGGTGCAGACGCGAAGCGGATGTACCTTTCCAGCGAGGGTGCAGGGATAGCCGCGAAGCGGCGCAAGGGGCGCAGCCCCTTGTACGGAGCGAAGCGACGCAAACGGCCCGGACTTTCGGAAGTCCGGGCCGTAGCCTCGCAGAGCGCACGATACATGGTCGCAGACCATGTATAGAAGTGCGCCCTTGCTTCGCGGCGGGATTTTTCAGTTTGCATCAGCTGTGGAGCAATCGTCGGATAATCTCGGTTTGTCTAACACCCAAGGCAGCGTCACCCAAAACTCCAAATCAAAGTGCGGTTCTGGAAATCCTGGCGCACCATACGGGTACGTCTCGTGACAACACCGACCTGCACCTGTTGCTGTCTCTCCACTAAGAATATTCCCAGCTATGCGATAGCTGAATTGGTAGAGATGGCCTTTCTCATCATCATACAGATGGCATACATAGGTGGCCTTCTCTGGCGGGATGTCCAGCTTATCAAGATGCTCTAAAACAAAAGCCGGAAGTTGCCGCTTTCGTGCCAATGCAAGGAAATTGCGACAGTCTCCACAATCACAACCCCATTCTTCCGCATTGGTGTACCAACGTTGTGTACTCGCTTCATCTATTTCCACTAAAGAACCGAACAAATGCTGTCTTTCCATTATTGTCACCGCCTTTCAATTTCAAAGTATAGCACACCAGTGCAAGCAAATCAACCAGCCGGAAGTGAAACTTTCTCCGCCACTTTTGCGGCCCGCCGTGCCTCCCTCACCCGGCGCATACGCAGCTTGTTTTGCTCCCGTTCCCGGTTTCTCGCCGCCAACACCTTTTGCGCTTTTGCTTCTTCCTCGGCGGTCAAAATAACCTCTGGTTTGGGTGGAACGAAACAGCCGATGAAGTTGAAATATATATCAACCTTCTGCCGCCTGTCCCCGGTGGATTTGTCCGCTTCATGGACAACGACTTTCTCTATAAACTCGTTGAGCATGGGGGCGGTCAGTTCGTCAAAGCTGGTGTATCGCCGCACAAGGGAAACAAACCTCTGCGCCCTCATGCCGTCCTCGACCTGGGCGGTGATGCCCTCTTTCAGTTCCGCCGCCTCCTGCTCCAATGTGCTCTGCTCAGTGTCGTACTCCACCAGCAGACGGTTGAAATGCTTGTCGGGTATCTTCCCGGTAGCGTTCCCCTCGTACAGTTTCCTGATTAACTCGTCCAGTTCGCCTATCCGCTTCTCCACCTGGCGAAGCCGTTTCTTCTTCTCCCTGGCGGTCTGCTCCTGCCCCGCGCTGGCGGCGTCCCGCACGATGCGGATAAACTCTTTCTCGTCCTCCCGGACATAGGCGCTCACCTCGCGGATCGCTGTCAGCATCAGCTTCTCAATGGTAGAGGTTTTGATATAATGGATGGTGCGGTCACGGGTCAACTGGCGGTAATTTCCGCAGAGGTAGTAATCATCAGCGTCATAAACCTTCTTCTTGGTGGGGGCGGCTGATGATGGGTCAGCTTGTGTCCGCAGTCGGCGCAGTAGAGAAGCCCGGTCAGGGGATTGGCGGGGCGGTCTGGATAGCTGGGCTTGCGGATGGTTTTCTTCAGACGGTGGGCAAGCTGCCACGTTTCCTCGTCCACGATGGCCTCATGGGTGTCCCGGAAAATCATCAATTCCTCCGGCTTGGCCTTGCGCCGTTTCTTGGTCTTGTAGTTCTCGCTGATGGTCTTACCCAGCACAGTATGGCCCATGTATTCCTGTTTTTCCAGGATATACCCAACCGCCGTACTTGACCAGAGGCAGGGGTCGTGAAAACCCTTGCTGTGGTCGTTCTCCGGGTTATGCAGTTTGGCATAGGCGGAGGGTATCAGCACCTTGTCCGCCGTCAGAGCGTCCGCTATGCCCTTCACACCGTAGCCCTCAATCACCATCTGGAAGATGCGCCGGACAACGGCAGCAGCTTCTTCATCCACGATAAGGTGCTGTTTGTCCTGCGGGTCGCGGCGGTAGCCATAGGGGACGCTGGGGGACACGCGCTTGCCGTCCTGCATCCTGGCTTTGAAGATGGCCTGTATCTTCCGACTTGAATCACGGGCGTAAAATTCGTTCATAATGTTCAAAAACGGGGTAAAATCATTATCGCCCTGCTTATCGCTGTCGATACCATTGTTGACGGCGATAAACCGGACGCCCTTGTCTCTGAACATGACATCGGTGTAAAAGCCAACCTTGAGATAATCCCTCCCGAAACGGCTCATGTCCTTAACGATGATCGTCGCCACGTTCCCGGCCTCTACCTCGGCAATCATGGCCTTGAAGCCGTCCCGGTCAAAGGTCGTGCCGCTCACTCCATCGTCCGTGAAGTGGCGGACGTTGGTGAAGCTGTTCCGCTTGCAAAAGTCCTCCAAAAATGCCTGCTGGTTCAGAATGGAATTGCTGGGGCCTTGTAACTCATCGTCGCGGCTTAACCGCTCATAAAGTGCTGTGATCTTGGTGCTGTGTGCCATTGTTCGCCACCTCCTGTTGTTGTGCGGATTTCTCCACCCTTACGATATTAACCCTTTCGGGTCAGTGACGATATAAGACGTTGGAAAATCCTTTGACGTACATTGCATGAGCGACGGTTTCACAAAGAACCGGGTCTTGCCGCTGCCGGAACCGCCGATTACAAGGATATTTTTGTTTCTTGCGTATTTCGGCTGCTTCGGGCGGCTGTTCATGGTGAGCCGTTCCGTCTGCG
>CAJTVO010000239.1 GCA_910579485.1 uncultured Oscillospiraceae bacterium | reverse complement strand
TGCAGTATAGCCATCACACGCCGCAAAGTCAATGGATTTTGCAGCGATATTTCCCTTTGGAGTGCAAAGCCTGCTGATTGGATTTTGTTTCTGAAATAAAAAACTTTTTGGATATAAAATGCTCCTTTTTGGAGCAGACAAAGCCAGAAGGAGCTGTTTATAATAGCCATCGGTCAAAACCAGTCCCCCACCGGGGAAGGGTATTGATACAAGCTATATGAAAGAAGGGATTATTTTGCGTAAGGAGCAATTTGACATCACAGGCATGACTTGCTCCGCTTGTTCAGCCAGGGTAGAAAAAAGTGTTGCCAAGCTCCCCGGCATCCAGGAGGTGTCTGTCAATCTGCTGAAAAACAGCATGGTGGCATCCTACGACGAAGCTGCACTTGACACAGGGCAGATTATCCAGGCGGTGGAAAAGGCGGGGTACGGAGCAATCCCCAAGGCTGGGCAGAGCAAGCCCGCTGTCGAGCGAACAGCCGCTTCTGTCCCTGCTGGTAAACCGGCGGTCAGCACCGCCCAAGCGGAGTACAAACAAATGAAGGGCCGACTATTGCTGTCCGCCATCTTCACCATTCCCCTGTTTTACATCTCAATGGGCCACATGATGGGGTGGCCGCTACCCAGCGGTCTGCTGGGAATGGAGAACGCCATCACCTTTGCGTTCACCCAATTCCTGCTGCTCATTCCCGTGGTGTTCGTCAATGCGAAATACTACCGCATGGGCTTTAAGACCCTGTTCCACGGTTCGCCCAATATGGATTCGCTGATCGCCATCGGCTCCGGCGCGGCTATTGTCTACGGCATCTATGCCATTTTCAAGATCGGCATTGGTTTCGGTCACGGCGATATGGAAACGGTACACAGCTTTATGATGGATTTGTACTTTGAATCCGCTGGGATGATCCTGACCCTTATCACGCTGGGCAAAACTCTGGAGGCCCGCGCCAAGGGCAAGACCTCGGATGCCATCACCAAGCTGATGAACCTTGCGCCCAAGACGGCCACTGTGGAGCGGAACGGCATAGAACAGCAAATCCCCGTGGAACAGGTACAGCAGGGGGAAACGCTGATTGTCAAGGCCGGTGAATCTGTCCCTGTGGACGGCGTGGTGCTGGAGGGCTTTTCCTCCGTGGATGAATCCGCCCTGACCGGCGAGAGCATCCCCGTGGAGAAGCACGTTGGCGATACGGTAATTGGTGCGACCATCAATAAGACTGGCTATTTCAAAATGCAGGCCACTAAGGTGGGGGATGACACCACTCTGGCGCAGATTGTCCGGCTGGTAGACGAAGCTACCAGCTCCAAGGCCCCCATCGCAAAGCTGGCTGATAAGGTTGCTGGGGTATTCGTTCCGACTGTTATTGCTATCGCACTTGTGGCGGCGGCGGTCTGGCTGGTGCTGGGCTATGGTGTGGAGTTTGCCCTGTCCATTGGTATCTCCGTCCTGGTGATCTCCTGTCCTTGCGCCCTGGGACTGGCAACGCCCACCGCTATCATGGTGGGAACGGGTAAAGGAGCCACCAATGGCATCCTGATAAAATCGGCGGAGGCGTTGGAAACCGCCCACAACATTGATACTGTCGTGCTGGACAAGACCGGCACGATCACCCAGGGCAAGCCGGTGGTAACGGACATTTTGTGTGAAGCTGGGGCAGACCGCCTGGGACTGCTGAAAATTGCCGCCTCGCTGGAAAAGCTGTCAGAGCATCCTCTGGCGGACGCTATCACCGCCGAAGCGGGAAAGGCAAAGCTGCCGCTGTCCCCGGTTGAGGACTTCCAGCAGATTCCCGGTCAAGGCATCGTAGGCCGGGTAGACGGCGAAATGTGTCTGGCAGGCAACCGCCGCATGATGGACGCCCACAATATCACGGGCGGGGAACTGCTGCGCTCCGGGGAAACACTGGCGGCAGAGGGCAAAACACCCCTGTTCTTTGCCCGCGCCGGGAAGCTCATGGGCGTGATCGCTGTGGCCGATGTAGTCAAGCCTACCAGCGCCCAGGCTATCCAGGAATTGTCCGGCCTCGGTATTGAGGTGGTCATGCTCACCGGGGACAATGCAAAGACCGCTCAGGCCATCCAGCGGCAGGTCGGCGTAGACCGGGTAGTGGCCGAAGTGTTCCCCCAGGACAAGGAAAAGGAAATACGCCGCTTGCAGGACAGCGGCAAAAAGGTGGCGATGGTTGGGGACGGCATCAACGATGCTCCCGCGCTGGCCAGGGCCGATGTGGGTATCGCCATCGGAGCGGGAACAGATGTAGCGATCGAATCCGCCGACATTGTGCTGATGAAAAGTGATCTGCTGGATGTGTCCACGGCCATTCAGTTGAGCAAGGCCGTCATCCGCAACATCAAGCAAAACCTGTTTTGGGCCTTTATCTACAACATCATCGGCATCCCTATCGCCGCCGGTGTATTCTTCCTCTCTTTCGGCTGGAAGCTCAATCCCATGCTGGGGGCGTTCGCCATGAGTTTCAGTTCTGTATTTGTTGTGTCCAATGCACTCCGGCTGCGGTGGTTCCGGGCCAAGCATGACGCTTTCCCGGAAAGCCGCCAAGCCGGGGTGAATATGGAGAATATCTATCAAAAAGGAGTGTTTCAAAATATGGAAAAGGTACTGTTAATTGAAGGTATGGTATGCGGAAACTGCGTCAAGCACGTCCATAAAGCTCTGACCGGGCTGGAGGGTGTGCAGGAGGCTGTTGTTGAGCTGGAAAGCAAGACCGCCAAGGTGCGTCTGGACAACAGCGTGTCCGACGATACGCTGAAGGCGGCGGTGGAGGATGCTGGCTACACGCTGGTCAGCATCCAGGAAACAGCTTGAAAGCCAAGCGGGGCGATGTTGCCCACAAGCTGAAAATAGCAAGGGGCCAGTTGGACGGTATCCTGCAAAT
>CAJTVO010000238.1 GCA_910579485.1 uncultured Oscillospiraceae bacterium | reverse complement strand
GCTGTGAAAAATCTTTATATTTTTTCGCTGTCCTCTTGACGGGGTGCGGTTCAGAGCCTGCGGGGCGGGCCTATGAGCAGCGCGGCATCGTGACCGGGCCAAAGAGCCGGGTACAGCAGCCGCTATAGTCTCGAACATAAAAGTTCTTTTTGGTACTTTTTCTTTCAAGAAAAAGTACTCACCAGATCGCGGTGGCGAAGTAGTCCTCCGGCGTCTCCGCCCGGCGGATCAGCCGCACGGAGCCGTCCTCCTGGAGGAGCAGCTCGGCGGAGCGGAGCTTGCCGTTGTAGTTGTATCCCATGGAGTGCCCGTGGGCCCCGGTGTCGTGGATCACCAGCAAGTCCCCCCGCTCCAGGGCGGGCATGGGACGGTCCACGGCAAACTTGTCGCAGTTCTCGCACAGGGAGCCGGTCACGTCCACCGTCTGGGTGCAGGGCGCGTCCTCCTTCCCCGAGGCGGTAATGTGGTGGTAGGCGCCGTAGACGGCAGGGCGCATCAGATCGGCGGCGCAGGCATCCACGCCCACATACTCCTTGTAGATGTGCTTGAAGTGGAGCACCCTGGTCACTAGGCACCCGTAGGGCCCGGTCATAAAACGGCCCAGCTCGCCGCAAAGCTTTACATTTCCCATCCCGGCGGGGACCAGGACCTCCTCGTACTGCCGCCGCACGCCCGCGCCGATAAGGGCGATGTCGTTGGCCTCCTCCTCCGGACGGTAAGGGATGCCGATGCCGCCGGAGAGGTTGATATAACGGATGTCACACCCGGTCTCCTCCTTCAGCTCCACCGCCAGCCGGAACAGGATGCCCGCCAGCGCGGGGTAGTAGTCGTTGGAGATGGTGTTGGAGGCCAGGAAGCAGTGGAGGCCGAAGTACTTCGCCCCCTTGGCCTTCAGGGTCTGGAAGGCCTGGGCGATCTGGGGGCGGGTCATGCCGTACTTGGCATCGCCGGGGGTGTCCATGACCTGATGGCCGTCCTTGCTGGCCCCCAGGGTGAACACGCCGCCGGGGTTGTACCGGCAGAAGATGGTCTCCGGGATATGACCGATGGCCTCCTCCAGAAAATCCACGTGGGTCAGATCGTCCAGGTTGATGATAGCCCCCAAACGGTCCGCCATCTGGTATTCCTCCGCCAGGGTGTTGTTGGAGGAGAACATGATCTCCTGCCCCCGGAAGCCGCATCGCTCCGCCAGCATCAGTTCGGTAAGGCTGGAGCAGTCCGCGCCGCAGCCCTCCTCGCGGAAGAGCTTCAAAAGGGCGGGATTGGGGGTGGCCTTGACGGCGAAGTATTCCCGGAACCCGGAGTTCCAGGCGAAGGCGGCGTTGACCCGCCGGGCGTTCTCCCGGAGGCCTTTTTCATCGTAGAGATGGAAGGGTGTGGGGTATTCTTTTACGATCTCGTCCAGCTGAGATCGGGTGACAAAGGGTCTCTTCATCGTCGTTACCTCGTTTCCTGGGGTTGCAGGATCTGTCGAAAAGTGGTATATTGAATGTGCTGCCCTTACATTCTGGCAACAGATAGGGGGTGAGCAAGTGGAATTCATGGTCGGATTTTTGGTGTCGGTCGCAGCAGGCGTAGTCGCCAGCTACATCTGCAAGTGGCTTGACCGCCACAGCAAAGGACAGTAAGCCTGATTCTGGCGATGCCCCCCGGAGAGTGCCAGCTCTCCGGGGGGCATTTTTGCGGGGGTAAGCATTATGGAATCATGGTCGGTATCTTTAGTATACCATGTTCCCCTGCATTTGACAAGAGGGATTTCGATCCCCTGCCCGGAGTTTTATTGACTGCTTACATCTGCGGCGAATAAGTCCTACAGGGATATCCCCAGCTCCGCGCACCTTTTCAGTGCCAGATCGTGGCCCTGGCGGGCCGCCTGCCGGTACCAGTGCCGCGCCTTTTCCAGATCTGCCGGAACGGCGATCCCCTCCTCGTAAAAGCTGGCCAGATTGAACTGCCCGTCCCAGTCGCCGTGGAGGGCCGCGCGCTCCGTCCAATAGAACGCTTTCTCCACGTCCTTCTCCACGCCCCGGCCCTCCAGATAGAAATATCCTATCTGGCATTCCGCCAAGGGATAGCCCTGCTCCGCGAGAGGGAGGTAGCCGGAGAAGCACTTTTCGTACTGCTCCGTTTTCCAGTACTTCTCAATGAGTTCGTTGCAGCGGTCCAGCTCCGGACACGGCTTGTAATACGCGCTGGCCATAGCTTAGAAATCCGCCGTGCCCACGGTGCGGGGGTGGGGCAGGACATCGCGGATATTGCTGATGCCCGTGAGGTACATCACCATTCGCTCGAAGCCTAAACCGAAGCCCGCGTGGCGGCAGGAGCCGTAGCGGCGCAGGTCGCAGTACCACCAGTAGTCCTTGGGGTCCATGCCCAGTTCCTTGATGCGGGCCTCCAGGACGTCAATGCGCTCCTCGCGCTGGCTGCCGCCGATGATCTCGCCGATGCCGGGGACCAGGCAGTCCGTGGCGGCAACGGTCTTCCCGTCGTCGTTGAGACGCATATAGAACGCCTTGATCTCCTTGGGGTAGTCGGTGACGAAGACGGGGCGCTTGAAGACCTGCTCGGTGAGGTAGCGCTCGTGCTCCGTCTGGAGGTCACAGCCCCACTCCACCTTGTAGTCGAACTTGTCGTTGTTCTTCTTGAGAAGCTCCACCGCCTCGGTGTAGCTTACCCGGCCGAAGTCGGAGGAAGCCACGTGCTCCAGGCGCTCGATGAGGCCCTTGTCCACGAAGCTGTTGAAGAAGGCCATCTCCTGGGGGCACTTCTCCATGACCGTGCGGATGATATGCTTGATCATGGCCTCGGCCACGTCCATGTCCCCCGCCAGGTCGCAGAAGGCCATTTCCGGCTCGATCATCCAGAACTCGGCGGCGTGGCGCTGGGTGTTGGAGTTCTCCGCCCGGAAGGTGGGGCCGAAGGTATACACGTCGCCGAA
>CAJTVO010000237.1 GCA_910579485.1 uncultured Oscillospiraceae bacterium | reverse complement strand
GCGGGCGCTGTTCCGTACAGGGAGGGAACGCCCGGACATGGAAAAAGCCCCGCAGTGGGGGCTTTACGGCGTGACGCTCATTCGTCCGCGTCGATCACTTCAAATTCGTCCTTCGCCCGCAGCTTCAGCCGGTGGTCCAGGAACTTCTCGATGTCAAAGCGGTTCTTCTCGTCATAGTCCGCCGTGTACTGGAAATTGGGGTGCTTTGTCAGGTCGTACTTGTCCGACAGGAACGGCCTCACGCCCCGGAGCTGGAGGATGCACTTGCCGCCGTCCAGCACCGCCAGCTCATCCACACTGGCAAGCTCATGGCCCGCCTTCTGGTAGTTGGTGCTGTGGGACTCCTGGCTGCCCTTGCTCACCCCGGTGTTGAACATATCTATGGTCTCCTTGCCCAGGGCGGCGCTCAGCTCTTTCAAGGCGGTCGGCTCACTGCCGCCGAGGAAGATGCGGGTGTCCATGTTGCCGATGATGGTGTCGGCGTTGTCCTTGTAGATCGCCTTTAGCTGGCTCTGCGCCTGCAAGACCAGGCAGGCCGATATTTCCCGGCTTCGGATGGTCGCCACCAGCTTCTCCAGGTTCGGTATCTGCCCGATGTTGGCGCACTCGTCAATGAGGCAGCGCACATGGACCGGGAGCCGCCCGTGGTACTGGTCGTCCGCTTTCTCACACAGCAGGTTGAAAAGCTGGGTGTAGATCATGCTGATTAAAAAGTTAAAGGTGCTGTCCGTGTCGCTCATGATGAGGAACAGGGCAGTCTTGCGGTCCCCCAGGGTGTCCAGCTCCAGCTCATCGTACCGGGTGATCTCCCGCAGCTCGGCGATGTCGAAGGGGGCCAGCCTCGCGCCGCAGGAGATGAGGATGGACTTTGCCGTCTTGCCGGCGCTGAGCTTGAAAAGTTTGTACTGCCGGACGGCGAAGTGGTTGGGGCTTTTCTGCTCCAGCGCCTCAAACATCTGGTCAACCGGGTTCTGGAACGTCTCATCGTCCTCCCGGACCTCCATAGCGTTCAGGAAGGTGATGAGCGTCCCGAAGTTCTGCTCCTCCACGGGGGCGACATAGTGGATATAGGCGATGAGCGCCGTGTAGAGGAGCTTTTCGGCTTTCTCCCAGAAGTCCCCGTCCCCGCCGCTCTTGCCGTCACCCTTGGTGTTCGCCATCAGGGTCGTCACCAGCTTCAAGATGTCCTTTTCGTCATGGATATAGGCGAAAGGGTTATAATGCATCGACTTTTTGAAGTTGATGGTGTTGAATATCTTGATGCGGTACTTGTTCCGCACCAGGACGGCCCCGCACTCCTCGACAATCCCCCCTTTTGGATCAGTGATGACATACGAACTATGGCACTGTAAGAGATTGGGCTTGAGCCAAAACCTCGTCTTGCCGCTGCCGCTCCCGCCTACGATCAGCACGTTCTTGTTCCGGGCGGTCTTGGGGTCCTTGGGGCGGCTGTTCATGGTGAGGCTCTCCGTCCGTGTCAGGATGACATTGTTCTCAAACACGGGGTCCGCGAACGGCTCGATGTCCTTCGGGCCGCCCCATCTGGCGCTCCCGTACTCCTCCCCGTGGCGGTATTTCTTGGCGTTCTTGCTCCGCACATACACCACCAGCCGGAACGCCGCGCCGATGGCAAGCCCGATGCACAGGTCAAAGGGGTGCAGGCTGGGCATGGGGTTCCCCCACGCCGCCCCCATCGAGGTGAAGAAGCCCAGCAGCTTGGTGGAGATGTCCGTCCCCGCCGCCATGCGCCACGCCTCCCCGATGTTGGTGCAGAACAGCCCGATCACCACATAGGGGATGTTCAGGATGATGAGTTTCTTTGTTTTCTGGTTCATCGCTCACGCTCCTGGTTCTTCTCCCGCACCCTGGAGGGGATGGACTTGGCAAGCTCTTTCAGGTGCGCCAGGGCTTTCAGGACGCTGGGCCGCTTCTCCTTCTGGGACAGCTTCACGGAATACTCCTTGAAGGCGGCGGTCAGCACATCGGCGTCCTTCGCCTTGAAGAACACCATGAAGCGGGGCGGCTCCTGGGACACATCCTTGCGGATGGCGTAGTCCACGCCGTACTTGTTCAGCACCCGCTCAAAGTCCTTGATGCCGCTCTTTGCGATGTCGATCTGCTGCGCCCCCTGGTCCTTGCGGATCAGCTTCTCCACCGTCATCTTTCCGTGGTCGCCCTCCGCCGCCCTGCCGGCCTTCACCCGCGCCCGGTGCTGGGCGTACTTGCGGAACGCCGCCACCAGCGTCCGCCCGGTCAGCTTGCTGGTGCTTATCATCAGGTTTACAGTCCTGTTCTCTACTTCCTCCTGCAAATCTCATTCCCCCTTTCTGCGGAAACGGCGCCGGAGGCATGATGCCGTGGTTTCAGATGTGGAACGCCGGGAAGTCCTTCCCATCGGCGTAGAGGGTCACGGTATGGTCGGCGAAGTAGACCACGGCGGCGATCACGTCCTCCGCAGAGAGGGAAACGCCGTCCCCGTCCTCATCGTACTTGTAGACGATCACGGGGCCGAGCAGATACCGCTCCCTGCCCAGGTTCAGGACGCGCCGCCCGTCAAAGACGATCGCCAGCCCCTCCACATCCAGGGCGTCGTCCGACACGACCTCCAGGCAGTCGTACTTGCCCTTGCTCTCGATCTCGTCCCAGCACTGGGTCTCCTGCATGACCTCCGGGGTCTTGTCCGGGCGCATCACCATCACGATGGAGTCCGCCTCGGCCTCCGTGACAGCGGCCTCCTCCGCCGCGTCGTGCAGATAGTCCTCCAGGGAGTCCACCAGCTTTTTGTAGCCGGGCCTGTCCGCGCTGTCGGGCAGGGACAGGTTGATGTTCACATCACCGTTGAAGTGAAAGTGGATACTGTTCATAAGCGTCAATGCTCCTTTTCCGTTTCATAAAAAATGCGCCCGCAGATGGGGCGTGTCACCGCTGCTGGTCCCGCTGCCGCCGCCTCTGCCACTGCTCCA
>CAJTVO010000236.1:2783-3014 GCA_910579485.1 uncultured Oscillospiraceae bacterium | reverse complement strand
ATTGAGATCGGCCTCACGTATATCTACGGCATTGGCAGAAAGAGCGCCAAGGACATCTTGGAGAAGACCGGGGTCAACCCCGATACCCGGGTGAAGGATCTGACCGAGGCGGAGGAGAACAAGCTCCGTGAGGCCATCGACCACGAGTATACCGTGGAGGGCGACCTGCGCCGGAGCGTGGCTCTGGACATCAAGCGCCTGACCGAGATCGGCTGCTACCGCGGCATCCGC
>CAJTVO010000236.1:0-2771 GCA_910579485.1 uncultured Oscillospiraceae bacterium | reverse complement strand
CGGCCTGCCCGTGCGGGGCCAGCGCAGCAAGACCAATGCCCGTACCCGCAAGGGTCCCAAGAAGACCATCGCCAACAAGAAGAAGTAAGGAGGGAGAATCAAAATGGCTGCACCGAAAACAGGCAAGCGGGTCATCCGCCGCCGCCGCGAAAAGAAGAACATCGAAAAGGGCCAGGTCCATATCCGTTCTTCCTTCAACAATACCATGGTGACCGTCACCGACACCCAGGGCAACGCCATCTCCTGGGCCTCCTCCGGTGGGCAGGGCTTCCGTGGCAGCAAGAAGAGCACGCCCTTCGCCGCCCAGACCGCCGCCGAGGTGGCCGCCCGGGCCGCCATGGAGCACGGCCTGAAGACCGTGGAGGTCTTCGTCAAGGGACCCGGCCAGGGCCGTGAGGCCGCCATCCGGGCGCTGCAGGCCGTGGGCCTCGAGGTGACCATGATCAAGGACGTCACCCCCATTCCCCACAACGGCTGCCGGCCCCCCAAGCGCCGCCGCGTCTGATGAAGGAAGAAGGAGGAATATTTTATGGCTAAGAATATGCAGCCTGTAGCCAAGCGCTGCAAGGCTCTGGGCATCTCCCCCGCCGCCATGGGCTACGCCAAGAAGACCACCGAGCGCAACCCCGGCGGTCAGATGCGCAAGAAGAAGAGCGAGTACGCCCTGCAGCTCCAGGAGAAGCAGAAGGTCAAGTTCGTATACGGCATCATGGAGAAGCAGTTCCGGATGTACTACGAGAAGGCCGCCCGCAGCCAGGGCAAGACCGGTGAGGAGCTTCTGGTCCTCATCGAGCGCCGCCTGGACAACGTGGTGTACCGCCTGGGCTTCGCCTCTACCCGCCGGCAGGCCCGGCAGCTGGTGAGCCACGCCCATTTCACCGTCAACGGCAAGAAGGTCAACATCCCCTCCTATCTGCTCAAGCCCGGTGATGTGATCGAGGTGCGGGATACCAGCCGCTCCTCTGCCATCTTCAAGCGCCTGGTGGGCGAGGACGCCCCCGTGGTGCTGGTCCCCCAGTGGCTGGAGCGGGAGAAGAACGCCCTGAAGGGTACCGTCAGCCGCCTGCCCGTCCGTGAGGACATCAACGATATGCCCATCGAGGAGCATCTCATCGTCGAGTTGTACTCCAAGTAATCGGAGTTTACCCTTGATCGATAGAGGCGGAGCCGCGCCGCCTGGATGGAGCCGCGGCTCTTCCCTGGAAGTGAATTTCGCGCGGGCCTGACCCTTTGGGCCCGCCAAGAAGAAGGAGGGTACTGGATGATTGAAATTGAGAAGCCCCAGATCGAATGCATCGAGACCCCTGGTGATGATTCTTACGGTAAATATGTGGTAGAGCCCCTGGAGCGGGGCTACGGCACCACCCTCGGCAACGCGCTGCGGCGCATTATGCTCTCGTCCCTGCCCGGCACCGCCGCCACCAGCATCAAGATCGCCGGCGTCCAGCATGAGTTCACCACGATCCCCGGCGTCAAGGAAGACGTGACGGACATCGTGCTGAACATCAAGCAGCTGATCACGAAGCTGCACAGCGAGGGCGTCAAGACGGTGTTCATCGAGGCGGTGGGTCCCTGCGAGGTCACGGCCGGCGACATCAAGAGCGACGGCGAGGTTGAGGTCCTCAATCCGGAGCTGCACATCGCGACTCTGGGCAGCGGAGCGACGCTGAACATGGAGATCACCCTCAGCCATGGCCGGGGCTACGTGCCCGCCGACCGGAACAAGCCCCAGCAGAGCATTATCGGCGTCATCCCTGTAGATTCTATCTACACGCCCGTCTACAAGGTGAACTATACGGTGGAGAACACCCGCGTGGGCAACATGACGGACTTTGACAAGCTGACCATCGAGGTCTGGACGGATTCCACCATTTCCGCCCGGGACGCGGTGAGCCTGGGGGCCAAGATCCTCTGTGACCATTTCACCCTGTTCACCGATCTCAGCGAGACGGTGGGCTCCCGCTCCACCGTGGTGGAGAAGGCGGAGACGCAGCGGGATAAGGTGCTGGAGCTGACCATTGAGGAGCTGGATCTCAGCGTGCGCAGCTTTAACTGCCTCAAGCGGGCCAACATCAACACGGTGGAGGATCTGATTTCCAAGACCGAGGATGAAATGATGAAGGTACGTAATCTGGGCCGAAAGAGCCTGGAGGAGGTCATCAACAAGCTGTCCATGATGGGCCTGTCCCTGGCCGACGAAGAAAGCAACTGATACGATTTTGACAGATACGCCTTTTGAAGGAGGAAACCTATAATGCCTGGAACTCGTAAGCTCGGTAAGACTACCGACCAGCGCAGGGCGATGCTCCGTCAGCAGGTGACCGATTTCCTGGACAACGGGAAGATGGAGACTACCGTCACCCGCTGCAAGGAGATCCGGCCCCTAGCTGAGAAGATGATCACCCTGGGGAAGAAGGGCGACCTGGCCGCTTACCGGCAGGCCATGGCCTTCGTGACCCGGGAGGACGTTGTGAAGAAGATCTTCAAGGAGATCGCTCCCAACTACGCGGAGCGCAACGGCGGCTACACCCGCATCACCCGCACCGGCGTCCGCCGGGGCGATGCTGCGGAGACTGCGATGATCGAGCTGGTCTAAGCCGGCGGAAGATAAAAGCCCTTTCGTGTGTGGGAGTACTACACATACGAAAGGGCTTTTTGTTTACCATATAAACGAAGGGAGGAACAAAAATGGAGCGCGCGATACAGGAGCTGCGGCCGTTTATGAATGAGGGCATGCAGCTGACGGCCCTGCCCGCAAAGCGCAAAAAGAA
>CAJTVO010000235.1 GCA_910579485.1 uncultured Oscillospiraceae bacterium | reverse complement strand
GAAAGGACAAGACCACCCAGCCGCCCCACTACATCGTGATCTTCAAGAGCCGGGACGCCGACAATCTGGAACAGGCTTTCAAGGAGTTCACCGCCAAGAAGCTGTCACGGGAGGCCAAGCCCTCCATCCGCAAGGCGCTGTCCGTCCTGCGGGAAGCGGCTGGCCGGAATGTCCAGAGGGCCAAGGAGAAGATCAGGGAAAGGGGGATGGAGCTGTGAAGCCTGACCTGAAAAAGCTGATCATCACCAACCTGCCCTATCTGCTGTTTGTATGGCTGTTCGGCAAGATGGGCGAGGCATGGCGGCTGGCGGCGGGGGCGGACGCCTCCCAAAAGATGCTCCACTTCATGGACAGCCTGGCGGCGGCGTTCGCCAACGGCCTGCCCAGCTTCCACCCCTTTGACCTGTGCATCGGCATCGGGGGCGCGGTGCTGGTGCGGCTGGCGGTGTACCTGAAAGGCAAGAACGCCAAGAAATACCGCCACGGCATGGAATACGGCAGCGCCCGATGGGGCGGGCCAAAAGACATAGCCCCGTATATCGACCCCGTATTTGAAAACAACATCCTGCTCACGCAGACCGAACGGCTGACGATGAACGGCAGGCCCAAAGACCCCAAGACCGCCCGGAACAAAAATGTGCTGGTGATCGGCGGTTCCGGCTCCGGCAAGACCCGCTTTTTCTGCAAGCCGAGTGCGTCCGTAAGGGCAGAGTGACGCCTGCCCGCGGAGCTGTTGAAATCCCACCTTGAGCAAGTGGTGGACAAGGTATCACGCGGTGGTCAATCCACAGGGAGAAGGAGGCCCACACAGACCACACAACGCAACCCATCATCCCCCGTCTAACCCCGAAAGGGAAACCGGAGGGCGACCATAGCATGACGGAGTACACGGGCCGGTACGAGCTTCACGGACGGCGGCGTGGAGGGATGAAAAGATGTGCATGAGGATGAAAGCTATACTGCCTGCTTGACAGCCAGAGATTGGGCCCAGACAGTGCCCCCGGCGTATGGAAGCTAAACTCGCCGGCGCTCCTGACAAAGTTAGTGTTTGGCTCTATCTTTGCGGATACCCGGAGCGAATCCAGCCACGGGAAAGTGGAAAATGGCGAACGTCACATACCGACAGCACATCACGCTCGTTTCAGCAGTTCTAAACGGAGATTGCTCTAAAGCGGAGCGCCGCCCAGGTGCGGCTATGGGAGCTATGAGAAAAGCGGCCCTGAAAATCCGCCAAGGCAACGGAGCTGTCATAGTAGTCTGAGGACCCTGGATTGACAGGGATAGCCGTAAAAACGGAAGCGAATAATGACGCCCACATGGCGAAGGACAGCGGCCAATCATTTTGATACAAGAGAGGACGGTGCGCGAGGCACCATGAGAAATCCGATTGATGTATTGAAGCTCCTCACGGAGAAAGCAAGTGTAAAAGGCTATACTTTTGAGCGGTTATACCGCAATCTGTATAACCCGGACTTCTATCTGCTGGCCTACAAGAATATTGCGGCCTCACCGGGCAGCATGACCACAGGCGCGGATGGATTGTCCATCGACAATATGAGCATGGCTCGTATCAACAAAATCATCAAATCCCTGAAAGACCAGACCTACCAGCCCAATCCGGCTCGGAGGACGTACATCGCCAAGAAAAATAACCCGGCGAAGCAACGCCCTTTGGGTATCCCTTCCACCAACGATAAGCTGGTGCAGGAAATCATTCGGATGCTGCTGGAGGCCATCTACGAACCCACCTTTTCCAACCTGTCCCACGGTTTCCGTCCTAAGCGGAGCTGCCATACGGCGCTGTCCCAAATCAAGGATACCTTCACAGGTGTGCGCTGGATGGTGGAGGGCGACATCAAGGCTTGCTTTGATTGTTTCGACCACCACGTTCTCATTGATATTTTGCGGCGGCGCATTAAGGACGAAGCGTTTCTGTCCCTCATGTGGAAATTCCTGAAAGCCGGATATATGGAACAGTGGGAATACCACAAAACCTATTCCGGCACGCCCCAGGGCAGCGGAATGAGCCCCATCCTGGCAAATATCTATCTCTCTGAACTGGATGCCTTTATGGAGGAATACAAGGCTCGTTTTGACACGGAACCCTTCAAACGCAATGCCAGCAAGGAATATGAGAAGATTGCCAGACGCTACCGCAAGGCAAAGAAGAATCTGGACACGGGAGACCACTCCAAAGAGGCCGTCCGGGAGTTCAAATCGGCCCAAAAGCTGAAACTGTCCACGCCCTACGCCGATGTGCTGGACGCTGATTTTAAGCGGATACAGTATAACCGTTACGCGGATGACTTTGTAGTGGGAGTAATCGGCTCGAAGCAGGACGCAATATCCATTAAAGAGGATTTGCGGCAATTTCTGTCCGAAAAGCTGAAGCTCACTCTTTCCGAGGAAAAGACAAAGGTTACTCATTCCAGCGAGGCGGTGCGCTACCTGGGCTACGACATTCGGGTCGTCCGGGATAAAGCAACCAAACGGGATAAGAACGGCGCATTAAAGCGTCCGTGGTATGGGAAGGTGTTCCTCTATGTTCCCCATGAGAAATGGGAGAACAAACTGCATGAACTTCGGGTGATGCAGGTCAAATGGGACGAAAATCGGGGCCGTGATTTCTGGCGGCCTATGCACCGAAACGAGCTGCTCAACAGCACGGATATTGAAATCGTCAGACAGTACAATTCGGAAATTCGTGGCCTGTACAATTTCTATCGTATCGCGGAAAACGTCGGCGTACTGAGCAAATTCTACTACATGATGCGCTACAGTATGCTGAAAACCTATGCCGGAAAATACCGCACCAACGTCAGCAAAATCAAGAAAAAGTATATGCGCGGCGGTGTGTTCCGGGTGCCCTACGTCACAAAGTCCGGCCCCAAGCTGTGCGAATTTTACCATGATGGGTTTCGCAAACAAGATAAGGGCTATGACAACGTGCAGGACACCCTCCCCCGATATGTCCGCTATGATGGGAGAAATACCCTGGCAAACAGGCTGAAAGCCGGTATCTGCGAACTTT
>CAJTVO010000234.1 GCA_910579485.1 uncultured Oscillospiraceae bacterium | reverse complement strand
GGAAGCTGGAGCTCACCGGCAACCTGGGGGACGTGATGAAGGAGTCCGCCCACGCCGCCGTCAGCTGCATCCGCAGCCGGGCAGGGCAGCTGGGCATTGATCCGGAGTTTTACAAAAACAAGGATATCCACATCCACTTCCCCGAGGGGGCGGTGCCCAAGGACGGGCCCTCCGCCGGCGTGGCCATCACCACTGCCGTTGTATCGGCGCTGACGGGGCGGAGAGTACGTTCCAACGTCGCCATGACCGGCGAGGTGACCCTGCGGGGCCGGGTGCTGGCTATCGGCGGACTGAAGGAGAAAACCATGGCCGCCAAGCGGAACGGCATCCGGACGGTGCTCATTCCCAAGGAGAACCTGCGGGACCTGGCGGAGATCGACCCGGTGGTGCGGAGCGCCCTGCGGTTCGTGTCTGCGGAAACCGTGGATACCGTATTGGGCGAGGCGCTGTATCCGGCGGAGACTGCCAGGGAGCGGCCCGAGCCGGCCCAGGAGCCCATTATCACCGCCTTTGTGCCTATGGAGCAGGCGGTGCAGGACACGCCCATGCGCCAGTAATGGAGAGAGGAGGCGGGGTATGCCGCTGAATTTTAACAAGGTGGAGTTTATCCGCTCCGCCGTGAAAAAGGAAGATTTCCTCCGGGACGGCCTGCCGCAGATGGCTTTTGCGGGGCGGTCCAACGTGGGGAAGAGCTCGGTCATCAACCGGCTGGTGAACCGGAAGAACTTCGCCCGGGTGGGCGCGTCCCCGGGGAAGACCAGTCAGATCAATTACTTCCTCCTGGACGGGCGGGCCTACCTGGTGGACCTGCCGGGGTACGGCTACGCCAAGGTGTCCAAGGCGGAGCGGGACCGGTGGGGGCGGCTCATGGAGAACTACTTCGCCTCCGGTCTCATCACCCTGGGGGTCATGATCGTGGACGCCCGGCACAAGCCCACGGCGGACGACGTGACCATGGCCGGATGGTTCTATGACGCGGAGTGCCCCCTGGCGGTGGCGGCCAACAAGCTGGACAAGCTGAAGAAGCCGGAGGTCGAGCCCAATCTGGAGCGCATCCGGGAGACCCTGGACCTCCGGGAGGGAGACGGCCTGATCCCCTTCTCCGCCGAACGGGGGGACGGCAAGGAGCAGCTCATCGCCCTGCTCCGGGCGATGCTGGAGGTGGAAGTATGAAGCTGGACCGGCCCCTTGAGGGGGAGCGGATCGTGATCCGGAGCTATGCCCCGGAGGATCTGGATTTTTGCACCGGCATGTGGTTCGACCCGGAGAACGGACGGTATCTCAGCGACCCCGCCCGGGAGTATGTGGACGAGGTGTTCCAGCAGGCCCTGGACGGCCTCCAGGACAGCGGGTACGGGTACTATCTCGTTGTGGAGCGGAAGGACGGCGGGGAGCGGATCGGTACCTGCTGCGCCTTCCCGGACGAGGCCGGGAAGGTGTACGACATTGGCTACTGCGTCCACAAGAGCTGCTGGCGGCAGGGATTCGGCAGGGAGATCGTGGAGCTGCTGCTGGACTGGGCCCGGGACCAGGGCGGGACCGCCGTCACGGCGGAGGCCGCCCGGGAGAACCGGGGTTCCTGCGCCCTGCTGGAGAAGTGCGGGTTCACCGCGCTCCGAGAGGCTTCCTTTCAAAAATACCATATGGACGTCACTTTCGAGAGCCTGATATACGAGAAGAAGCTGCAGGCCCTCTGAATGCCTGCTTGACGTTGCGGTCCCTTCTGCTGTGCGAGCGCCGCGCGGCAGAAGGGGCTTTTTCTGTCCAGAGAGGCTTCCGCGGACTGCTGGATTTATCAAAAATACCCCCTCATTTTTGTTGGATATGTCTAAAATATCTCGTGAGGAAAAATTCCAGTTGTGCTAAACCGAAAAAAGTAATATAATCAATACGTTAAGCAAGTCCGCTCTCGGCGGGCGCGATAAACGGAAGGAGACAAACTCTATGGACATTCGCAACATCTGTCTGCTGGGACACGGCGGCAGCGGAAAGACCTCCCTGGTGGAGAGTATGCTGTATCTCACCGGCGTGACCGACCGCCTGGGCAAGCCCGCGGACGGCAACACCGTTTGTGATTACGATCCCGAGGAGATCAAGCGTCAGATCTCCATCTCCCTCTCCATGACGCCCATCATGTATAACGGCGTGAAGATCAATGTCCTGGACACCCCGGGCAACTTCGACTTCGCCGGAGAGATGCAGTCCGGCGTCCGGGCGGCCGAAGTCGGGGTGCTGGTGTGCGCCTCCAAGGACGGGCTGAGCGTGGGCGCGGAGCGCTGCTGGAAGTATCTGAAGAGCCAGAACAAGCCCTGCATCGTGTACGTGTCCAAGGAGGACGAGGAGAACGCCAACTTCTCCACCACGCTGGACGCCCTGCGGGAGAAGCTGTCCAAGTCCATCGCCCCCGTGGTGGCCCCCATCTGGGACGACAACAAGCGCACCATCGGCATCATCGACGTGCTCAACAAGAAGGCCTACCAGATGCCCGAGAACAAGAAGGGCACCAAGCGGGTGGAGATCCCCATCCCCGAGAGCAAGATGAAGGTCGTGGACGAGCTCTACGGCCAGCTGATGGAGGCCGTGGCTGAGACCACCGAGGAGAACATGGAGAAGTTCTTCGCCGGCGAGCCCTTCACCAAGGAAGAGATCATGACCGGCCTGAAGGTGGGTATGCACGAGGGCACCCTGGCCCCCGTGGTCTGCGGCTCCGCCGTGACGGGCCTGGGCACCGAGATGCTGCTGAGTACCATCGTGGACCTGGTCCCCGGCCCCCAGGAGATGCCCGCCGAGAAGGCCACCGACGAGTCCGGCGAGAAGGGCGTGGAGGTCAAGCGGGACCCCAACGGCGCCACCGCCGCCATCGTCTTCAAGACCATCTCCGACCAGTACGGCAAGTACTCCCTGGTGAAGGTGGTCTCCGGCAAGATCACCGGCGATATGTCCCTCTACAACCCCTCCACCGGCAAGACCGAGAAGCTGGGCCGCCTGTATACCATCCGGGGCAAGAAGAACGAGGAGGTCAAGGAGATCGCCTGCGGCGACATCGG
>CAJTVO010000233.1 GCA_910579485.1 uncultured Oscillospiraceae bacterium | reverse complement strand
TTTTGGCCGCTTTCCCCGCCTGTTGTACGGCCCGCTGGGTCATACGTCGCTGGACGTTCTGCCGGATGCCCCGGACAGGCCGGGAGACAGCGGACTTGATTGGGGCGCGTGCGGCTTTGGGAGCGGAAACGCCTTTTCGGTAGACGGCTCCCCGGATTTTGGGGGTGCTGCCCTTGGCGCTTGCTCCTGTACGCGGGAGTATATCCCGGCCCGTACTGCGGACAGAGTTCAAAGCGCCGGGGGCCTTGCCCTGGGCGGAGAGTCCCGGCTGTTGCGACAGGCTGCGCCGGGGCTTTCCAACTGCCTGACGGCGGGCCTCCCGCTTCAATCGGGCGGAACTGCCTGGGGCCGCCGGGGAACTGGCTGGTTTGGCGGCGGTGCTGACGCTCCTGCGAATGGAGCGCGGCCCCGCGCCTAACTGCTTTCCCGTCGGGTAGGTGGAAGGGCCTGCCGCTGGCCTCCCATTGGAAGATGGGATGGATCGGATTGATTTGATGGATGGGATAGATTGATTTGAGAGAGAAGAAGGTTTTTCTTTTATGCTGGGAGCAGCGGTCCCGGTCCTCTGCTCTTTCAGTCGGACGGCGGGACGCTCCTTGATCCGCATGGTGTGGGCAGGTGTGTCCGCTGGTGCGGCGGGCGTTGCTGGCGCGGAGTGCTCCGCAGGGGGCGCTGGCGGGTGCTGCCCCTTCACCTGGGCTGCCCGCTCCTTTGGCAAGGGTCCCGCACGCTGGCGGGAGCTCACGCTGGTTTGGCGGGGCGGCGGGCTTTCGCCCTCCGGGACGGATGCCGGGGCGTCCGCAGGGGCCGGTGTCTCCGGCACATCCCTGGGCCGCTCCTTGATCCGCTTGTCCGGCTGGCGGTCAGAACGGGGCCGCTCATGGGTCAGAAGCTCGTCCACGGCCCAGCGCCCGGCCCCCTCCACCTGATCGACGGCCTGGACCTCGATGCTCTCGCCTTCCGGCTGGTGCTGGTCAAGCTGCTGGACGTATTTATCCTTCAAGAGCTTGGCCGCCTGCTTCGCGGAAATGGCGGGCTGGGACCGGGCGGCGACTTTCCCGGCGCTCTTTTTCGTTTTCGCCCCTTTGGGCTTTTCCTTGGGTGACGGCATGATATTCCCCCTTTTTACAAAATAACGCTCTTGGTATGAAAATTGAGATATACAAAATGGTGCGGCCATGGTAGAATGTGGACAATGGGGGGTGATTCTGTTGGGCTTTACTCTTGAAATGATGGTGCCGAAAACTTCCTTTGCCCGCAGGCTGGAAAAACAGATGGACTTTGACTGGCTGATAAACCAGGTAAAGCCCTATTTCCCGGATGCCCAGGACAGGACCGCCGCGCCGGTCCGGGCGCTCTGCCTTATCCTGCTGGAGCACCTGGAGCCCTATGGCCTGCGCTGTGGGGACAGGCCCCTCTTGGCCTCAATCTATGACAACTGGCGGGACAACACCGCTTATATGCTTCTGCTGCAAGCAGTACCTGGGGATATTCCGGCATATAGGACGCTCTCTGATTTTGGGGACATTCCGGTCTTTGAAGATGTGTTTTATCCTGTTGCCGGTAAGCTCCCGCCGGAAGTGCTGCGGGAGCTGCTGGCCCACGTCCTGACCAACTGCGCGGCCAGCCGTATCGCGGCGGAATATCCAGACCAGCCGCTGCATTACATGAACCGTCTCTCGAAAGAGGAACAGGCTGTGGAAGTGGAGCGGCTGGCCCGTGACTATGCGGAGCAGTTCTATCAAGAGGTCGCCGCATACCGGGAGTTGGCAGGTCAATAAAAATCAGCCCTCCACCGGCATCGGTGAAGGGCTGATAATGCGTCTCAAATTGAGACGTATTTCGACATGGTTCTACCTGTCACCGGGGGTCGTGGTCATCAAGCGGTACAACTCCGTATCCCTGGGAAACTCGTTGGCGAAGGGGACGATGGAGCCGCCCACGCGGATCAGGCCGTGGCCTGCCTCGGCGCTGGTGATGTAGGACATTTGATTGGTGGAGATATTCAGCAGCTTGGCAAGCTCGGCCCTGTCGGTAGCCGCCTGGTTCAGCAGCACCAAAAACTCACTGTTGGCGAACATAAGCCGGGCGGTGTCGGAGCGCAGACATTCCTCCACATTCTGCGTGGCGGCGGTCATGGCGGCGGCGTATTTTCTGAACCGCTTCCAGCACTTATACAGGAATTGCGCGGAGTAGTAGTAGCGGAAGAAAAGGTAAACCTCGTCCACGAATACCCATGTGTATTTCCCTGCCAGACGGTTCGCGGCCACGCGGTTCTGAATGGTCTCCAGTGTGACGTTCAGCGCCGTGGGCTTGAGCTGCTCCCCCATTTCGTACAGGTCGAAGGAAATGATCCGGTTGGCAATATCCACGTTGGTCTCGTGGGCGAACATATTCAAGCTGCCCTCCACAAACAGCTCGGAGGCCAGGGCCAGTTCCTCCGCCTCCCGTTCCGGCTGGCGCTTCAACTCGTTTCGCCAGTCGGACAGGATGGGCTGCCGGGACTTGCCGCCGCTGGCGATCAGCTCATGGTAGACATTGGCGGTACAGCGGTCAATGATAGACTTATGGAAGGCCCCCAACTGGCCCGCGCCCATCTGCTGCTCGCAAATGCTCATAAGCAGCTCGGACTTCATCGCCACGGGGTTTTCGCCGGTGCCGTAGCCCCTGGTAATCTCCAGAGGGTTGATGTGGTGGGGGCTGTTGGGGGAAATCTCGATCACGGCCCCGCCCAGGGCGCGGGTCAGGTCGCCATATTCTCGCTCGGCGTCGATGATGATAATATCATCACTGGTGGACAGGGCGATAAAGGTGATGGCCTCCTTCATGCTGAAGGATTTGCCGGAGCCGGACACGCCCAGGATAAAGCCGTGGGGGTTCAGCAGCCGCTTTCGGTTGCAGATCAGGAGGTTTTTGCTGACGGCGTTCACGCCGTAGTAGATGCCCCCGGCATCCTGTATCTCCTGGACGCGGAAGGGCATGAGGACGGCGGCGCTCTCGGTGGTCAGTGTCCGCAGGGCCTTGACGCGCCGTAGGCCATAGGGCAGGACGGTGTTCAGCCC
>CAJTVO010000232.1:481-3081 GCA_910579485.1 uncultured Oscillospiraceae bacterium | reverse complement strand
CGAGAGCGACCTCTGGCACCACCCGCGAAAATATGTTGTGCCCGCCGTTATGCTCCTGCTGGCCGGGCTGGTGAGTATGATTTGAACAGATTTTCTGCCTGAGCGGACGGGATCGCTCAGGCAAACTTTTTTCAAAAAGACAGTCCACTGTAACATTTCGCGGACATTTATCTGCTATACTGTTCTTATCACAAAAGGAGGATGGGCCATGAAACGGATACTGATTGTCGAGGATGACGCTCTTTTGAATAAAACCCTGGCCTATAATCTGATCTCCGACGGCTGGGATGTCACCCCCGCTCTGAATGCCAGGACCGCCGAAAATCTGCTGGCCGAGACAGAATATGACCTGGTTCTGCTGGACATCAATCTGCCGGACGGCAACGGCTACGACCTGTGCGGGCTGATCAAGCCGGGGCACCCGGACACGGTGGTGATCTTCCTCACCGCCAACGACCAGGAGAGCGATCAACTCCGAGGCTATGAGGCGGGAGCGGTGGACTATATCACAAAACCCTTTTCCATTGGGGCCCTGCAACGGAAGATCCGCGCCATGTTCGCCATGCTGGAGCACCACAAACCGGCAAAGGATCTCTACGACGACGGCAGGCTGTTCCTGGACTTCTCGGAGCAGTCCGCCGCCCTGAACGGGAAGCCGATCACCCTCTCCTCCATGGAATACAAGATGCTGTACCTGTTCTGCAAAAATCCGCGCCAAGTCCTGACTCGCCAGCGGCTCTTGGAGCGTCTGTGGGACGTGGACGAGAAATTTGTGGACGAGCACACCCTAACCACCTCCATCAGCCGTATCCGGGGCAAAATCGAGGCGGAGGGTGACACCTATATCAAGACCATCTACGGCATCGGCTATCAGTGGACAGGGGGTGAGCGGAAATGAGGCGTATGCCCGTCAAAACCACGTTTCTGCTGGTGGAGGCCGGCGCGGCCATTTCCATGCTGGCTCTTTCCTTCCTCCTCTCCGCCATGACGGGCCAGGGGTGGGTGCTGCTGGCTGGCGGGCTGTTGACGGCCTGCGCCCTGGTCTGGCTGTTCCTGCTGACGCTGCTGTTCGCCAAGCGGCTGTCCCAATTTACCAATGACCTGTGCCAGACCATGGACAGCATGATTACCGGCGGCCAGGAGCCGGCCAGAGCCGAAGACCGTGAGACCATCTTCGCCCGCATCAGCTATCGCCTCTCCCGGCTATATAACATCCTCCAGGAAAACCGGCGCAGGGTGGACCAGGAGCGGCGGGAGCTGCAAACCCTGGTGTCGGACATCTCCCATCAGGTGAAAACGCCGGTGGCGAATCTGAAAATGGTAACGGACACCCTGCTGGCAAAGCCCGTTACCGAGCAGGAGCGGCGGGACTTCTTGCAGGGCATCCGCAGCCAGACGGACAAGCTGGAATTTCTGGTGCAGTCCATGGGAAAAGCCTCCCGCCTGGAGACCGGTGCCATCACGCTTGAAAAGAAGGACGTGCCGCTGCTGGACACTCTGGCCCAGGCTATGAGCGGCATCGTCTACGGGGCGGAGCAAAAGGGCATCTCTGTGGAGGTACAGTGCCCTGACGACCTGCGGGTGTCCCACGACAGCAAGTGGACGGCGGAGGCCCTGTTCAACCTGCTGGACAACGCAGTAAAGTATACCCCGGCGGGCGGGAAGATCAGCGTATCCGTGGAACGGTGGGAGATGTATGTCAAGCTGGATGTGACCGACACCGGCAAGGGCATCCCGGAGAGCCGTCAGGCCGCCATCTTCCGGCGTTTTTACCGTGAGGAGGAGGTCCACGACCAGCCGGGGGTGGGCATCGGGCTGTATCTGGCCCGTGAAATCATTACCCGGCAGGGCGGCTATATCAAGGTGGCCTCAGAGGTTGGCCGGGGGTCTACCTTCTCCGTGTTCCTGCCCTGGCGGTAAACTGTTCACAGAAAATTCACAACCCGGACTCCAATTCGGACATTTCTGTGACATTTGGGATTTACGATAGCTCCAACACTTGAAAGGAGCGTTTGCACATGAACGTATTACAGACGATCGACCTGAAAAAACAGTACGGCGCCGAGCCGAACATCACCCGCGCCCTGGATGGCGTGAACCTCTCGGTGGAGCAGGGGGAGTTTGTGGCGGTGGTGGGGACCTCCGGCAGCGGCAAGTCCACCCTTCTCAATATGATGGGCGGGCTGGACACCCCCACCTCCGGCAGCGTGATCGTCCGGGGGGACGAGCTGGCGAAGAAGAATGACGAGGAGCTGACCATCTTCCGCCGCCGGAACATCGGCTTCATCTTCCAGAACTACAACCTGGTTCCCATTCTCAATGTCTATGAGAACATCGTCTTGCCCGTAGAGCTGGACGGGGACACGGTGGATCAGAGGTTCATGGACGAGATCGTGAGGATGCTGGCCCTGGAGGACAAACTGCAAAATATGCCCAACAATCTCTCCGGCGGACAGCAGCAGCGGGTGGCGATTGCCCGTGCCCTGATTACCAAACCAGCCATCGTCCTGGCCGACGAACCCACCGGCAACCTGGACAGCAAGACCAGCGCCGACGTGCTGGGCCTGCTCAAGCGCACCAGCACGCAGTTCAACCAGACC
>CAJTVO010000232.1:235-471 GCA_910579485.1 uncultured Oscillospiraceae bacterium | reverse complement strand
GGTGTGCCGGTGAGGACGCCGTGGTCCTGGACGGCTTTACCGCCGGTGAGGATCACCCACAACAACGAGATCGCCCAGCTGGCCGACCGCATCGTGCGGATCGAGGACGGCAAAATCGTGGGCTAAGGGGGTGGCGGCGATGACTTGGCCTTTTGAAAACGACACCAGCGCGGTCATCCGCAAACTGTCAAACGCCCGTCTCAAACAGCATCATTTCAGAAACCGTCTGATTGGGG
>CAJTVO010000232.1:0-225 GCA_910579485.1 uncultured Oscillospiraceae bacterium | reverse complement strand
AAGCTGACAAGCGCCGGAGCGTGTTTGTCATCCTGACCATCGCCCTGACCGTCTGCCTGATGGGGAGCCTCTGCTTTCTCTACTCCGCCCAGCAGCTGAAGACCCTGGACGGCATCCTGGGGCAGTATCAGGCCGGGTGCGGCGGGCTGACCCGGGAGGAGGTTGCCCAGCTGGTAGACGCTGGAAAGTTTGAAAAATGGGGCTGCACCGTGGAGGCGGGAACCG
>CAJTVO010000231.1 GCA_910579485.1 uncultured Oscillospiraceae bacterium | reverse complement strand
ATCTCGTCCGCCGCCAGGGGCGCGGTCAGGTGGATGTTGGGCAGGCCCGACAGGTGCCGCTTCGCGCACTCCTGGACCACGGGGCTGAGATGGACGGGGTAGACCAGTTCCACGTCCTCGTGGCTCCGGGCAATATTGGCCAGGGCGGACATGATGTCCTCCATGGGCTGGCCGTAGTTCTCCCGGCGGTGGCAGGTGACCAGGAGGATCTTCCGACAATCATAGGGCAGCCGGTTCAGCTCCTCCGCGGCGAAGACGTAGTCCGGGCGGACGGTGGTCTTCAGCGCGTCGATCACCGTGTTGCCGGTGACAAAGACGCCCTCTGTAACGCCCTCCTTCCGGAGGTTCTCCCGGTTGTTCTCCGTGGGGCAGAAGTAGAGGTCCGCGATCTGGGTCACCAGCTTCCGGTTCATCTCCTCCGGGTAGGGGGAGTACTTGTCGTAGGTCCGCAGGCCCGCCTCCACGTGGCCCACCGGGACTTTGTGGTAGAAGGCGGACAGCGCCCCCGCGAAGGTGGTGGAGGTGTCCCCGTGGACCAGGACCATGTCCGGCTTCAGGGCGTCGATGGCCTCGTCCATGCCGGTGAGGCACTTGCTGGTGATGGTGCTCAGGGTCTGCCGGGGGGTCATGATGTCCAGGTCCCAGTCCGGCTTCAAAGAGAAGACCTCCAGCACGCTGTCCAGCATCTCCCGGTGCTGGGCGGTGACGCAGCAGATGGACTCGATGTCCTCCCGGGAGGCCAATTCCCGGACCAGGGGGGCCATCTTGATGGCCTCCGGCCGGGTGCCGAAGACGCTCATGATGCGCAGTTTTTCCACGTCAGTCCTCCTTCTTCTCCGCCGGGGGGCCGGCGGGCGCGTCCTGCTTGGGATGGTCGTGGGGATAGCGGGCGATCCGGGCTACGGTATAGGCCGTGCCCGCCAGGGCGGCGATGGAGAGGACCACCTTCATGTAGCCGGTGGAGACGATCATCACCGCGCACAGGCCCAGGACGATGGCCACCAGGTACAGGGTGGCGACCGCCTGCTTCTGGTTCATGCCCATGTCGATGAGCTTGTGGTGGGTATGGCTGCGGTCCGCCTTCATGGGGTTCTGGCCCTTGAGGATGCGGCGGGTGAAGGCGGAGACCGTGTCGTAAATGGGGAAACCCAGGATGATGAAGGGCACCACGAAGGAGATGATGGCGTAGAGCTTGAACAGCCCCGTCACCGACACCGTGGCCAGGACGAAGCCCAGGAAGGTGGCGCCGGTGTCCCCCATGAAGATCTTGGCGGGGTTGCGGTTGTAGGGGATGAATCCGATGCACCCGCCCACCAGGGCCGCGCAGATCACCGCCATCTCCATGTCTTCCATGAGCAGGGCGATGATGAGCATAGTCATGGCCGCGATGGAGCTGACCCCGTCCGCCAGGCCGTCCAGGCCGTCGATCAGGTTCACGGAGTTGGTCACCGCCACGATCCAGATGACGGTGATGGGCACGGCCATGATGCCGAAGTCCCAGTATTCCCCGCCCAGGAAGGGGAGGGGGTTGGCGATCATCTCGATGACCACCCCATGCCAGATGGCGATCAGGGCCGCCACGATCTGCAGGATAAACTTGATGCCCGCGCCCAGGGGGTGGGAGTCATCCACCACGCCCACGGCCACGATGATGCAAGCCCCCAGCAGGATGCCCCGCAGCTGCCGGTTCACGTCGGCGAAGGCCAGCACCGCCACCACAAAGCCGATGAAGATCGCCAGACCGCCCAGCCGGGGGATGGGATGGTCGTGCATCCGGCGTTTGTCCTTGGGGATGTCCACCGCGCCGATCTTTACCGCCAGCAGCTTTACCAGCGGCGTCAGGGCGAAGCTCAGGCCCAGGGATACCGCCAGGGAGAAGATCACCGGCAGGACGCTCGTCCGATCAAAAATACCGTTCATGTTGCTGTCCGCCCCCTGCTCACCTGGCCGCGAAGCCGATCTTCTTGTAGACCTTGCGCAGAGTCTTCTCCGCCGCATAGGAGGCTTTCTCCGCGCCCGCGCGATAAACGCTCTCCAGGTAGGCCTTGTCCGCCAGGATGCGGCGGGTCTCCTCCTGGATGGGGCGGATCATCTCCACCACGGCCTCGCCCACGGCGGGCTTGAACTTCCCGTAGCCCAGGCCGTCGAACTCCTGCTCGATCTCGGCGAAGGAACGGCCGGTGGCGGCGGCGTAGATGGTCATGAGGTTGGCCACGCCGGGCTTGTTCTCCGGGTCGTAGCGGACGCAGCGCTCGGTGTCGCTGTCGGTAATGGCCCGCTTGAACTGCTTCATGATGACGTTGGGATCGTCCATGAGGGTGACGCGGCCGGTGTCCCCGTTATCGCTCTTGCTCATTTTGGCGGCAGGATCAGTGAGGCTCATGATCCGGGCGCCCACCTTGGGGATATAGGACTCCGGCATCTTGAACACGTCGCCGTAAACGCCGTTGAAGCGCTGGACGATGTTCCGTGTCAGCTCCACGTGCTGTTTCTGGTCGTCGCCCACGGGGACGAGGTCCGGCTGATAGAGCAGGATGTCGGCGGCCATGAGGCTGGGGTAGGTAAAGAGGCCGCCGTTGATGTTGTCGGCGTTTTTGGCGGATTTGTCCTTGAACTGGGTCATGCGGGAGAGCTCGCCGAACATGGCGTAGCAGTTGAGCACCCAGCCCAGCTCGGCGTGCTGATGGACGTGGGACTGGATAAAGAGGGTGCATTTCTCCGGGTCCAGGCCGCAGGCGATATACTGGGCCAGCTGCTCAATGGTGCGCCGCCGCAGGGCGGCGGGGTCCTGCCGGACGGTGATGGCGTGCAGATCCGCCATAAAGAAATAGCAGTCGTACTCCTCGATCATCTTAGGCCAGTGGTGCAGAGGGCCCAGATAGGAGCCCAGGGTCAGATCCCCGCTGGGCTTGATGCCGGATAGCATTGTTTTTTTCTCTTCCATGGTTGATGCTCCTTTGTTTTTATCTTCATCGCGTGTGCGCAGTAAGCCACGTTAAATATGTATTATAGCATAATGGGATGGAAAGTACAACCGAAATGAAAAATTTAAGAGATAGTT
The DNA here is from genome assembly GCA_910579485.1 of uncultured Oscillospiraceae bacterium. GTDB lineage: Bacteria > Bacillota > Clostridia > Oscillospirales > Oscillospiraceae > Pelethomonas. The sequence continues at coordinate 96 of CAJTVO010000231.1, read as the reverse complement.
CTCTGCCGCCCTGTGGGCGGCACGGCGGTCGCTTCTTTAACCGGCCCGGGGGCTTCTCGCCCCCGGACTCCTCGGGTACTTTTTGTGTGAACAAAA
>CAJTVO010000230.1 GCA_910579485.1 uncultured Oscillospiraceae bacterium | reverse complement strand
ACCTTCTGGAGGGCTACGGCAACGACAACCCTGGGGCCAAGAGCCAGGGCATGAAGCAGTTGATGGCGGGCGGCGGTGTCGCCCTCATCGGCATCACCCTGGTCCCCCTGCTGTCCGGCCTGTTCACCACTCCCTGATCCGGGCCATCTGACGGCAGCGGCATAGGGCCTTTCTCCCTCCGGCCTGCCGGGGATGGAGCTGTCCCCACTTTGACAATGACAGGCATCCATCCGGCGGGCCGGACCGGGAAAAGCCGCATAAAGCCGGGGAAATCCCGTGTTTTCAGTAACTAAAACAACCATTTCAGGGCGGGGCATAGGCTCCGCCCCCTGTCTTTAAGGAGGACAAAGTTATGGCATTTTTCAACAGTGCGATCGGTGTTTTGCAGACCCTCGTTGTGGCGCTGGGCGCTGGCCTCGGCGTGTGGGGCGCCATCAACCTTCTGGAGGGCTACGGCAACGACAACCCTGGGGCCAAGAGCCAGGGCATGAAGCAGTTGATGGCGGGCGGCGGTGTCGCCCTCATCGGCATCACCCTGGTCCCCCTGCTGTCCGGCCTGTTCACCACTCCCTGATCCGGGCCATCTGACGGCAGCGGCATAGGGCCTTTCTCCCTCCGGCCTGCCGGGGATGGAGCTGTCCCCACTTTGACAATGACAGGCATCCATCCGGCGGGCCGGACCGGGAAAAGCCGCATAAAGCCGGGGAAATCCCGTGTTTTCAGTAACTAAAACAACCATTTCAGGGCGGGGCAAAGGCTCCGCCCCCTGTCTTTAAGGAGGACAAAGTTATGGCATTTTTCAACAGTGCGATCGGTGTTTTGCAGACCCTCGTTGTGGCGCTGGGCGCCGGCCTTGGCGTGTGGGGCGCGATCAACCTTCTGGAGGGCTACGGCAACGACAACCCTGGGGCCAAGAGCCAGGGCATGAAACAGTTGATGGCGGGCGGCGGTGTCGCCCTCATCGGCATCACCCTCGTTCCCCTGCTGTCCGGGCTGTTCACCACCCCCTGACCTGCCCCGCAGGACAGGACCCGCTGTGACCGGGCGGGGCGGCGGCAGCGCCGCCCTGCCTACCCTGATGAAAGGACAAGGTATTTGATTTGGGCAGTATTCTTGACGCGATAGCGGACTGGCTCAAAGAGCTTCTTATCAGCGGGATAATGGGCAATCTCACAGGCGTTTTCGATTCGGTCAACTCCCGTGTGGGGGAGATCGCCAGCGATGTGGGCATGACCCCGGCGAACTTCTCTCCGGGCATCTTCTCCATGATACGCAGCGTATCGGAGTCGGTCATCCTCCCCATAGCGGGGCTGATCCTCACCTTCATTGCCTGTTATGAGCTGATACAGCTCATCATCGAGCATAACAACTTAGCAAATTTTGAGACCTGGATCATCTTCAAGTGGATATTCAAGACCTTCGTGGCCGTCACGCTCATCTCCAACTGCTTCAACATCGTGATGGCGGTCTTTGATGTCTGCCAGACGGTGATCTCCGGGAGCGGCGGCATCATCGGAGCGTCCACGGCGGTCAGCGACTCGGCCATTGCCGCGATGGAGGCCACGCTGGAGACCTACGGCGTAGGTACGCTGCTGGGCATCTACCTGATGAGCTTTGTCATCCAGCTCACCCTCTGGATACTCTCCATCGTGATCTTCGTCATCGTCTACGGGCGCATGATCGAGATATACCTGATGACGAGCCTCGCCCCCATCCCGCTGTCCACCTTCGGCAACCGGGAGCAGGGCCAGACCGGGCAGAACTACCTCCGCTCCCTGTTCGCCCTGGGCTTCCAGGGCTTCCTCATCATCATCTGTGTCGGCATCTACGCTGTGCTGATACAGTCCATCTCGTTCACTTCGGATATAGTCGGCTCCCTCTGGGGCGTTGTGGGGTACACGGTGCTTTTGGTGTTCACCCTGTTCAAGACCGGGGGCCTTGCCCGAAGCGTACTGAACGCCCACTGACCGGGAAAGGAGGTCTTTATGGCAGCGTATATCTCTGTCCCCCGCGACCTCACGCGGGTAAAGTCCAAGGTGTTCTTTGGGCTGACGAAGCGGCAGCTCGTCTGCTTCGGCGCGGCGGCGCTCATCGGCGTCCCGGCGTTCTTCCTGATGAAGCGTTCCGGCAACACCAGCCTCGCCGTCATGGGGATGATCTGCCTCATGCTCCCGCTGTTCTTCCTCGCCATGTATGAGAAGGACGGGCAGCCGCTGGAGGTGGTGGCGCGGCACTTCATCCAGGCGAAGTTCATCCGCCCGAAGGTGCGCCCCTATGCGACCAACAACTATTACTCTGCCCTCATGCGGCAGGACCAAGTGGAAAAGGAGGTACAGGCCATTGTTCAGAACGCAGAAAAGCGGGCGCGGGAAAGCGGAGCCGATCGCACTCCCCGCAAGCCTGACAAAAGCGGAGAAAAAGCAGATCAGGGCCATCATCGAGAAGGCCCGCAGGGATGACGGCACTCCCCGCACCGCCCAGCAGTCCATCCCGTTCCAGCGGATGTTCCCGGACGGCATCTGCCGTGTCACCGACAACTACTACACCAAGACGGTCCAGTTCAACGACATCAACTACCAGCTCGCCCAGCAGGAGGACAAGACGGCCATCTTCGAGGAGTGGTGCAGCTTCCTCAACTTCTTCGACAGTTCCATCCACTTTGAGCTGTCCTTCATGAACATGGCGACCGATGCGGAGAGCTTCGAGAAGTCCGTCCGCATCCCGCCGGCGGGGGACGCCTTTGACAGCGTTCGAGCGGAGTACAGCCAGATGCTGAAAAGCCAGCTTGCCAGGGGCAACAACGGCCTGACGAAAGCCAAGTACCTGACCTTCGGCATCGAGGCGGCGTCCATGCGGCAGGCGAAGCCCCGGCTGGACCATGTGGAGACGGACCTGCTCAACAACTTCAAGCGCATCGGCGTGACCGCCACGGTGCTGAACGGGAAGGAGCGCCTGCGCCTGATGCACTCCATGTTCCACATGGGCGACCGTGAGCCGTTCACCTTTGAGTGGAAGTGGCTGGTGGAGTCCGGGCTGTCCGTGAAGGACTTCATCGCCCCCGCCGCCTTTGCCTTCAAGGGCCGGCGCACCTTCCAGGTGGGGGATATGTACGGGGCCATGTCGTTTCTGTCCATCACGGCCTCGGACATCAGCGACCGTATGCTTGCGGAC
>CAJTVO010000229.1 GCA_910579485.1 uncultured Oscillospiraceae bacterium | reverse complement strand
GCAAAATAATATAATGAGGGGGATAGCTGTTGATCCTGCTAATAATATGGCCTTAGAAACACTTAAGAATGCAATTAATGTCCGAACCGCAAAATTTCATGAATATACAACAGGCCAGCTGTTTGAGTTAGAAAAAATTGCAAAAGTTTTTTATGCAAGCAAAAATAGAAAACAGTCTTGGGAAGATATAAAACCTAGCTTAGCAAAACAGGTTGAAGATATTATGAGGAGATAGATCATGTCTACCCATTTCACCGAATCCCACTACGAAAACGCCGTCCTCCAGCTCTTTCAGGAGCAATTAGGCTATACCTACGTCTACGGCCCCGACGTGGCGCGGGATTACCGCTCCCCGCTATATGAGGACATTCTCCTCCCCTGCCTGCGGCGGGTCAACCCCGCCCTGCCCATGGACGCGCTCAACGAGGCGGCCTACAAGCTGAAAAACTTCGAGAGCGGGACGCTGCTGCAAAAGAACCTGGTGTTCATGGACTACCTGCAAAACGGCGTGCCGGTGAAATATTTCGTAAACGGCGAGGAGCGCTCCACCCTCGTCTACCTCGTGGACTACAAAAATCCCAACAACAACGATTTCACTATCGCCAACCAGTGGACGGTGGTAGAGAACTCAGAAAAGCGGCCCGACGTGATTTTGTTCGTCAACGGACTGCCGCTTGTTGTCGTGGAGCTGAAATCCCCCTCTCGGGAGGAAACGGACGCCTCAGCCGCTTACCGCCAGCTTAGGAACTATATGCACGAAATTCCTTCGCTGTTCGTCTACAACGCCGTCTGCGTCATGAGCGATATGACCCACTCCCGGGCCGGGACGATCACCTCCGGTGAGGACCGGTATATGGAGTGGAAGACAACGGACGGCAGCTATGAGAATACGCAGTATGCCCAATTTGATACATTTTTTAAAGGGTTATTTGAGAAAGAACGCTTTCTTGACATTATCAAAAATTTTATCTGCTTCAATGCAGACGGTCAGAACACGTTCAAAATTCTAGCCGGGTATCATCAGTATTTTGCCGTCAAAAAGGCGGTGGAATCCACCCGCCGCGCCACCCGCACAGACGGCAAGGGCGGCGTTTTCTGGCATACCCAGGGCAGCGGGAAATCCCTGTCCATGGTGTTCTACGCCCACTATCTGCAAGAGGCACTGGAGAGCCCAACCATCGTTGTCATAACCGACCGGAACGATCTGGACGATCAACTCTACGGCCAGTTTGCCCGATGCAGGGATTTTCTGCGGCAGACGCCGGTACAAGCCACCTGCCGCAAGCTGAGCGACGAGTATAAGGAGAAACTGCGGCAGGGCGAAACGCCGAAGCATATAGAAATTGGCTTGAAGGACTGGTTAAAGGACCGTCAGGCCAACGGGATCATCTTTACCACTATGCAGAAATTTGAGGAGAGCGGCGAACCGCTCTCCGAACGCCGGAATATTATCGTTATGGCGGACGAGGCCCACCGGGGGCAATACGGCCTGACAGAGAAGGTGGTTACCCGGCGGAAGGATAACGGGGAGATCGAAGCTAAAACGGTTGTCGGGACCGCCCGAATCATCCGGGACAGTCTGCCCAACGCTACATACATTGGTTTTACCGGCACGCCGGTTTCCTCCAAGGACCGCAGCACCCGCGAAGTGTTCGGTGAATACATCGACATCTATGATATGACGCAGGCTGTGGAAGATGGTGCCACAAGGCCGGTCTACTATGAGAGCCGGGTCATTCACCTGAAATTGGACGAGCACACCCTGCGTCTTATTGACGCCGAGTATGACATCATGGCCCAGAAAGCGGACCCGTATGTCATTGAAAAGAGCAAGAAGGAATTGGGCCAGATGGAGGCCATCCTGGGTGCGGAGCAGACGATCAACTCTCTGGTCAATGACATTCTCGACCACTACGAGAATTACCGGGCCAATATCCTGACGGGAAAGGCCATGATCGTTGCGTATTCCCGCCCCATTGCTATGAAGATATACCAGCGCATTATGGAACTGCGCCCTGCGTGGACGGAGAAAGTGGCGGTCGTGATGACCCAGGGTAACAATGACCCCGAGGAATGGCAGAAGATCATCGGGAACAAGGCACGCAAGGACGAGCTGGCGAGGAAATTTAAGGACAACGAGTCGCCTTTGAAGATCGCCATTGTGGTGGATATGTGGCTGACCGGGTTTGATGTTCCATCGTTGGCGACGATGTATGTGTATAAGCCTATGTCCGGCCACAATCTGATGCAGGCCATCGCCCGCGTCAATCGCGTCTTCCAGGACAAAGAGGGTGGGCTGGTGGTGGACTATGTGGGTATTGCTGCCGCCCTCAAGCAGGCAATGAACGACTACACCGCCAGAGACAGGAAAAACTACGGCGACACCGATGTCAGCAAGGCCGCCTATCCGAAGTTCTTGGAAAAGCTCTCGATTTGCCGGGATTTCTTCCATGGCTATGACTATGGGAGGTTTATGTCCGGCAATGATTTTGAGAAAGCGAAGGCTATCAGCGGAGGCGTCAACTTCATTCTGGGCAAGAGTGTTGCGGAGCATAACCTGCCTGAAAATGAGCGGACGCAGAATGTTTATATCAAAGAGGCGTTGCTGCTCCGGCAGGCCCTTACCCTGTGCGGCAGCTTGGTGGATGAGAGTACACGTTTTGAGGCGGCGTTCTTTGATGCTGTCCGCACGATGATCGTCCGCTTACAGTCCGGCGGGACAGGGAAGAAATTTACCCTGCCCGAAGTGAATGAGCGGATTAACGAACTATTGAAGCACAGCATTAAAAGCGAGGGCATAATCAATCTTTTCTCCGATGTGAAGTCGGAGTTCTCCCTGTTTGATCCGAAGTTTCTGGAAGAAGTGGCAAACATGAAGGCGAAAAATCTGGCGGTGGAACTGCTGAAAAAGCTGATCGCGGAACAAGTTTCCGTTTACCGCAGGATGAACCTGGTCAAGTCGGAGAAATTTTCTGAGATCATCCAGAGCGCCATGAACCGTTATCTGAACGGAATGCTTACCAATGAGGAAGTTATTGAGGAACTTCTGAAGCTTGCCAAGGATATTGCGGCGGCAAATGCGGAGGGGGAGGCGCTGGGGCTGAACGCGGAGGAACTGGCTTTTTATGACGCGCTTACCAAGCCCCAGGCGGTCAAGGATTTTTACGAGCATGA
>CAJTVO010000228.1 GCA_910579485.1 uncultured Oscillospiraceae bacterium | reverse complement strand
AGGCTTGCTGTTTCTGTATGCTTGCCTGGCAGCGGCAATATGCTTTTCGTGGAAGCTCCGTATCATCCTCCAATGGCCGCCCGCAGCATGGCGATCTCTTCCCCATGCCCCTTGTCGTCGGTAGGCGTCTCCAGAAGGAACGGCAGTCCTGCCAGAGCGGGATGGGTGATGATCCGCACGATGGCCTCGGTCCCGATGGTCCCCTCCCCGATCAGCGCGTGCCGGTCCTTCCGGGACCCCGGAGGATTCATGCTGTCGTTGATGTGTACCGCCTTCAGCCGTGAGAGCCCCACCACCCGGTCGAACTCCTCCAGCACTCCGTCCAGCCCACCCACGATATCATACCCCCCATCGGACACATGGCAGGTATCCAGACATACCCCCAGCCGGTCCCCGCAGGCGGCCAGGTCCAATATCCTCCGCAGCTCCTCGAACCGTCCGCCGATCTCGCTGCCCTTCCCCGCCATGGTCTCCAGGAGCACCGTCGTCTTCAGCTCCGAGCTGATCACCTGGTCCAGCATGGCGGCGATTTGGCGGCAGCCCTCCTCCACGCCCTGGCCCACGTGGCTTCCGGGATGGAAGTTGTAGTAGTTCCCCGGCAGATGCTCCATGAGCTCCAGGTCCTCGGCCATCATCCGCCCGGCCAGCTCCCGGATGCCTGCGTCCTTGGAGCAAGGATTCATGATGTACGGCGCGTGGGCCACCACGGGCCCGAACCCCTCCCTTGCCATCAGAGCCCGAAGCTTCTCCAGATCGGCGGGGTCCAGCGCCTTCGCCCTGGCCCCCCTGGGGTTCCGCACGAAGCACTGAAAGGTGTTGGCCCCGATAGCCATCGCGTCCCGGCCCATTTTGTAAAATCCCTTGGAAGAGGACAGATGCGCGCCCAGATAGATCATAGCAGTTTCTCCTTCACATATTCCAGCAGTATGCCCCGCTCATTGGGCAGCTTCTCATCAATGACCAGCTCCAGCAGCTCCGCCAGCCCCCGGCCCACCGCCGGCCCCCGGAGCCCCAGGGCCGTCAGGTCGCCCCCCTTCACCGCCAGCTGTTTCAGGGAGAAGCAGGCTCCCCCGGCCAGCACCAGCTCCAGCAGTTCCTCCCACTGGCGGATCAGTGTCTGCCGGTCCTGGTAGGCCGCCGCCTGGGCCAGGTTGTCCGCCCGCTTTACCTCCAGCAGCAGCCGCAGCGTTTCCTCTCCGTACCGGGCCAGGTTCCGCCGCGCGGACTTTTCGCCGAGGGGCAGTTCGCAGTCGTGGCGCTCCACCAAGGTCAGGATGGTCTCCTTACTTCGGTTGTCCATGCGCAGGCGCTCCATCGCCGCCCGGGCCAGGGGGACGCTCCGCCGCCAGTGCCCGTAGAAGTGTCCCCGCCCCTCCTCGTCCATGGAGAAGGTCTCCGGCTTCCCCAGGTCGTGGAACAGCATGGCGTACCGCAGGACGGGCAGGGGCTTCACCGCCGCCACCGCCCGGGCGGTGTGCTCCCAGACATCGTAGCAGTGATACACGCTGTGCTGGTCGAACCCCACGCAGGGCAGTATCTCCGGCAGGAACACCCCCAGCACCTCCGGGTATCCCAGCAGGACCTCCAGAACGTGCTCCCCGCACAAGATCCCCGTCAGCTCTGCCTGGATGCGCTCCGGGGCGATGTTCTTCAGCAGCGGGGCGCACCGCCGGACGGCCTCGTCTGTCCCCGGCTCGATGGCGAACCCCAGCCGCGCGGCGAACCGGAGCCCCCGCAATATCCGCAGGGCGTCCTCCTCGAATCGCTTCTCCGGACGGCCCACTGCCCGCAGGACCCGCCGCCCCAGATCCTCCCGGCCTCCAAAGGGGTCCGCCAGCTCCCCCCTGCGGTCCACCGCGATGGCGTTCACCGTAAAATCCCGGCGGGAGAGGTCCTCGGCCAGGGAGCTGGTGAACTCCACGTGATCCGGGTGCCGGTTGTCCAGATATTCCCCGTCCCGGCGGAAGGTGGTGACCTCCACCCCCCGGCCGCCGCCGACGGTGACGGTCCCATGCTTAAGCCCGGTGGGCAGCGCCTCCGGCGCGAACAAGTCCAGCACCGCCTCCGGCGGCGCGCTGGTGGCAACGTCCCAGTCCCCGGGCTCCAGTCCCAGCAGGGCGTCCCGCACCGCGCCGCCGACGCACCAGGCCTCATAGCCCGCCGCCTCCAGACGCTCCAGGAGCGCCCGCACATTCTCCGGCATCCTCATCGCTCTCACCTCTTTTTTGCAGATCCTTTCTTTTTCGGGTTATTCTTCGAAAAAAACAGGCATAGTATCAATAGAATTATAGTTGCACCATAAGGGCTTTTATAGTATAATACATTTTTGCAAAAAAGGCAAATACCGGCAGGCCTCTGCCGTTGGGAAGGAAGCAGCTCCTATGACCCATACAGATACCAGCATCCAGCCGTATATCGTCCCAGGCCGCCGGGTACACCTGGCGGGCATCGGCGGCGTCTCCATGAGCCCCCTGGCGGAGGTGCTCCACGGCATGGGCCTCGCCGTCCAGGGCAGCGACCAGTCCGGGAGCCCCGCGGTGGACCATTTGCGCGCCCAGGGCATCTCCGTCCACGTGGGCCACGAGGCCAGCGACATCGAGGGCGCGGAGTTCCTGATCCGCACCGCCGCCATCCACGACGACAACCCGGAGATCGCCGCCGCCCGCGCCCAGGGCATCCCCGTCTTCGAGCGGGCGGAGGCCTGGGGGGCCATCATGCGGCAGTATGAGAACGCGGTGTGCATCGCGGGCACCCACGGCAAGACCACCACCACCTCCATGACCACCCACATCTTCATGGCCGCCCAGGCGGACCCCACGGTGATGATCGGGGGCACCCTGCCCATGCTCCACAGCGGCTACCGGGTGGGCCGCGGGGACACCATCATCCTGGAGTCCTGCGAGTACTGCAACAGCTTCCTCCACTTCTTCCCCACCGTGGCGGTGGTGCTGAACGTGGAGGCGGACCACCTGGACTTCTTCAAGGACCTGGATGACATCAAGCGGTCCTTCCGCCGCTTCGCCCAGCTGACGCCGCCGGACGGCCGCATCGTGGTCAACGCCGACGACGAGGGGGCCATGGACGCCCTGAAGGGCCTGCCCCTGTTCACCTTCGGCTGCCGCGAGGGCGCGGACTGCCAGGCCCGGGACCTCACCTGGCACGGCGGCCGCCCGGACTTCGACGTGGTGGTGGACGGGAAGGTCTATACCCACCTGAGCCTCCGGGTAGCGGGACTTCACAA
>CAJTVO010000227.1 GCA_910579485.1 uncultured Oscillospiraceae bacterium | reverse complement strand
GCTGGGGCGGCCGCGCCGCCGCCTGCCATCATGCGCTCGATCTCCTCCTGGCTCATGGTCCCGCCGGAGGACGCCGGGGGAGCCGCCGGGGCCGGTTCGCTGGCCGCGCCCCCACCCATCAGCCGCTCGATCTCCTCCTGACTCAGAGTGCCGCCGGAGGAGGCAGGCTCGCTGGGCGCGGGTGCGGGAGCCGGGGCGGGCGCAGGCGCGCCTCCCTCGTCCTCCAGGTCCAGGCCCATGCCGCTCACCAGCTCCTTGGCCAGATCGACGCTCATGACGTTCATGAACTCGCTCTCTACCACGCCCTCGATGCTCAGCCGGAAGCTGACCACCACGATGGGGCCGGTCTTCACCGGGAAATGCTCGTCCCGGACCTGGTCCAGATCGTTCAGCTCGAAGGACTCGGGGGTGGAGATGTTCACCATCCGTCCCAGCAGGTCGCTGAGGGCGGTGGAGGCCGCGCCCATCATCTGGTTCATGACCTCGCACACCACGCTGATGCTCAGCTCATCCAGCTGGAACTCCTCATCGGGCGTCTCCGTCCCCAGAAGGATGTCCACGATGGCCTTCACATCGCTGCGCTTGAGCATCATGATGTTGCTGCCTTCCAGGCCGCAGACATATTTGATCTCCACGCCGATGGCAGGCTCGATCCGTCCCAGGGTGAAGTCCTCCGCGTTGATCACCTGCACGGTGGGGGTGGTGATGTCCACGCGGTGGTCCAGCATGTTGGAGACCGCTGTAGCGGAGGAGCCCAGGCTGATATTCATCGCCTCCCCAATGGCGTCCATCACCATTGGACTAAATGTCGTTATTTCTCCCATCAGGATACGCTCCTTTACGCCTTAATGTATGTCTCACCGATTTTCACGGCCATTTGCTTGTTGTAGATGCCCATGCGCCCGTCGAACCATCGCCTGCCGCTGATGTTCAGGAAGATGGGGGCGTCCTTGGGCTGCTTGATATCCACCACGTCGCCTACGTTCAGATGGTAGATGTCGCTGAGCTGCAGCTTGGTACGGGCCAGCTCCGCGATGATCTCCAGGTCGGAGTCGCGCAGGGAATCGAATATCTCCTCCGACTTATCCTCTCCCGTGCTGCGGTGCCCCGTCTGCTTGCTGATCTCGGTGAAGATGTTGGTCAGCATCTCGCCGGGGAGGCACATGCTCAGCCGTCCGCTGCTGTTGGGGAAGCGGATGTCCAGACCCACGATGACCACCGTGTCGTCATACCCGATGAGCTGCACCAGGGTCGGGTTGGTCTCCGTGCGCACATAGGAGAATTTCAGGGTGATGTAGTTCTCCCAGCTGCGCCCCAGGAAGTCCAGCATGTCTTTGATGATGTCCGCGTACATGTTGAGCTCCAGGTCTGTCAGCTTATAGTCCGGGTCGAGGTTGTCGTCCGGCTCGCCCTCGCCGCCCATCATCCGGTCCATCATGGTCAGCAACACCGGCGTAGCCAGGTGGACCAGGATCGGATACTCCTCCTGCAGGTCCTCCCGGTCGATCTTCGCCAGGGCCAGCACGTCGCCCTCCCTCAGCGCGTTGGAGAACTCGTAGTAGTGCAGCTCCTCGATGGAGCCCACCTCGATCTCGCAGGTGGAGTGGAACATGGCGTTCAGCCGGGAATTGATGACCCGCGTATAGTTCTCGTAGATGCTGTTGAGTATCTTCAGACGGTCCTTGCTGAACTTCCGAGGACTGAAAAAGTCGTATTTCTTATATTTTTTTTCGGTGGACTCCTCTTTTTTGGGGCCCTCGTCAAGACCTCCGCTCTGGGCTGCCGCCAGCAGGGCGTCGATCTGGCTTTGTGATAAGACTTCTGCCATATTGTCTCCTCATTCCCGACTTTGGATTCCAAGGGCGCCGTCTCGCCGGTCCCGCCTGAGCGGCCCGGTCGGAACGGGGCGCTTTTGCTTTGACGGATATGGCGCGGAGCACATGGGTTACTCCGCCTCGGTACTGGCAGCGTACATATCTGCCAGGGGATCCGGATTTTCCTGCTGGGTATCCGTGTAATACTGCTGGATGCTGCCCGCGAAGGGATTATCCAGCTCCTCGTCCGAGAAGGCGATCATGATCTCCACCCGCCGGTTCTTCTGCCGGTCCTCCTCCGCGTCGTTGGGGGCGATGGGCAGCCACTGGCCCTTGCCCTCGTCGCTGATCCGGGCGGCGCTGATGCCGCTGTTCTCCTGGATGTACGCCGCTACCTCGGCGGCGCGGCAGGCCGCCAGACGCCGGTCCTTCCGGGCGTTGTAGGTGGTCTGCGCCGTGGCGGTGTGGCCCGTGACCACGATCTCGTCGATATAGAGCTGGTTCTCCGTCAGGATAGGGATCAGCTTATCCAGCTCCTCCTTGCCCTCCTGGCGCAGCACGTCGCTGTCACCGCCGAAGAACACGGAGTTGGGGAAGGAAAAGAAGGCGAAATTATCTCCCTTGGTAAAGGTGACCTCGTCCTCGCTGGAATCCGCGGAGGACTGCTGGGAGGCCGCGTACTCCGCCAAATACTCCAGGATGATCTCCACCTGCTCGTTGACCTCGTCCTGGGTCATGGGCATGTCGTCGCCCAGCTCCGCGTCATGGGTGCCGTCCGGCCCCCGTGGGGAGTCGTCGGTGCTGATCTCCGCGTCCTTGTTGAAGCTCTGGACGATCAGCATAAACTTCTCCTGGTCGATGGTGGACATGGAATACAAAAGCACGAAGAAGCACAGCAGCAGGGTCACCATGTCGCCGTAGGTGTCCATCCAGTTGGCGCCGCCGCCTCCGCCGCCCGATTTCTTTTTTATGGAAGCCATGTTTCGCTCACCTCATTCTCACGGCCAGGGCTTACTCAGCGCCCTCGCCCTTGCCGCCCTTCTGCTCGCCGCCGCCCTCGCGCTGGCGCTGGGCCACGAAGGTCAGCAGCTTCTCCCGCAGAGCCTTGGGGTTGGAACCGGCCTGGATGGACATGATGCCCTCCACAATGATCAGCTTGCAGAGCATCTCTTCCTCATCCCGCTGCCGGAGCTGGTTGGCGATGGGGCCGAAGATCATGTGGGCCAGCACGCACCCGTACAGGGTGGTGACCAGGGCGGTAGCCATGGCGGGGCCCAGATTGCCGCCGCCGCTCTCCACGTCCATGGCCTTCAGCATGTTGATCAGACCGACCAGCGTACCCACCATGCCGAAGGCGGGAGCCACGGAGCTTCCCCGGTCGTACATGCCCGCGCCGGCCTCGTGCCGGGCGGAGGACTGCTCGATATCG
>CAJTVO010000226.1 GCA_910579485.1 uncultured Oscillospiraceae bacterium | reverse complement strand
CAAAAGAAGCCGGGGCGGCGTTTGTTCTATCCGCAGCCTATCAGATTACTTATCCCCCTCCAGCAGCGCTTTGGCGCTGGAGGCAAGGCCGGCAAGACCCTGGATCTCGCTGGGGATGATGATCTTGGTGGCCTTGCCGTCGGCGGCGGCCTGGAAGGCTTCCAGAGCCTTGATCTTTACCACCTGATCGTTGGGATTGGCCTCGTTGAGGAGCTTGATGGAATCCGCAAGAGCCTGCTGGACCTTGAGGATCGCGGCGGCTTGGCCCTCGGCTTCCAGAATGGCGGCCTGCTTGGAGGCGTCGGCCCGGAGGATGGCGGACTGCTTCTCGCCCTCCGCCACCAGGATCTGGCTCTCCTTCTGGCCCTGGGCCTGAAGAATGGCCTCGCGGCGCTCGCGCTCGGCGCGCATCTGCTTCTCCATGGAATCCTGAATGTCACGGGGCGGGATGATGTTCTTCAGCTCCACGCGGTTGACTTTGATGCCCCAGGGGTCCGTGGCCTCGTCCAGGATGGAGCGCATCTGGGTATTGATGTGGTCCCGGCTGGTGAGGGACTGGTCCAGCTCCAGATCGCCGATGATGTTACGCAGGGTGGTGGCGGTCAGGTTCTCAATGGCGCTCATGGGGTGCTCTACGCCGTAGGCGTACAGCTTGGGGTCGATGATCTGGAAGTAGATGACGGTGTCGATCTGCATGGTGACGTTGTCCTTGGTGATGACGGGCTGGGGCGCGAAATCGACGACCTGCTCCTTCAGGCTGACCCGCTTGGCCACGCGGTCAATGAAGGGCAGCTTGATATGGACGCCCACGCCCCAGGTGGTCTGGTACGCGCCCAGGCGCTCCACCACGAAGGCACGGGACTGCTGGACGACCTGAATGTTCGTCACCAGCAGGATGAGGATGATGACGCCAATGGCGGCAAAAATATACGGCATGTGGATATCCCTCCTGATTTTTGATAAGAATAGTATATCACACCTTGTGCAAATTTTCCAGTCTTATTTTTCCGGCGTCCCGGCGGCGGTCAGAGGCCCATTTCCTCCTTGACCTGGCGGAAGCACTCCACGGCGAAGTCCAGGTCCTCACGGGTATGCCCGGCGGATACCTGGGTGCGGATGCGGGCCCTGCCCTGAGGCACCACGGGATAGCTGAATCCCACCACGTAGACGCCCTTCTCCAGCATCCGGGCGGCGAACTCCCCGGCGGTCTTGGCATCGTAGAGCATTACGGCCACGATGGGGTGGCTGCCCTCCAGCACATCGAAGCCCAGGGCGCTGAGCTTCTCCCGGAAGTAGGCGGTGTTCTCGTGGACCCGGTCCCGGAGCTCCGTGGAGGCGGTAAGCAGCTCGATGGTCTGGATGCTGGCGGCGCAGATGGCGGGAGCCACGGTGTTGGAGAACAGGTAGGGACGGCTGCGCTGGCGCAGCAGGTCCACGATCTCCTGACGGGCGGCGGTATAGCCGCCGGAGGCTCCGCCCAGGGCCTTGCCGAAGGTGCCGGTGATGATGTCCACCCGGTCCTGGACGCCGCAGTACTCCGGGGTGCCCCGGCCGGTGTCGCCCATGAAGCCCACAGCGTGGCTGTCGTCCACCATGACCAGGGCGTCGAACTCATCGGCCAGGTCGCAGATGCCCTTCAGGTTGGCGATATAGCCGTCCATGGAGAACACGCCGTCGGTGGCAATGAGCTTTACCTGGCAGCCCGCGCTGCGGGCGTCCTCCAGCTGGGCGCGGAGGTCGTTCATATCGTTGTTCTTATAGCGGTATCGCTTGGCCTTGCACAGACGCACGCCGTCGATGATGGAGGCGTGGTTCAGCTCGTCGGAGATGATGGCGTCCTCCGGCCCCAGCAGGGTCTCGAAGAGGCCCCCGTTGGCATCGAAGCAGGAGGAATAGAGGATGACGTCATCCATTCCCAGGAATTTCGCCAGCTTCTCCTCCAGCTCCTTATGGATGGACTGGGTCCCGCAGATAAAGCGGACGGAGCTCAGGCCGAAACCCCATTGATCGTAGCTTGCCTTCGCCGCCTCGATCAGGGCGGGGTGGTTAGAGAGGCCCAGGTAGTTGTTGGCGCACATGTTGACTACTTTTTTCGCCTGGGTGGTGTCGATCCTGGACTTCTGGGGGGTGGTGATGATCCGCTCGCCCTTCCAGGTACCCGCCTCCTTGATGGCTTCCAGTTCCTTGCGGTATTTTTCCAGTGCCTGTTTCATAGTCAGATCCTCCTCAAAATTCGTTATAGAAAACGACTTCGTCTAATTCCTTGCGCTGCCCGTGGGCGGGGCAGGGCGCCGCGTCCGGGGCGGGATAGCCCATGACCAGCAGGGCGGTGGGCTCCAGGCGGTCTGGCAGGGCAAACTCCTCCCGCACCGCCTCCGGAATGAAGTGCATGACCCAGGTGGTCCCCACACCAAGGGCGGCGGCGGCCAGCATCAGGTGGGTGGCAGCGATGGCGGCGTCAATGTCTCCGCTGGACTTGCCGTCGTAGCCGCGCTTCCAGCACTCGTCCCTGTCATGGCAGACCAGCAGCGCGGCGGGGGCGTCAAAGTGGCACTCCGTACACCGGCGGAGCTTCTCCAGAGCCTCCTGGCTGCTGATGGCCAGGATCCGCTGGGGCTGGCGGTTGCAGGCGGTGGGGACCAGCTGTCCGGCCCGGAGAATCTTCTCAACAGTCTCTGCCTCGATGGGCCTGCCGTCAAACTGCCGGACCGAATAACGCTCCGAAGCCAGACGCATAAATTCCCCGTACATAGCGGGTTCCGCCATCTGTTTGCCGGTCCACTCCGGCTTGAGCAGCCGGTACTCCACCCGGGTTTTCAGCTTCCCGCCGTGCCGCGTCCAGTCCGGCTTTTCCGACTCCCGGATCAGCCCGCATTTCTCCATGACCCGCTCCGAGCCCCGGTTCTCCGTGAGACATCCGGTGGAGAACCGGTACACGCCGTTCTCCGCAAAGGCAAAGGCCAGCAGCCTGCGGAGAGCCTCGGTGGTATAGCCCCGGTTCCAGTGCGCCGGGTAGGTGAAGTACCCCGCGTCCACCAGCTTCCCCTGAGAGGCGGTCTCCCGCACGGTGTAGCCGATGCTGCCCACCTGCTCCCCGGTGTCCTTCCGCTCCATGTGCAGGAAATAAAATTTCCGGTCCAGGGAGGCCGCGTCCGCCAGGACCTCCCGAAATTCCCGCTCCGCCTCCTCCCGGGAGGAGAGCTGGATGTCCTGGAGATAGTACATGGTTTTTTCGTCGCTTTTCAGCCGGAAATAGGCCTCG
>CAJTVO010000225.1:3023-3265 GCA_910579485.1 uncultured Oscillospiraceae bacterium | reverse complement strand
CCCCAGATCGTCCCGAATTATCCCCAGCGTTTCCTCCTCCGAGTTTTCCTCCCCCAGCGTCTCCTCCACAGGCAGGGAAATGTCCGTCAAAACGCACCCCAGCGTCCTCAAACTGGTCCTCCGCATGAGCATCATTTTCTTATCCATAAATTTTCTCCTTTTTCTTTAAGATGATATATCCGTTGCGAAGCAAACAAATATGTTGATATTATAATCAAAACCGTCCACATTGTCAATATGCA
>CAJTVO010000225.1:0-3013 GCA_910579485.1 uncultured Oscillospiraceae bacterium | reverse complement strand
CCGGCGCGCCGCTACTGGGCAGATTTTCCCAACGGCGCGCCGGGGTCGTCGCGCCCTACAGACGCAAAATGGATTTCCCTGCACATTGAATGGAGGCACTTGACATGGGGATGGCAGTAAAGGTCCGTATGCTCTTAGCGGCCCGTCAAATGACGCTGAAGGATTTGGGAGCCCGCATGGACCCTCCCACCTCCGCCCAAAACATCGGAAGAAAGATCAAGAATGACAATCTGACAGAGCGCGACCTCTCCGCCATCGCCCAAGCCTGCGGCGCCACCTTTGAAGGCGTCTTCATCCTAAACGACACAGGCAAAGAGATCCGCTGAAAAGCATCCCCCGCCTCCGGCCGATCCAGCCGAAGGCGGGGGATTTGACAAAAAACACCAAATTTGCTATACTATCCCTGCGGACCCTCGTTTCTCCATGGGCGAGGCGAAGCCAGAAGGACGTTGTTGCATAAAAGGCGGTTAGCTCACTATCCTCACGATTTATGATCGAGAGGAGGTGATGCGGATGTGGAAGAAGCGAGTCATCGCGTTGCTGCGTTTCCTGATCTGTCTGATCTGGACGCTGTACCTACTCTCCACAAAAGCGTGTTGACCGCTCGGCTAGCACCCAAGCGGTCAACATAAGGTTTTCTTGTGTTCGATAGCTAAGAGCTAACCACCTTGCAGCAGCGCCCTTCTGTTATTATTATAGCCATCTTTCCCCCTCTTGTCAAGCGTATACTTACTCTTCAGGGAGATCAATTTTCCATCGCAGGGCACACCATCAGCCGTACTTACCACAAAAGCGTGTTAACCGCCTGGCAGCCACCAAGCGGTTAACGAGGATTTCTCGTAGCGTGGAGGGCTAACCGCCTTGCAGCAACGCCCTTCTGCCATTATTATACCCGCCTGACCCTCTTATGTCAAGCGTTGATCCTTTTTCTTAAACGAAACCGTGCAAGTAACCCCGCCCCTACAAACCTCACTCCCTCAGCAGTCTTCTCCTCTCCCTCCAATCCGGCAAAACCTCCTCCACGAAGGCATAAAACCTCTTGCTGTGGTCCTTGTGCCGTATGTGCGCCAGCTCATGCACCACCACATAATCGATGGCCTCCTCCGGATACGCCATAAGCCGCCAGGAAAAGCATATCCTGTTTTTCGCCGAGCAGCTTCCGAACCGCTTCTCGGCCCCGGTGATGGTGATTCCGATAGGAGAGACCCCCATGATCCTCCCAAACCGCTCCACCTTCCCCGGCAGGATATCCCTTGCCTTTTTGATGTACGCCTCCCGCTCGGCCTCCGTAGGCTGCGGGTGGTTTTCTTTTCTCTTTCTCTGGACCTCCAGATGCTTCTCGATCCACGCCTCATGCTCCGCCACGAACCGTTCGATCCGCTCTTTAGACAGCCGCGCCGGCGCTCTGACCACCACCCGGCAGTCCCCGGTGATCTCCACCGCCAGCGTCTTCCGCCCGGAGCGCACCAGCTCATACTCCGGCAGGCTCATTTGATGTCTCCCCGTTCCTTCAAATGGGTGACGATCTGCCCGTAAAACTTCTCATCGATCCGATATTTCCGCAGATAAACAAAGTACCCCATAGCAATGGCCGCCAGCGGCAGTACCATCATGGCGATCTTCATGATCAGCAGCCCCTGCGCCGTCACATCCGCCGCCGATTCCGCCCGATTGATGCCAGAGACGATCAGCGTCAGCGTCACCACCCCCGTAGCCACCGCCGCCCCCAGCTTGTTGATAAGCGGCTGAATAGAGAAGGTAATGGAGTCGTTCCGCTTCCCCATCTTCCACTGCCCGTATTCAATGGTATCCGCCAAAAACATCAGCATCAGCGTCTGAATAAACGCCTGTCCCACAAACAGCAGCACCCCCGCGACCGCGATCGGCACCATATCCATGGGCGCGAAGAAGAACACCCCATACCCGGCCACCACCAAAACGGTGGCCCCGGTATACAGCACCTTCCTGCTGAGCCTCTTGGCGAACAGCGGAAACACCGCCAGCGCCGCCAGCTGGCTGATCCCCAGCACCCCTGCAAACACGGAGTACATATTTTCATCCCCATAGGCGTACTTGAAATAGTACGTCCCAAAACTGGTAGTCGTGCAGTACCCCACCATAAACAGCGCCATGCTCACCGTAGTCCACATCAGCTGATCGTTCCCAAAGAGCACCCTGACCATATCCTTCAAAGAGGTATTTTCCTCCTCCTTAAAGGTCCTGGTCTCCTTCACGCCGAACACGGTGATCATCTGGAAACCGATCATGACCACGCAGACCGCCGCCGCGACGATAAACCAAGCCGTCTGCCCGTTCCCGTCCAGCGCCTCCGTCAGCATCCCGGTGACCGGCACGATGCCCACCACCACGGCGTACATTCCCACGTTGGCGCAGATCCTGGCAAAGGACCCCATGCTCTCCCTCTGCCTCTGATCCACGCTCAACGCAGGCAATTGCGTCCAATAGGCGATATCGTTGACCCCATAGAAGATATCCCATAAAATGTAGCTCACCGCAAACGTGATCACATAAGCGCTCCCGCTCAGCGGCAGATCGGCGAACATCATGAGCATACAAACCGAGCTGACCAGGGCCCCGATGATCATCCAGGGTTTAAATTTCCCCCACCGGGTGTGGGTGTTGTCGATAATGACCCCAGTGATAGGGTCATTGAACGCATCCAGGATACGCAGTACGGTAAGCACCCCGCCCACCAGGGCCAGCATTTTATCGTCCAGATTTTTGACTTCTGTCAGGAACACGAGGAGGAACATGCTTTCCATAGAGTAGAACATATCTCTCCCGATGGTGCCCAGACCGAAGCAGTATTTATTTCTCCTGTCCAATTTCGTCATCACAAAGTCCTCATTTTTCTCCATGGTATCGTGCCGCCTCCGGCGGCAGGGGGGCTTTCTTCTATTCGCTACCCCGGGGGCTCCGCGCCCCCGGACCCTGCGATTACTTTTGCCCCGCGGCAAAAGTAACCAAAAACGCGCCAGAACCAATGGTTCTG
>CAJTVO010000224.1 GCA_910579485.1 uncultured Oscillospiraceae bacterium | reverse complement strand
CCTTCAAATGGCGGTTTGTGGAGCGTGATGAGGAATTGATTTCTATGCTCATTGAGCTGGAAGCGGCGTTCTGGAACCACGTCCAGGACTGTACTCCGCCGCCGTTGGATGGCTCCGATGCCTCTGCAAAGTTCCTTGCTGACCGCTTCCATGACAGCATTCCCAAGTCCCACATCACCCTGCCCGACACCGCCGCTGATCTGCTCTCCCAGTACGATGAAGCCTGTGAGGAATTGGAGATCGTCACCGAGCGGAAGCAGAAAGCAGAGAATCTTCTGAAGGAGATGATGGGTGAGAATGAGGTCGGGACTATGGGTGATCGCATTGTTACCTGGAAGAGCGTGTCCCAGGAGCGGCTGGATAGCAAGACCTTGAAAGCCGAGCATCCGGCCCTCTGCAAGAAGTACACCAATAAAACATCGTATCGCCGCTTCACTATCAAGGCGGCAAGCTGAATGGAGGTCAATCATGGATAACACGAAACTCAAAGGCCGTATGAGCGGCAAGGTTCAGGAGTTGCAGCAGCCTACCGGAGATCAGAATATCACCGTTACCTCTGCGCCGGAAACTGCTCTGGCCCCGGTAGATTCTGCCTATCTGGCCCTGACCAACAACGCCCTTGACATCATCCGTGCCAACTTGAAGAGCCAACCGTTGACGCTGGATCTCTTCGACATCGTGAAGTCTCCCTCCGGTGGCTACACAGTCTTTGAGGTTCCGGGGTTGGCGGGGAACGAGGCCGCCATGGAGCTGACGGGCATTGTGCTGGACTACACTACTCCCAGGGCCTATTGGGATACGCCCGATCCGGTGGAAGGTACGCCGCCCGCCTGCATGAGCCAAAACAGTATCATTTCCCACGATGGGAAAGCCTGCGCCCACTGCCCCTACAACGATTTCGGTTCCAAGGATGGCGACAGCAACGCCAAAGCCTGCAAGGAATCCGTGCTCCTGTTCCTTCTGCGGCCCAACAGCATCATCCCTCTGCTGGTGCGTGTCCCTGTGACCAGCAAGCCCCGGTTCCTGAAATACTCCACTCGGCTGTTGAGTACCCTGACGCCGATCAGCAGCGTGGTCACAAAGATCACCTTGGAGAAAGCCACCAGCAAGCAGGGTAAGCCCTACGCCCTGTTCAACTTCCAGACGGTCAGCACTCTCAGCCCGGAGGAAGCGGCCCAGGCAAAGGCGTTCGGGCAGCAGTTCATGGACATTGTGAACGCCGCCCAGATGGTGCCGGAGCTGGCACAAGCCAGCTAAGATACGCTATGATGGCCCGGTGTCCCTGCCTTGCGGTAGGGATGCCGGGTCATTTGATTTATGGAGGAACCACTATGAACTATAGCGAATTGAAACAGATCTTCCGGGAGCTGAAAGCTACTTCTCCCAGGGATGATCTGACGGCGCACGTCATCTTCACCGAGGACAGCTTTAAGAAAACCTACTCTCTGTTGAGTCGTACCTACTGTATTTCCAGCGACAACAAGGCGTTCTGGCCCAACATGGGCGGCTATTCTATCTTTGGTTACTGCCTGGACAAGACCTCCGATCAAGGGGTCCGGCTGGACTGGTACATGGCTGAGGAAGGGAATCCTGGCGGCTGGAAGGTAGAGGACTGCTACATCCTGGAGCAGATGCGGGATGTGGCAGCTATTCCCAACCTGACCAGCACAGAGCAGGGTGACGGGACTGTCTGCTACTTCTTCGGTGACACCTGTATCCGGGTCCATGAATCCTACGAGGATGGAAAGGTTCACCTGGAGCCTGTGCGAGGGGATCAGACCGCTTGCGGTGAGTGGGTAGAGCTGTCTGTTGACCGGGTATACGGCTACTGTACCCTGCTGGAACGGCATCTGAATAGAAAGGAAGGGCGTTGAACATGAAGATTGGCGATTCTGTTTATACGCCCCGGTTCTGCACAGTTCGGATTACCGCTGTCTTTACTACAGAGGCGGAGGCCCGTGCTGCCGGGTACTGCGAACCGACCTACTACAAGGGCGATCACATTATCCTTGGGAAATCCCTGGATATGTACCACATGGAGTTCGCCGCTGTCCCCAAGGGAGCGAGCCATGAGTAGAAAACATAAAAAAGCACATGACAGGACCAAGCCCAAGAAGGTCTGTGATCCTGGTGTCTGCGACTGCTGCCAGTACATTGGCGAGGGTGATTTTCTGTGTGATAAGCATATGGAGATCGTAGTCTCTGACTGGATACCAACTGAATCCTACCTGATGTGTCAGAACCAGGACAAAGCTGTTGGGGACAGCAAGAATGGAAAAGAAACTTAAAGTTCAGCGAGTCGGTTCGGGTGTTCTTAGTCAGGTCATAGAGCACCGTATCCCCTGTGGCCTGTTTCTGACGAAGGAGGGTCGTAAGTGGGTGGCGGTGGACAATACCACTGGGGACGCTTGGACAGAGGAATTTTCCCGGAAGCATCAGGCTATCCGTTGGCTGCGGGGGAAATTTGAGATATAGAAGGAAGGTGTTGCTATGCAGGTTTTAGTAATCGAGCCGGAGCGCAGACCGAAGGTGAGGGACATTGACGGATCGCTAAAATCGATGCAGGAAATCGTGGGCGGTCTGATCCAGCCCATCTATCTCGATGATTCTGTTGCACTGATTTGCAATGATGAGGGCAAGCTGATGAACCTGCCGGCGAATCGGGGGCTGAGGGATAAGGATAGACAGATCTATGACATCGTGTTCGGAACCTTCTTCCTGTGTGGTACTCCCGCCGACAGTGACCACTTCACCAGCTTGACCCCCGAGCAGATTGAGCAGTATCAGAAGCTGTTCTACACGCCGGAGACGTTCTTGGGTATGGATGGACACATTGTCTGTATTCCAATGGAAGCAGATCGCGAGGTGGCCAGTGATGGAAGACATATCTGAAAGCCGAGCTGTCAGACTGAGCTGGGATAAGGTTTGCAGCATCGTGTCAGAGGAGATCGGGGAAATCTTGGGACTTCGTATCCAGTGCAGGATTAACGTGGCAGCAAGTTCGTTCTGGGATCTGACGTTTATCAACTACCGACTGCCTCTCCCAAAGCTCTGTCAGCTCCTACAGGAGACACAGGCCACCCCGGAGGATTGGGAGGACGCTCTACCTGACGAGGGAGAGATAGATGTCAACGGGATCGGGATCGTGTTGGCTGAGAAATTGATCTCCCGGCACCTGAAGCTCACCTGGGAGCACCATCTGATCACCGAGGACAGTTTGTGGCTGGTCGGGGTGACCAAGAATGAAAATCAAGGATTCCATGCGGGAGCGGCCGATCAGAGAAGTTTTCGCTAAC
>CAJTVO010000223.1 GCA_910579485.1 uncultured Oscillospiraceae bacterium | reverse complement strand
CATGGTGACCATCACCACCTCCGGGACCACCATCCCCCACGAGGTCATCGGTGAGTTCGGCGCCGGCCGGGTCATGCTCAAGCCCGCCGCCGAAGGTACCGGCATCATCGCCGGCGGCCCCGTCCGTGCCGTCATGGAAGCGGCCGGCATCAAGGATATCCGCGCGAAGTGCCTGCGCTCCAACAACCCCCAGAACGTGGTCGCCGCGACCTTCGAGGGCCTCAAGAGCCTGCGTGGTCCCGCCGAGGTGGCCCGTATCCGGGGCAAGAGCGTGGAAGAGATCGTTGGTTAAGGAGGGGTTGTGACATGGCAAATCTGAACATCAAGCTCGTCAAGAGCCTCAACGGCAGATTGGATAAGCACATCGCCACTGCCAACTCCCTGGGGCTGCGCAGGATCGGTGATTCCACCGTGCAGCCCGACAATGCACAGACGCGGGGCAAGATCGCCAAGATCGGCTATCTGCTCAGCGTGGAAGAGACGAAGTAAGGAGGTACCGGATCAATGAATCTGCATGAACTGTCTCCCGCCGCCGGCTCCACCCATGTTGGGAAGCGCAAGGGCCGTGGCGCCGGTACGGGCAACGGCAAGACCGCCGGCCGCGGTCACAAGGGCCAGAAGGCCCGCAGCGGCGGCGGCGTCCGCGTCGGGTTCGAAGGCGGCCAGATGCCTCTGGCCCGCCGGGTCCCCAAGCGCGGCTTCAACAACATCTTCGCCAAGCCTCTGGAGATCATCAACCTCAGCGCCCTGAACGCCTTCAACGACGGCGATACCGTCACCGCCCAGGTCCTGCTGGATAAGGGCATTCTCAGCAAGTGCCCCTACGGCTACAAGGTGCTGGGAAATGGAAAGATTACAAAGAAACTCACGGTGGAAGCTTCCGCATTCTCCAAGTCCGCTCAGGAAGCGATCGAGGCGGCTGGCGGGAAGGCGGAGGTGAGGTAGGATGATCCAAACAGTACGCAAAGCGTGGGGTATCCCCGAGCTGCGGAAAAAGATCCTTTTTACCCTGCTGATCCTCGTCATCTACCGTATTGGAAGCGCCATCCCCGTCCCCTATGTGGACACCCAGCTGCTCAACCAGTATCTGGAGGGCATGGGGACCACCATCCTGGGGCTCTATAACGTGATGAGCGGCGGCGCTTTTGCGCAGGCCACCGTCTTTGCCCTGGGCATCCAGCCCTATATCAACAGTTCCATCATTATCCAGCTGCTGACCGTTGCCATCCCCGCTCTGGAGCGGATGCAGCGGGAAGGCGGCGAGGAAGGCAAGAAGAAGATCCAGTCCATCACCCGCTATTCCACCGTGGCCATCGCGTTCCTGCAGGCCCTGGGCTACTACTTTATCATGAAGCGTCAGGGTATCCTGACCCAGGACAACATCTGGGTGGCTCTGGTCATCATGGTCTCCTGGGTTGCCGGTTCCAGCTTCCTGATGTGGCTGGGCGAGCAGTGCAACGAATTCGGCGTGGGCAACGGTATCTCCATGATCCTGATGGCCGGTATCATTTCCCGCGTGCCCAGCATGATGCAGCAGCTGTACTACTATGTGGTCAACTGGAACACCAACCGTACCGGCGGCACCCTGCCCGCGACGGCTGTTGCCATGAATCCCTTCGTGGTGGCCCTGATCGTGGTGGGCATCCTGGCCCTGGTGGTGCTCATCGTCTTCGTCAACGACGCGGAGCGCCGCATCCCCGTGCAGTATGCCAAGCGCCAGGTCGGCCGTAAAATGTATGGCGGCCAGTCCAGCACCCTGCCCATGAAGGTGAACATGTCCGGCGTTCTGCCCATCATCTTCGCGCAGTCCATCGCCACCATCCCCGCCACCATCGGCGCGTTCCTGCCCGCTCCCACCGAGGGTTCCTTCGGCTACGCGGTGCTCAACGCCATCGACAGCAAGAGCTTCCTGTATCTGGTGATCTACTTCGTGCTGATCATTGGGTTCAGCTATTTCTATGCCAGCATCCAGTTCAACCCCGTGGAGATCTCCAACAATCTCAAGCGCAACGGCGGCTTCATCCCCGGCTTCCGTCCGGGCAAGCCCACCAGCGACTTCATCGCGCGGGTGCTGAACAAGATCACCCTCTTCGGCGCCGTCTATCTGGGCATCGTTGCCATCCTGCCCCTGCTGGTGGATAAGTTCACCGCGGCCAGCATCGGCATCGGCGGCACCTCCGTCATCATCGTCGTGGGCGTGGCCCTGGAGACGGTGCAGGCCCTGGAGAACCAGATGCTCATGCGGCAGTACAAGGGCTTCCTGGATTAAGGAGTTGGATATGAAGCTGATTTTATTGGGCGCCCCCGGCGCCGGTAAAGGCACGCAGGCGGAGGTCCTCTGCAAGAGGCTGGGGATCCCCACCATCTCCACCGGCAACATCCTCCGCGCCGCCATCAAGGACGGCACCCCCACCGGGCTGAAGGCCAAGAGCTATATTGATGCCGGTGCGCTGGTGCCCGACGAGGTCATCATCGGCATCGTTGATGAGCGGCTGGCTCAGGACGACTGCGAGAACGGCTATATTCTGGACGGGGTGCCCCGCACCATCGCCCAGGCCGAGGCCCTGGAGAAGGCCGGCATCCAGTTCGACGCCGTGGTCTCCATCGAGATCTCCGAGGAGGAGATCATCCGCCGCATGTCCGGACGCCGCGTGTGCGCGGCCTGCGGGTCCAGCTACAACGTGGAGTTCGTCCCGCCCCGGCGGGAGGGCGTCTGCGACAACTGCGGCGGCAAGCTGATTCAGCGCAAGGATGATACGCCTGAGACGGTCCGTGAGCGCCTCAAGGTCTATCATACGGAGACAGAACCCCTGGTGGGCTTTTACGCCCAGCGGGGACTGCTCCGGCCTGTGCAGTCCGCCGATACCAAGGAAGGGACTACCCAGGCGATCCTGGCCGCTTTGGGGATCGAAAAATGATCACCCTGAAGTCGAGCCACGAGATCCAGCTGATGCGCCAGGCGGGAAAAATTACCGCGGCGGCTCGCGCCTTGGCGGGAGCTATGGTAGCCCCTGGCGTAACAACCCGAGAAATTGACAAAGAGGTCAAGCGGTTTATCAGATCCAATGGCGCCGAGCCGTCCTTTCTGGGGTACGACATTGGCTTTGGAGGCTATCCGGCCAGCGTGTGCATCTCGGTGAACGACGAGGTCATCCACGGCATCCCGGGGAACCGGGTGCTGAAGGAGGGCGACATCGTCTCCATCGACGTGGGCGCGTACAAGGGCGGGTATCACGGCGACTGCGCGGGGACCTATCCCTGCGGCAGAATCTCCGAGGAGGCCCGGCGGCTCATCG
>CAJTVO010000222.1 GCA_910579485.1 uncultured Oscillospiraceae bacterium | reverse complement strand
TTCGCTGAGTTTTACGCCAAGAAACGGGCTGAGGGGAAGACCCATCAGGTTGCCATGACCCATGTTGCCAAGAAGCTGCTGCGGGTGATCTTCACTCTGCAAACCAAGAATATCCCCTACGATCCGGCACTGATCCGCTAATCCTATATCCTCTTTTTTGAAGCCCTCCTTGAGGGCTTGGTTTAGTGCGCCCTTTTTCTAATTGCTTATTTTTTCATTCGGGGCTTGACATTCCATAGATAGTCACCTCCACTGGAACTATGTCCAGTTCATAGGCAATATAAACAGCCACACAAAGGCGGCAGTTGACGGCGGCGCTGCAAACTGTTAAAATAG
Source organism: uncultured Oscillospiraceae bacterium (assembly GCA_910579485.1). Taxonomy (GTDB): domain Bacteria; phylum Bacillota; class Clostridia; order Oscillospirales; family Oscillospiraceae; genus Pelethomonas. The sequence continues at coordinate 2,984 of CAJTVO010000222.1, read as the reverse complement.
ACCCATCACACATACAATAAGGAGGCACCGGACCATGCAGAGCGGGACGATCCGTCTGGACATCCACGGGATGACCTGTACCCAGGCCCAGGCGGCCATCGACGCGGCCCTGCGCCGGGCGGGAGGCTCCGTCTACCGCCTGGAGGTGGTCCACGGCTACCACGGCGGCACCCAGCTGCGGGAGATGGTCCGCCGGGTATACGCCCGCCACCCCCGGGTAAAGCGCCTGGAAATCGGGCTGAACCAGGGCGCCACGGAGCTGGTGTTGCGGGAATATGTGTAGGATATCAAAAGGAGGAGCGGCTTGTGAGCAGACAGGAAGCGACCGATCAATATATCAGAGCCCTAAAGCAGGGCCAGAAGACCTATAAGGAGTGCATCCTACGGGGGCGCTACCCCTATCCCCAGGTGCTGGACGAGATACTGGACGAGCACATGGTAACGGGGCGGGTAGACATGGGGGTCATCGAGGTGCCCACCGAACAGGTCGTGGGCACCAAGAGCGCCGGGCGGCGCAGCGCCTTCGCCTCCGATTTCATGCCCCTGCTGGACATGGACACGGAGTTCGCCCAGAAGTGGATGGCCCTGTGCGCGGCCCATCTGGGGGACGAGGGCATCCGGGACCCCATCCGTTGCTATGAGTACATGGGCCGCTTTTACGTCCAGGAGGGCAACAAGCGTGTCAGCGTCCTCAAGAGCTACGGCGCGCCCACCATCCCCGGCTATGTGATCCGGGTGGTCCCCGCCTGGTCCGACGACCCGGCCATCCGGGCCTACTATGACTTCATGGCCTCCTACCGGATGACGGGGCTGTACCGGGTGTATTTCAGCCGTCCGGGGAGCTTCGCCAAGCTCCAGGCGGCCCTGGGCTTCGAGCCGGACCACATCTGGACGGCGGACGAGCGCCAACACTTCGTGGCGGGCCTCACCTATTTCCGGGACGCCCTGCGCAAGCAGAGCCCCGAGGAGCTGCCGGTGACCCCGGCGGACGCCCTGCTGGTGTGGCTGCGGGTGTACTCCTTCGAGCAGCTGTGGAGCTTCAGCGCCGCGGAGCTGACCAAGTCGGTGGCGGCGGTGTGGCCGGACATCAAGCTCTTTGCCGCCGACAAGCCCATCTCCGTCAGCACGGAGACCGAGGAGCAGAAGGCGGAGGACGCCCCATCCCCCAACCTCTTCGGCCGCCTGCTCCATGCGGTGTTCCCGGACCATCTGAACGTGGCTTTCATCAACGAGTATTCCCCCGAGGAGAGCGACTGGGTCCACGCCCACGACCTGGGGCGGCAGTATCTGGAGGCGGTGATGGGGGACAAGGTGACAGTCCAGGTCTACAACGGCGTCCACACCGGCGAGACGGCGGAGAAGGCCATGCTGGAGGCCGCCGGGAGCGGCGTCCAGGTGATCTTCGCCACCACGCCCTCTCTCATCAGCGCCTGCCGGAAGCTGGCGGCCAAGTACCCCGGCATCCGGATCCTCAACTGCTCCGCCGCCATGCCCTACGCCGGGGTGCGGACCTACTACAGCCGGATCTACGAGGGGAAGTTCATCACCGGGGCCATCGCCGGGGCCATGAGCCGGGACGGTGAGATCGGCTATGTGGCCTCCAACCCCATCTTCGGCGTGCCCGCCAGCATCAACGCCTTTGCCCTGGGGGCCCGTCTGACCAACCCCCGGGCCCGGATCAGGCTGAAGTGGTTCTGCGTGGACGCGGACGCCATGAGCGCCCTGGCCTCCCAGGGGGTGGAGGTCATCTCCAACCGGGACATCCCCTCGCCGGACCGGGCGGGGGAGCCCTGGGGCCTGTGCCTGTCGGAGGCGGACGGGACCCTGCGCTCCCTGGCCTCGCCCTACTGGCACTGGGGCAACTTTTACGTCAAGCTGGTCCGGAGCATCTTCAGCGGCGGCTGGGACGAGCTGAACGTCCAAGAGGAGGAGCGGGCGGTAAACTACTGGTGGGGCATGAGCAGCCGGACGGTGGACGTCCTGCTCAGCCCGGACCTGCCCGCCGGGGTGGCCCAGCTGGTCCAGATCATCCGCAAGGGGATCATCGACGGGTCCATCGAGCCCTTCCGCCGTCCCATCCGCTCCCAGGACGGTCAGGTGCGCAACGACGGCGAGAAGTGGTTCTCTCCCGAGGAGATCCTCCATATGGACTGGCTGTGCGAGGGCGTAGAGGGGAGCATCCCCACCTATGACCAGCTCCTGCCCGTATCCCGCACCCTTGTCCGGCTGCAGGGGCTGTACCGGGATCAGATCCCGCCGGAGAAAGAGGGCACGATGCTGTGAAGATCCTTCTTGTCTCCGATAAGGAGAGTCCCTACTACTGGGACTACTACCAGCCCGGGCGGCTGGCGGAATTTGACCTCATCATCGCCTGCGGGGATCTGAAGTCACAGTATCTGTCGTTCTTAGTGACCATGGCCCGGGCGCCGGTGCTGTACGTCCATGGCAATCACGACCAGTCCTATGAGCGCCGCCCCCCGGAGGGGTGCGACTGCATTGAGGACAAGCTGGTGACCATCAACGGCGTGCGCATCCTTGGCCTGGGGGGGTGTCCCGTCTACAGCGGCGGGCCCCACCAGTACACGGAGAGTGAGATGATCCGGCGGATACGGAAGCTGCGCTTCCGCATCTGGCGGGCCAAAGGGGTGGACATCGTGGTCACCCATTCCCCCGCCCAGGGCTACGGCGACGGCGAGGACTACGCCCACCGGGGGTTTGAATGTTTCCTTCCCTTTCTGGACAAATATAAGCCCCGTTATTTGGTCCACGGGCATGTGCATTTGAACTACGGGGCGGACAGGCCCCGCACGCTCCAGCGGGGGGAGACTACGATCATCAATGCCTACGAGAGATATATCCTCGAAATTCCGGACCGGGTGTAAAGCGGCCCCTGCGGGGCCGCCTCCGCTTCCCGTTTCTCCTCGTAGGCCCGGGGCTTGCGCAGCCCCGGACGCCCTGCGGTTACTTTTGCCCCGCGGCAAAAG
>CAJTVO010000221.1 GCA_910579485.1 uncultured Oscillospiraceae bacterium | reverse complement strand
CCGATGTGGGCGGCACCGTGTCCATCTCCAGCGAGTGGGGCAAGGGCATGACCACCACGCTGAAGATCCCCCTGACCATGGCCATCATGGACGGCATGGAGGTCAGCGTGGGCGGGTCCCTGTTCACCATCCCCATCAACAACATCCGCACCTCCGCCAGGGTCTCCGCCGGAGACGTGATCCGGGACCCCGCCAGAGGCGAGATGATGAAATTCCAGGGCAACTTCTACCCCATCATCCGGGCCAAGGAGCTCTTCGGCCTGGAGGACGGCCACGACAACATCGAGGAGGGCATCGTCGTCTGGCTGGAGTCCGGCGAGTGCAGCTACTGCCTGTTCGTGGATGAGCTGCTGGGACAGCAGCAGATCGTGGTCAAGCCCCTGCCGACCTATGTCAACAGCTTCGACATCAAGAGCTGCGGCATCACCGGATGCAGCATCATGGGCGATGGCAGCATCAGCATCATCCTGGACATCGCCAACCTCTACAGCGCCGGACAGGGAATGTTCTGAGCCGGATAACATCGAAGCGAGAAGGGAGCAACTATTACTATGCCGGAAGAAAACGTACTCTTTGCCAGAGAAACTGACACGCCTCCCGCCACCGATGACGTGACTGCGGAGGCCCAGGCCAGCAAATACCTCATCTGTATCTCCGACGGCCTGCTCTACGGCGTGGACGCGGAGCAGGTGGAGACCATTATCACCGATCACACCATCACCCGCCTGCCCCGGGTGCCCCACTACGTGCGGGGCATCATCAACCTGCGGGGCCAGATCATCCCCATCATCGACATCCGCCTCCGCCTGGGAAAGCCCGAGGCGGACGAGAACTGCATCATGGTGGTGAACGTGGGCAGCGACTGCATCGGCATCCTGGTGGACGGCGTGGACAAGATGGTGGACGTCCTGCCCAGCTCCATCCTGCCCATGCCCACCCAGAACCCGCAAAAGCTGATCTCCGGCATGTGTTCCCTGCCGGAGGGGAAGACGCTGCTGATCCTGGACTGCGGTCTCCTTCTCCACGAATGACCTGCCATAGACCGGCGGAAAAGGAGGAAAGATCGTGCCGCTGACCAATATTAGCAACGAAGATTTTAACAAACTCGTCAAATTCATCCACAGCCAGTACGGCATCGACCTGAGCCAGAAACGGCAGCTGGTCACCAGCCGTCTGTCCTCCCTGCTCTCCCAGAAGGGGTACACGGACTTCGGTCCCTTCGTCTCCGAGCTGCTGCGCAAGCAGGACCCGGCGGACCTGGAGCTGGTGCTGAACCGGCTGACCACCAACTACACTTTCTTCATGCGGGAGCAGGAGCACTTCGACTTCTTTCAGAACGTCATCCTGCCGGACCTTGTCAAGCGCCACCAGAAGGACAAGGTGCTGGCCATCTGGAGCGCGGGGTGCTCCAGCGGCGAGGAGCCCTACAACATCTCCATCTACATCAAGGAATTTCTGGGGGCTCAGGCCAGCCAGTGGGACACCCGGGTCCTGGCCACCGACATCTCCCAGAAGGCCCTGGCTTCCGCCAAGCGGGGCGTTTACGACCTGCCGGACACCCTGCCCCCCGCCTGGCGGAAGAAGTACTTCCGTCCGGTGGCCGGCAGCAAGCAGTTCATGGTGGCGCCCATCATTCGGGACAACGTCATCTTTCAGACCTTCAATCTGATGGACCCCATCCGGTTCCGCCTGAAGTTCGACGTGATCTTCTGCCGGAACGTGATGATCTATTTCGACCAGCCCACGAAGGACGCGCTGATGCGGCGGTTCTATGACGCCCTGGTTCCCGGAGGGTATTTCATGATCAGCCACTCGGAGAACCTCAGCAAGAACTCCCCCTTTACGACGGTCGCTCCCTCCACGTTCCAGAAACAGCGGTGACGGGCTTCCGGTTTCGGGAGCGGGGGGAGATATAGCAAAGTGATAAAGGAGAGACAGCCTTTATGTGGTCTATGAATAAAACGATCCGCGTGCTGGTGGTGGACGACTCCGTACTGGCCCGAACAATGATCACCCAGGGGCTGGCCAAGAGCCCCCGGATCGAGATCGTGGGCACGGCCTTCAACGCCGTGGACGCGCTGTCCAAGGTGGCCCAGGTCAAGCCGGACGTTATCACTTCCGACATCGAGATGCCGGGCATGAACGGCATGGAGTTTTTGAAGAAACTCCTGCCCAAGTACCCGCTGCCGGTGATCCTGGTATCCTCCCTGAACCTGCGGGTGTTTGACGCGCTGTCCGCCGGGGCGGTGGACTTCGTGCGCAAGCCGGAGCCGGGCCAGAACGAGGTCTTCATCACCGCCTTGACCCAGAAGGTCATCGCGGCCGCAGGCGCGAAGGTGCGCCGGGCCCCGGCGTCGCCGGTGGCCGTTCCCACCGCGCCCCTGCTGGGGGCGAAGCCCTCCCTGGATCAGGTGATCATCGGGCTGGGGGCCTCCACGGGAGGCACGGAGGCTACGCTGGAGGTATTGAAGCGCCTGCCTGCCGACATCCCGGGGATGCTGATCGTCCAGCATATGCCCACGGGCTTTACCGGCATGTACGCCGACCGGCTGAACCGCCAGTGCCAGATGGAGGTGCGGGAGGCCAAGAACGGTGACGAGATCCACCGTGGGCTGGCCCTGCTGGCTCCGGCGGACTATCAGATGCGGGTGGTCCGCAGCGGCACCCGCTACACCGTGTCCTGCGCCCAGGGGGAGAAGGTCAGCGGCCACCGGCCCTCGGTGGACGCCCTGTTCTTCTCCATGGCAGAACAGGTGCGGTGCAAGATGGTGGGCATCATCATGACCGGCATGGGCCGGGACGGCGCGGACGGGCTTTTGCAGATGCGGAAGGCCGGGGCGTTTACCATCGGGCAGGATAAGGAGTCCTGCGTGGTGTACGGGATGCCTATGGTGGCCCATAACATCGGGGCGGTTCAGATCCAGGCGTCCTGTGAGAACATCGCTTCGGTGCTGCTGCGGCAGCTGAATACGCTGCATTGAATGGAATATGAAACCTCCGCCGGCAAAACCGGCGGAGGTTTTCTGTGTGTCAAAAAAGTGACGCAGCCACTTTTTTGACAGTCTGATACTAAAATCTGATCAAAAACTTTATTTTTCTACAACAGCAAAAGCAAGGATTCTATTGGCAGAACAGGATTTTGCCGTTTTGATTGCCTGCTTAAAATTAAAGTTTTTAGTTTGAGATCAGTATAACAATGATGTGGCCACAGAGTATGGCTGCAAATTACTGCGTCTCGCTAAGATATAGGCTCACCCGGCGTTGAACGAGGCGGGTAACATCCTCGGCAGTTTTGTCACCATTGAAATACGCTCCTGATTCTTCCTTGATAATGGAGAACATATTTTTATCAAACGAATAAATTGTATCTATTGAATCTAACAGCTCCATAAAAT
>CAJTVO010000220.1 GCA_910579485.1 uncultured Oscillospiraceae bacterium | reverse complement strand
TGTTTTGAGAAGTATCGTTATCTAACGCCGCCTTTTGACCGGCCCGGCTTTATGGCGATGATGGAGGAAGTCGAGGACGGCAGCGTGGAGGCCATTATTGTCAAAGATATGTCCAGGCTGGGCCGGGATTATCTGAAAGTTGGTCAGGTGATGGAAATTCTCCGCCAGCGGGGAGTGCGGCTGATTGCCATTAACGACAACGTAGACAGCGCTAACGGTGACAATGATTTCACGCCTTTCTTGAACCTTGTGTAGATGAAAAAGATACAAGCAAAAAACGCAGAAATAAAGTTGCTCAATGTAGAAGAAAATGCGGAGTTGCAACGAGTAGGTGAGAAAAAGTTGGATTTTTCAAAACAACCTCTCGTTTCAAAAATTTTACGTACCAGAGATGCAAGAACAAGTTTTTAACGGACGGAGTAAAATCGCTCTCACCCAAATTGCTTCCAGAGCAGCTGACCGCTGCATAATTGCTTCGGAAAGGCGTGGTGGAATAATATAGCAGGGATAGCACTCGGAGGCCAACGGTCACTCTGCACAAGGATAACAACCGTTCAAAGTATGGTAAAAGGGCAGCAATTATTACAATTGCTACCCTTTTCTGTCAAGGAAGAGACTTATAAACCCTATTCACAAAAGAATAATAGTGGTGAAAGCTGTTCCGCTGATCCGGATGGCATCAGGGTGTGCGGGCTGGCTGATAAGGGCCGTTTTCGGTGGGACACTTCTTGGCGTTCTTTTTGAAAAACTCGTGGGAATATCACCTGAAGCCCTCTGGCGGATATAGGCACCATTCATTATCTGCGGCATAATAAACGCACATCCCCCATTCATACCTGTATATTTGGTCAGTCAAATGCCACCAGTTTGAGGAGGAATATAGAAGCGGCGTTCGCAGGTCTGTTTCCTCACTGTTCTCAGGCATATCCATACAGGCACGGCCGCCGCGTATGCTTGGCGGCGGTATGTTGTAGGGTGCCTTACTTAGTTCAAGCAGCGCGGACAGCCGTATGCTGTCGGCGGGATCCATCAAATAAAAGCCTGGTCCAGAGCAGGACGGCAGCCCTTTTGCGGTAAAGTGTTTTTCTATGCTCAGCGGCTCGAATATATTTAACGCTGCATCCGAACTGACCACATAAGCGTTGCCGTCACTTGCCTCATCAATATAAACCCATTGGGTTGGGTCAAAGCAGCTTGAGATTGATGCGTTCCAATCAGAATACCCAACCCGCAGATTGCAGATGACGTTGTTCAGCGCCCTTGCCAGGTTATTGCCAAAGGCCATCTGTTCTTTCAGCGTAGCCAAACAGGTCAATCCCTCGCCGCACAGTTCCAGAAAATCTGGATATTCTTCAAGCTGCCGGACGGTTACCGCCTCACACAGAAGCCGCAGTCCTTCTATCGCTATGTCGTCATCAAGATCATATCCTACTCTGTTCAGCATATCCATTATCGTACGCTCAATGAAATCAAAGCTGATACTGTGACAGCGGGCCAGTTGGGCAGGCAGCTGCAACGCCTCTTTTACACTGTTGTCGAAATCAGGACGTCCGACCTTATGCGCCAGCTTTTTACCAAATATAAAAATCGTTTTCAGCGGCTTTTGCTTGATAAAAAGATTTTGGGTGTACAGTCCAGGAGTACAGTATGTCTCCGGCAGGCAGGCGCGGTCCCGCCAGTATGTCTGCCCGCTGACAGCGCGGGCCGTCAGCTGTCCCGCCCCGCATAGCTCCATGCCGGAAACAGGGGCATCCACATCCTTAGGACGAAAAAAGGTATCATATAAGCGCGGTACATCCTCTCCCTTTCGGGAACATAGTGCATATTCGTTCAGCCATGTGTGGGGAAGCGTTCCTCCGCCAGCCCCCGTTCCGCCCCGCAGGGCCAGCAGGCCGCTGCTCACGGATTCCAGAAAGCACAGCTGCACCTGATCCAACCCCTCCAGCCGCGCCAGCAGCAGCTGGAGGCACGCTGCATCCTGCCACGCCGCTGGCAGCCGCCCCGCCTTTGGCAGAGAGCCGCACAGTCTGGCTGTATCTACCGACAGCCTGACATGCCGCGGGTCCCACCAGGTAAAACGGGGCGCCTCTTCCCAGTTTAGCGCCTGAAGTCCCGATGGACTATAGGCCCAATCTACGGTTTGCGCCAGAAACCGCCGGTGCGGATCGGTTTCCGTGCTGCTCCGGCCCGCGATGCAGCTGCACAGCTCCACCAGCGGGGCCAGGGGAAGATTTGCACTGGCAGGCTCCGTCTTCCATGGTGAGAGGGGACGTCCGTGCAGCAGATGTATCCTGTGAGTCGTGGTTCCAAGCCCTCGCAGCTGGCCCGCCTCCTGACAGAACCAGTGCCACTCCACCTGATGCGCTCCGGCCGCCGAGGTCCCCAGCCGGTGGCCCGACAGAGGGAACTCTATGGTTATCGCCCCGGAGTGGCTGACAGTAACGCTCTGCGTGATAGCGCTGCCCAGCAGGTCGCAGCCGGACGCCGCATAGGCGGAGAAGGTCAGTACGCCGATATATTCCGGCGGAACAATGACCTGGAAAACCGCCCGAAGGACCGGCGGGGTTTCCCCATCGTGGGCCCAGCAGCAGACTGCCGCGTTCTGTCTGTTTTTGCTCCATTCCGGCAGTACCGGTTCCTTCCCGGGGGCGGGCCGCATACAGAGGACGCCGGCCTGGGCAGATTTTTCATTATAGAACGCCAGACTTTCCAGCGTTGCGGAACACCTCGCGACGAGGCGTTCATTTCCCGGCTCCGGGCTGGGATGGTCTTTGAAATAGGCCACAGCCATGGCTACCGCCGCACTGGTCCAGGCAAGCCCGCTGGACTCGGGTGAGATAAAGAATTTGCAGAACCGCCGGAAAAAAGGGACCCGCCTCAAGCCATCGTTTTGGGTGGCGGCATAGATTCCATAGGCCACGGAACAAACGAGCCCTCCGGCCATGATTGAATAGACCATATCCTTAATATCCTGTCCATCCAAGGTCTGCTCTTTCTCTATGTTGGAGATTGTTTGAGAGGAAATCGCCTCCATCACAGGTTCCATCGCCTGCACTTGGCTGTCGCTCAGCGGCAGGACGAGGTGCCCGGTTGTGCCGGTAACTTCCTGTATGACGGCGTTAAACACGCTGGCGACCATTCCCGCCTCCCAGCGGCTCATATCATCCGGCTTCTCGGCTGCTTCGGGAAGGGCGGGCGTCAATTCCGGCGGTTCCCTGTCCAGTACGGTGTTCCGGCAGTCCTCTATCGCCGCGCCGCCGCTATAGGCCAGCGCGCCGCCGTGTTTCTGCTCTGTTCCATCTCCCTCGCTGAACAGCCACAGCGCCTCCAGAGAGGGGGCGAACACCGTCAGGCCGTCCTCCGCGCAGGAGCGCAGCTGTTCGGCGTCCAGTGCCGCAGAGAAGAGCGCGGCGGAATCC
>CAJTVO010000219.1 GCA_910579485.1 uncultured Oscillospiraceae bacterium | reverse complement strand
CACGTGGGACGGCCCTGCGCGCGGCCATTTTTCGCCATCAAAGGCCCTTTTCAGCGCAGCAATATCCGCGCCTCTCCCCCAATTCCGAGGACCTCCCCGATCCGCCGGGCGCTGGGGACGCAGGCCGATAAAGCCGCCAGCAGTTCCTCCGCGCAGGAGGGGTCCGCCGCCATCAGCAGGCCTCCGGCGGTCTGGGGGTCGAAGAGGATATCCTGCGTATGCAGGGGGACGCTCCCCGGGTCCACCGAGGGTCCGGCAAAGCTCCGGTTGCGGTACATGCCCTCCGGCAGGACCCCCATCTTCGCCATCTCCGCCGCCCCGGCCAGCACGTCCACCTCCGCCGTATGGACCACCGCCTGGACGCCGCTGCCCTGGACCATCTCCAGCAGATGCCCCATGAGGGAGAAGCCGGTGACGTCGGTGCAGGCGTGGACCGGAAACCGCACCATCACGTCCCGGGCCGCCTTGTTCAAGGTGGTCATCAGCCGGTAGACCGGCTCCATCTCCTCCGGGGAGAGCAGCCCGCCCTTATAGGCGGTGGTGAGGATGCCCACGCCCAGGGGCTTGGTCAGCAGCAGCACGTCGCCGGGGCGCGCGCCGCTGTTGGTCAGGATCCTGTCCGGGTGGACGAAGCCGGTGACGGCCAGACCGTACTTGGGCTCCTCGTCAAAAATGCTGTGCCCACCGGTGATCAGGCATCCCGCCTCGTAGACCTTGTCGTAGCCCCCCCGGAGCATCTGATGGACTGCCTCCCGGGGCATATTTTCCGGCACGCACATGAGATTCAGGGCCAGCTTTGGCTCTCCGCCCATGGCGTAAACATCGCTGAGGGCGTTGGTTGCGGCGATCTGGCCGAACAGGTAGGGATCGTCGGCGATGGGCGGGAAGAAGTCCACCGTCTGCACCAGGGCCAGATCGTCGGAGACCTTGTAGACCGAGGCGTCGTCACTCTTGTCGAACCCTACCAGCAAATTGGGGTCCTCACGGACCCGTATCCCCTCCAGAAGCTGGGCCAGCACCCCCGCGCCCACCTTCGCGCCGCATCCGGCGCAGCGGGCCAGCTTGGTCAGCTTGACTTCGTTTTCCATCAGAGGGCCCTCCTTTTGCCGCTGAAATGCAGGATCGCCTCCAGCACGCCGCCGCCTACCGCCAGCGCCTTGTCCGAGGCACAGCGGCAGTGGGCCTCCTCGCACCGGGGGTCCACATCGCCGCTCTTCATGCCCTTTGTCACCGGAACGCCATCGGCCAGAAGCCCCCGAAGAACGCCGCCGATGGTGCAGGCCATGGGCGCTCCGTCCACATAACCTGCCACATCCCCCGCCTCCACACGGTCGCCGATCCGCTTCGCACCCACAAACACGCCGTCCGCCGGGGCCCGGAGGACCCGCTCTCCGGCGTAGCCGCCGATCAGTCCGGGGATGTTGGTATTGGGCAGGGCGGAGCCCTCGTAGATCACCCGGCCCAGGTAGTGGCCCCGCATGGTCTCCACCACCGCATGGCAGTCCGCCCCGGCGGTGAAGCCGGGACCGGCGGCAACGACGATGGGGGCCATGTCCATAGTGGTGCCCAGGTTCCGCTTGGCGAGGATGGCGTCCACTACCGCGTCCGGACCCAGTTGGCGGATGCACTTTCCCTCCGGGTCCACCAGCACCGGGACGATCCCCGCCGCCAGCAGCGCCGGGACCTCCTCCGGGACGGCCCGGCGGGCGGTCACGCCCTCCACCACGGTCTCCCCCAGACGCACCGCCTCGGAGAAGCACACCGTGCGGCGGATGGACGTGGGCATGGGGGTCTCGCAGATGGCCACGTCCATGCCGCCGCGGTACAGCCGCAGGGCAACTCCGGTTGCCAGGTCCCCGCCGCCCCGTATTATGATAAGCATTTCCAAATGCCTCCCTTCAAAGTTCCTGCGAAGACGGGCCGGTCCAGCAGCCCCGCCAGACGCTCCGCCTCCGCCAGACGTTCCGGCGTCTCCGCCTGGTTGACAAATATCAGGTCCCCGAAGCCCTCCGCCATCAGCAGCGCCGCCAGTCCCTCCGCCGTCACCGGTTCCTCCGGGGACGCGCCGGTCAGCTGGCAGAAGCGCTCCCAGCGGTGGACCGCCTCCCGTATGGGACAGCCAAAGCCGGAGGCCCCCGTCAGGACCACCGTCAGCTCCGCCGCCTCCGGTATCGCCGGTTCGTGGGACAGATGGGCCTTTACCGGCAGTCCCCGGGAGCCGTCGGCCTCCACCAGCACGCAGTCCACCAGGTCGGCCAGTTCCTCAATGGTCTGGACCGGGGCTGCCAGCTTGCCCTCCGCCGCGAGACGGCCCGCGCAGACACAGCGGCACCGCTCCAGAACCTCTCGGTCTACGCGCTCCAGTACCGGCAGGTGGTCCGGCGGCAGGATATGGGTGGTCGTGGTGCAGATTACCGTCCCGCGCGCCGCCAGCTCCTGGGCCAGGGTATACATCATGGTCGTTTTTCCGCCGCCTCCGGCCAGTGCTGTCACGCCGGGCCGAACGCCCAGCAGTTCCGCCAGCTCCATGCCGCCGCCTCCTTCGTTATTCTCCTGTGAGTATAGCACATGGGCGCTTCTTTGTCCAGCAGAGACGGCGGAGGTTTTTTTCGTGCAATTTGCCGTTGCACGAAAAGCCGCAACTTCTCCTCCGTTACACAGTACTGTGTAACGGTTTTTGGCCGTTCCAATCAAAACAAAAAGGAGAACGCTGTATGAACTACACAGAAAAGTACCATCTGCCCCAGTGGGAGAAAACGGACCGGATCATGATGGACGATTTCAACCGGATGTGCGCGGACGTGGAGGAGGGACTGCGTGAAACAGCGGCGGCTGCCGCGTCCGCGCTGTCGGCCGCCAACAGCAAGCCATCCTCTTCCGCGGTGAGCAATGCGCAGAACACCGCCAACCAGGCCCTTGCAAAAGCGAACGCCGCATACTGTCCCGACTTCAAGCCCTATGTCACCGGGACATACACCGGGAAGGGTGACGGACAGGTCAACGAAGTGACCGTGGGATTCAAACCGATCCTGCTGATCATCACCGGGCAGGATAAATCTTCCAATGCCTCCCTCACCTTTTCCGCCCTTCTGGCGGAGGACACGCTGAAGGAGATCGTCACGTTCACCGGGACCGGCTTCACGATCCAGCCGCAGCGCTACGGCGGCATGGTGAATGACACAAAGCTTTGGATCAACGAGCGGGACCGCGTTTACCGCTATTTTGCCTTCCGGTAAATAATAAGACAACCGCCACCCGGCACGGTGACGGTTGTCTTTACAATAAGATAACTAATCCGAGCTGACCGCTTATCGCAGTGTCCATCTCTGTCTTTAGTATACCCGGACGGACCTGATTTGTCAAGTCTGTCCGGGTATTTTTGTTGAGAAAACAGTACCATAACCCGAAAATTTGTTTGACAGATTTCGGCGAATATGGTAAAATTTTCTCAGCCCCCGGTATGGGACGGGGATAGAACGGAGCTCTGCATAACAATTTGGTAGGCGGTCGGCTACATCCTCCGAAAGGGGGTGAAGCTATGTCCAT
>CAJTVO010000218.1 GCA_910579485.1 uncultured Oscillospiraceae bacterium | reverse complement strand
GGCAGACGCCAGCCGGGGGCTCCCGGTATTTTATTTTACGGAGAACAGCAGCTCGGTATAGCTGGGGTAGGGCCAGGCTTCCCGGGCGGTGATGGTTTCCAGCTCGTCCACGGCGGCGCGGAGCTTCCCCATGAGGTCGAACACCGTGTAGCGGTAATACCGCGCGGCCTCGTAGGCATCCCTGCCCTTGGGCGCGGCCATGGCCTCCTCCAGCGCTCTGCACTGGCGCATCATCTCGGCGGACAGGCGGCTGAGACGGTGGAGCAGGTCCTCCTCGTTGGTGCAGTCCAGGTCCGCCAGCACGGCCTTCTTGGCCGCCACCCCGGAGGCGGTGGCCCCGGAGAAGGCGCACACGGCGGGGAAGATGTTCCGGTTCACCATGTCGATCATGGTCCGGGCCTCGATGCCCACCACCTGGCAGTAGTTCTCCAGGTGGATCTCGTTCCGGGCCCGCAGCTCCTCCTCAGTGAAGACGCGGTGCCTGCTGAACAGCTCAATGTGCTTGGGCTGGATGTAGGTTTGGAGGGCGTCGGCGGTACAGGTGAGGTTGCTGAGGCCCCGCTTCTTGGCCTCCGTCACCCAGGCCTCCTCGTAGCCGTTGCCGTTGAAGATGATCCGCTGGTGCTGGGTGAAGGCCCGCTGGACCACGTCGTGGAGGGCGGTGTTGAAATCCGCCGCCTTCTCCAGCTCGTCGGCGAACCGGCCCAGCTCCTCGGCCATGATGGTGTTCAGGGCCACGTTGGGACCGGTGATGGACTGGCTGGAGCCCAGCATCCGGAACTCGAACTTGTTGCCGGTGAAGGCCAGGGGGGAGGTGCGGTTGCGGTCGGTGGTGTCCTGGGGAATGGGGGGCAGGGCGTCCACGCCGATGGAGATGCTCTTCATCCGCTGGTCCACGTACTTGGTGCCGTGGATGATGGCGTCCACGATGGCGGTGAGCTCGTCCCCCAGGAAGACGGAGATGATGGAGGGCGGGGCCTCCTGGGCTCCCAGCCGGTGGTCGTTGCCGGGATTGGCGATGGAGCAGCGCAGCAGCTCCTGGTACTCGTCCACCCCCTTGATGAAGGCCGCTAGGAACAGGAGGAACCGGGCGTTCTGGCTGGGGGTGGAGCCGGGCTTGAAGAGATTGTGGCCCGTGTCGGTGGAGAGGGACCAGTTGTTGTGCTTGCCGGAGCCGTTGACACCGGCGAAGGGCTTTTCGTGGAGGAGGCAGACCATGCCGTGCCGCCCGGCCACCTTCTTCATGATCTCCATGGTCAGCTGGTTGTGGTCGCAGGCGGTATTGGCGTCGTTGTAGATGGGGGCCAGCTCGTGCTGGGCGGGGGCCACCTCGTTGTGCTTGGTCTTGGCCAGGATGCCCAGCTTCCACAGCTCCTCGTCCAGCTCCTGCATAAAGGCCGCCACCCGGGGCTTGATGGTGCCGAAGTAGTGGTCCTCCAGCTCCTGCCCCTTGGGGGGCTTGGCCCCGAAGAGGGTCCGGCCGGTGAGGATCAGGTCCTCCCGCCTGTTGAACACGTCCTTATCGATGAGGAAGTACTCCTGCTCCGCCCCCACCTGGGTGACCACCTTCTTCACATCGGTATCGCCGAAGAGGCGCAGCACCCGGACGGCCTGGCGGGAGAGCTCGTCCATGGAGCGGAGGAGGGGGGTCTTCTTATCCAGGGCCTGTCCGCTGTAGGAGCAGAAGATGGTGGGGATGCACAGGCTCCCGTCCTTGATAAAGGCGAAGGAGGTGGGGTCCCAGGAGGTGTAGCCCCGGGCCTCGAAGGTGGCCCGCAGGCCCCCGGAGGGGAAGGAGGAGGCGTCGGGCTCCCCGCGGACCAGCTCCTTGCCGGAAAAGCCCATGAGCACCTGGCTGGGGCTCTCGGGAGTGATGAAGCTGTCGTGCTTCTCGGCGGTGACGCCGGTCATGGGCTGGAACCAGTGGGTGTAGTGGGTGGCCCCGTGGTCCATGGCCCAGTTTTTCATCTCCGCGGCCATCTCGTGGGCGGTCTCCAGGGAGAGGGGGGCGCCCTCCTCCACGCATTTTTTCCACGCGCGGTAGCAGGTGGAGGAGAGGCGCTGCTTCATTACGCCCTCGTTGAAGACCAGGCTCCCAAAGAGGTCTGTTACTTTATTCGCGGCCATCGTTGTGCTCCTTTTCTATGTGGATACACCGGGGGGACCCGGATGCTCTGGGGTTTGCGGGCAAATAGGCGGTTTTTATCATACGTTTTCCATTATACCCTGCCCTCCATTGGATTGCAAGCGGAAAACCGCCGGTTTTTACCCGCTCCGGGCCTTGTCCCGGCGGCAAATTTGTAGTATACTGGGCTTGACCAACGGCAGATACTAAGGGGACGCCCTTCCAGGGGGCGGCTTGGAATACAGGGGGGATCGGGATGCCTTTCGTCAAAAAACCACGTCGGCCGGACCGGAGCCGGAAGAAAAAAGAGCCCGTCTGGATCTCCCCCGTGCGCCGTATCGAGCGGGTCGCCGCGGCGGGCCGGGTCTGCGCCATCGCCTTCATGGACGGTCCCTGTATGCTGCCCGCAATGCCGGACCGCTTCCGGGGGAAGCCCCTGACCCTGGTGCTGGCGGAGACGCTGGAGCGCTATGGGGCCAAGGGCACCTTCGCCGTAGTGGGGGACACCTCCGGCAACTACCCGGACCGTCCGGGGCGGGCCGGGTCACCGGCTTGGAACGGGGCTGCCTGGGACCACTTCCCCGACTTCGGGCAGGACAAATTGGGGGGCGTGGTCCACTGTCCCGAGCTGGTCTCCCGGCTCCTGGCAGGGGGACACGAGATCGCCAGCCACGGATACGCCCACATCCCCTTCGGGTGGTCGCCGCCCCTCTACGGGCCCCGCCGGTATCAGCCGGACCTGGAGGGCGTCATGACGGACCTGCGGCGGCTCCACAAGGTCATGGAGGACGGGTGGCGCTATCCCATGCGGCTGAGCAGCCCGCCCCGGGGCGTGGACAACATCAAGGGGGGCTTTTCCAGCTATGACGCCTACGCCCTCATGGGATACCAGTATCTGGCCGCCGGATTCGACGGGGCGGGCCGGGCTCCCATGGCCAGCCGGGAGGCGGAGGTAGGGGCCGTCTGGCAGCCCATGGAGCGGCTGCTGCTGGAGGACCCGGACGCCTTCTGCGGACAGATCATTTTGATGAAGGACGGGTGCAACGCCGTCCGGCGCACGCCGGCGGCCGACGGGCTGGAGCGGCAGCTGCGGCTCCTCAGCGACCACGGGTACCGGGTGGTAACGGTCTCCGAGCTGCTGGAGCAGGCTCCCTTCCGGGACGTGCCCGCAGACAGCGGATACGGGCGGGCCGCCCGGCGGCTGCTGGGTCTGGGATGGTGCCCCGCCTTTCAGGACAACGCGCTGCGGCCGGAGGCCGCGCTCACGCGGGGGGAGCTGGCCATGATGGCCTTCGGATGGGAGACCGTCCGGCGGCGGGTGGAGCTGGTCCGCTCGGGGCGGGCCCCCTTCCGGGACATGGGGCCCAGGGACCCCTATGCCGCCGCCGCGGCGCTGGCGGTGGAGACCGGGGCCATGGCCG
>CAJTVO010000217.1 GCA_910579485.1 uncultured Oscillospiraceae bacterium | reverse complement strand
GCTCAGAAAACTTTATTCCACTATCTTGTAATTTCTAACTTGGTGGAGCACTAGGTGCATGATACAGAAAAATGAGAGACGCAGTTATGCGAGTGATTTGAGCGATAGACAATGTGCCGTGATAGAGCCGCTGTTTCCCCGAGTAGGAAACAGGAGCAAATGGGAAAAGCGGGAACTGGTAGACGCAGTGCTGTATTGTATTTCAAAGTGTAAAAACGACCTCGGCCGCAGAAGAACGCGGGATTGACGGAGGGAAAAAACAAAAGGACGCAAACGGCACATCGTAGTGGATACAATGGGTAATCTGCTGGCGGTGGTAGTTCATGCTGCCAATATACATGATGCGATGGCAGGAATTTCGGCTGCGAAAAAAGCATTTGAGGCATATCCATCAATTCAGGGGTTTTGTGCTGACGCAGGATACCGCAAAACCTTTGAACAAGACGTTTCCAGTGAACTGGGGCTTGGCGTCGATATTTCAGCGCGTATCAAGCCTGAATGGGAGGTCCTGCCCAAGCGGTGGATCGTTGAGCGTTCTCTGGCGTGGTTCAACAACTCCCGCCGCCTTTCTAAAGATTATGAAATATCTGTCTGTTCTGCTCAGGCAGTTTGTACCATTGCTGCTTTTCGCACTCTGTTGAAAAGATTTTAGCCTATTGGTACAGCTTCTTACATCAATTTTTTCTTTGGGCATTTTCATAGTTGTTTGCTCCTTTCTACAACTACTGATTTGCCGATTACTTTGTTAACCAGAGTATAGCACAGTTTCCCGCCGAAAGCAATTCGCGCTCTATAAAGGGGAAGCAGAGCTTTATACCGCCTGCCTCCGAAAAGGCCTTTGAAACGACAAAAAACCTATGGGGATAAAAGGAACGTCCGCCGGGGTCCGGCGGACGTTCTCGATCCTGTCGCAGCTGTCTTCTGATACCGGGGGTCAGTCCAGAATGTATACGGTACACTCCCGCACGCCGAACTGGATGCACTCCCGGTTGGTATCCATATAGAGGTCGATGGTGTTGCCCCGCACGCCGGTATCCTCCGCCACGGCGAAGCCGTAGACATACATCCCGTCGTTGCTCATGACGTAGACCTTGGTGCCCAGAGGCAGGACGCTCCGGTCTACCGCCACCACGCCCACCCGTACGGTGGTGCCGGAAGCGGTCCGGGTGCCCACGCTGCCGCCGGTGGTGTAGGCGGTGCCCCGCATGGTCCGGGTGCTGCTAAAGGTGACGGTCTCGCCGTTCTCCAGGGTGATGACGCCGGAGCCGTCCTCGTTGACGTTGATAGCGGCCACCGCGTCGTCGTTGTTGGCGAAGTTCTCCATGGTGCCCTTCTCAATGACGGTGGACACGGGCTCCGTATCCACCACGTCGATGAGCTGGCGGGCGGTGCGCTGGCCGTCCTGATAGATGATCTCGTAGACCTCGGTGTACTCGCCGTCGCGGCCCTCCTGGATGACGGCCTCATACCAGTCGGGGCGCTTGTCGTTGTACTGATAGACGATCTCGTGCTCGCTGACGGTGGAGATGTGCTCATAGAACACGAACTCGCCGCCGATGCACACGTCCACCCCGCCGTCCTGGAAGGAGACGGAGATCATCTCCAGGGGACTGGGCTGGATGGCCAGCCGCTCCAGCAGCTGGTCGAGGGTCTCCTCCATGGAAATGGCGGTGTACTGCTGGTCCTGATAGGACACGGTGACCGCCAGGCCGGGGGTGAGGTCCAGCTCGTTTCCAGAGGTGCGGGAGACCAGTCCGGCAAAGCCGTCGGTCAAAAATACGTTGCCCTCCAGGTCGTCCACATGGACGGGGCCGTCATTGGAGACCACGTACATGGCCCCGGCCCCAATGGGAGCAAAGCGGCAGAGCAAAGACAGAACCAGGATGGTAAAGAAGAGGGCCGGTACAGCTGCGACAGCGGTCAGCCGCTTTTTGTTCGGGGCGGCTTTCTTGCTTTCTTCAAACATGATACTTGTTCCTCCGTTCGTTTTCAAAAAAGGGGTGCTGCAGGCGGCGTCCGTGTCACCCACGCATAGGATAGGATTACCAAAATTTCCAGATCCTAAACGGGCTGGATACCGGATTGTAACCTTTGTTACTTTTTCGAAAACTTCGTGTATTATAACGGAAGAACCCCGGTTTGTCAAGCTTTTTTCGCAAATACTTTTGTAGAAGTTGACATAAGAGCCGGAAACGGGTGTTATGACGAGGTAAAATTTGGCGGTCCGGCAGAGAAACGGTTACAGAAATAGTGACAAAAGTTACAGAGCGGCGGCAAGAAGTAACAGGGAACGGGGCGGACGAAAAATTGGCTTGCCAATTGGGAAAAATGGTTATATAATCCTCGAAGACGATTATTTTGTATCCGCCGCCGGTGAGGCGGCGAGGAAAGAGGCTCCATGTTTGCATCCAATTATCAGTGGCTCCTGGTCTGCCTGGGCAACCCGGGGAAGGAGTATGAAACTACCCGGCACAACATCGGCTTCATGGCCGCCGATGAGCTGGCCTGCCGGGAGGGCGTGAAATTCAACAAGCTGCGCTACCGCGCTCTGACCGGGGAGATCCGGGCGGGGGGCCAGCGGGTGCTGGTGGTCAAACCCCAGACCTATATGAACCTCAGCGGAGAGTCCGTGAAGCTGGCGGGGGGCTTTTACAAGATCCCTCCGGAGCGGGTCTTGGTGATCTCCGACGATGTGGCCCTGCCTCTGGGGAAGCTGCGTATCCGCGCCGGGGGCAGCGCCGGAGGGCACAATGGGCTGAAAAACATCATCGCCCATCTGGGCACGGACCAGTTTCCCCGGATACGGGTCGGCGTAGGTGCGCCGGAGCATCCGGAGCACGAGATGATCGACTGGGTCATCGGGCATTTTACGTCCAAGGAGAAGAAAACCGTGGACGAGGCCGTAGGCCGCGCCGTGGACGCCGCCCTGTGCGTTATCGAGAAGGGCGTGCAGGAGGCGCAGAACCGGTTTAATTGAAAGGATAAGAAAAAGGTTGTCGAATAACTTGACATTTTTCAGGAAATTACGTATACTATAAGCAGCTGAGGAGAAATCCTCGGGAGAGCTTGGTAGCCGCTCTTCCCCTAACGCGTCCGGGGCTTATAATAGGATTGCAATAAGAAAAGAAATCTTTTCTGCTGCCATAGGAAAAAGGAGCGGCATCTTCTTCTGAGGATGCCGCTTTTTTTGAGTAGGTGTGTGCAAAATGTCGAATTATTTGCAGGACCTGATATTGGATTACGAATTTTGGGCATCAAGCGATTGCAGCTGCGGCAGGTACAGGGAAAATATGCAAACTACATATATTCCATGCTAAAGGACGGAACGCTGACTCTGGAGCATGTGGTCAGCGTTCCAAACCACAAAGAAGTATACAAGAAGATCATGAATTTCCAATATATTTCTGCGATGCTGCATAGCGGAAATACTGTTAAAATCGTTAAACGCATAGGCAGGCTAAATTCATCGTATTTGTTTTATCTCGATCACAGGCCGCAGGAAATAATACACCTTGGAATAGGCAGGGACGCTGACGGAAATTGGTATCCTGAATCCCTTCTGGTCCTGCAGAGAAATGCGACCGCATAT
>CAJTVO010000216.1 GCA_910579485.1 uncultured Oscillospiraceae bacterium | reverse complement strand
GTTCACACAAAAAGTACCCGAGGAGTCCGGGGGCGAGAAGCCCCCGGGCTATCGATGAGAAACGGGCGGCACAAAGGGGAGGCATTCGAAAGAATGCCTCCCCTTTATTCCTCCGGGTCTCCGTCCAGAAAGATATCCTCTGCTTCCTCTAACGCTCCAGTCAACTCCTTGGCGATGAACAGAGCGGAAGCGCTGTCAAAGTCATGTTCTGCGGCGGATTTTTCCAATTTTGTAATAATACTGTCCACCCGCCCCACCAAGGTCGCGTAGGCTCTTTTACTCTGCTCCAGTTGTGTCATAACGTTTCTCCTATCATTATATTGGTGCATATGCCCATTATAAAATATTTTACGTGATATTACAAGTAGCAAAGAATATATTGTGTGTTGACTACATACTCCTCTTGCCCGGCTATAATAAAATGTAAGAGAGGAGTAGCCGATGAAGTTGATTTATGAATCTTATTACCAAAATCTTGGACAGAATATTGCGTTCTACCGTAACCGCCGGAAATTGACCCAGTTAAAACTGAGCGAGCTTGTGGAGATCAGCCGCAACCATCTCAGCCGGATCGAGAACGCCGACTGCGCGGTCTCTTTGGATACCGTTTTCGCCATTGCCGGCGCCTTGGGCGTAGAACCCTACAAACTGTTTCAGGATAAGGAATGATCCGCCGCCCGGAGAGATGCCGGACGGCGGACTTTTTTATAAAAGATAATGCCCCCTATTTTCCTACGCAGAACCGCTCGAAAATCCGCGCGGTCAAGTCCTCCCGGAGGGTCTGCCCGGTGACCTCCCCCAGGGCGTTCATGGCCCGCTCCACGTCGGAGAGGACCGCGTCCGGCGTCAGGCCGTCCTCCAGGGCGGCCCGGGCCCCCCGCAGGGACGCCAGGGCCCGGGACAGGGACTCCCCCTGCCGGGCGTTGGTCAGTATCTCCCCGCAAGGCGTCCCGTCCTCTGGGAAAAGACGGGCGATGGCCGCCTCCAGGTCCTCCAGCCCCTGCCCCTCCCGGGCGGAGAGGGACAGCGCCGGTCCCAGCCCCGCCTCCAGAGAGGCGGGGTCCCACTGCCGGGGCAGGTCGGACTTGTTCTGCACCGCGATCACATGGGGGACCGCCTGGGCCGTCCGGATGACCTCCCGGTCCTCCTCCGTCAGGGGCCGGGAGCCGTCCAGCACCAGCAGGGCCAGCTCCGCTTCCGCCGCCGCCCGGCGGGCCCGCTCCACCCCCAGGCGCTCCACCGGGTCCGAGGCGTCCCGGATACCGGCGGTGTCGATGAGCCGCAGCAGGACGCCGCCCGCCGTTGCCTTCTCCTCCACCGTGTCCCGGGTGGTCCCGGCCGCGTCCGTGACGATGGCCCGGTCGTAGCCCACCAGGGCGTTGAGCAGGGAGCTCTTACCGGCGTTGGGCTTCCCCAGGATGACCGTGGGCACGCCCCGGCGGAGGACCCGGCCTCGGTTCGCGGTGGCCAGCAGGGCCGTCAGGGCCGTCTCCGACCGGGTCAGGGCCTCCAGCGTCTCCTCCCGGCCCAGGTCCGGGATGTCCTCGTCAGGGTAGTCCACCACGGCGTAAAACTGGCTGGCAATGTTCAGCAGGGCGTCGTAGACCGGCCGGAGCCTCCGGCCCAGCGCGCCCCCCAGCTGCTCCACCGCGTTGCGGGCGGCCTGGGCGGTCTCCGATTCGATGAGGTCGATCACCGCCTCCGCCTGGGTCAGGTCCATCCGGCCGTTGAGGAAGGCCCGCTTGGTGAACTCCCCCCGCCCCGCCTGCCGGGCCCCGGCGGCAAAAAGGGACGCCAGCGCCTCCTCCAGCACCACCGGGGAGCCGTGGCAGTGGAACTCGGCGCAGTCCTCCCCGGTGTAGCTCCCCGGCCCGGGGAACCGGACGGCAAGGCAGGAATCGATGGAAGCGCCCTCCCGGTCCAGCAGGCGGCCCAGGATCATCTCCCGGGGACGGGCGGCGGAAAAGGCCCGGCCCGACAGGGGGCGGAATATCTTGTCGCACAGGGCGAAGCAGCCCTCCCCCGACACCCGGACGATGCCGATGGCGGAGAGGGCGGGGGCTGTGGAAATGGCGGCAATAATGTCCATAGGAGGCTCCTTTCAGCGGGAAGGGATGTGGTTTCGTTTCCTTATATTATCCATGAAAGGGGCCGGTTGTCAAGGGCGGCGCGCCGGGCCCGAAATTGCAAAAAACCAAAACAACTCCCCCAAAAGTGACTGCCCCATCAGGGGGCATAATCCGACAGGACCGGCGGCAGTGCCGGCACCATCAGGGTTTTGCACATTATCCACAGTGTTTTCCACATCGTTATGTCAACGTCACCCCGCCGGAAAAGTTGGGGAATGGCTAAATTGACGGAAGGGAGGGGAACCGGCGGTTGACATTTTCCCTCCGGCAGGGTAAAGTATACTCCATACTGAAGCGACGGAGGAGACCGCTATGGAAAATCATACCGCCCCGGCGGCGGAAGAAAAGCTGGAACTTACGCCGGAGACCTCGGAGCTGGAGGCGCTGTGCGCCGCCGTCCACCCGGCGGTGGAGCGCGCCGGAGAGGCGCTGGAGAAACGCTACTATGAACGCCTGGCGGAGGAGGCCCTGGGGCCCAAATGGCCCAACGGCAAGCCTCCGGAGGAGACCCAGGCCCTGCTGGACGGCGTCCAGGGGGAGCTGGACCGCCTCCACCAGACCTCCAGGGCTCTGGCCCAGTCCTATCAGTCAGTGGTGGGCCTGGAGGACGAGCTGAGCGCCCGGGTCCGGGACGTGCGCAAGAGCCGGGACCGGAAGTGGTACGTCCCCAACCCGCCCGCCAACGCGGGCATCGACCTGGAGGAGCGGCGCACGGACCACTTCGCCCAGGGGATCAATATTTATAAGATATTGCTGGTGTGCATCGTGGGCAGCTTCGCCGGGGTCATCATCGAGATGATGTGGGCCTACGCCCGGTACGGCGTCATCGAGAGCCGCCGGGGGCTGGTCTACGGGCCCTTCAACCTGCTCTACGGCGCGGGGGCGGTGTTCCTGACGCTGACTCTTTATAAGTACCGCAACAAGGGGCGCATCTGGTCCTTCCTGGGGGGCTTTGTCGTGGGCAGCGTGCTGGAGTACGCCTGCTCCTGGGGCCAGGAGATGCTGCTGGGGTCGAGGTCCTGGGACTACAGCAATATTCCGCTGAACCTCAACGGGCGGATATGCTTTACTTATTCTGTGTTCTGGGGGATATTGGGCATCGTGTGGATCAAGGACCTGTATCCCCGGATGGCAAAATGGATATTGAAGATCCCAAGTAAAGCGGGAAGGCCCCTGACCTGGGCGCTGACGGTGTTCATGATCGTCAACGTTATCGTCTCCTGCGTCACGGTGGCCCGCTGGGCCTCACGCAGGGAGGGCGAGGCTCCTGCCGGTCCCTTCTGGGAGTTTGTGGACCGGAGGTTTCCCAACGAGCGGATGGAGAGGATATTTGCCAATATGAGCTTTGGAGATGAGGGGTGATTTTTTCTGCGGCCCCTGCGGGGCCGCTTCCGCTTGTTTCTAACAGTTAGATTCGCCCCTGCCGGGGCGGGGCCTTCTTTTCGTGTGAACGAAAAGAAGCAAAAGGTCACTCAAGGAACTACGTTCCTTGAGAATCCTCCTTCATTACGGGGGT
>CAJTVO010000215.1 GCA_910579485.1 uncultured Oscillospiraceae bacterium | reverse complement strand
ACCGTAACCTGCAAAGCGCCAGAGAACAGCACGGCGGCGGGAGCAGTCCAGGTTGGACCGGCAAACGGGATCGAAAACGGCGGCATCCCTGAGCCGGGGAAGGCCCTTCTGTTCAAGAGGGACGCTCTGACCAACACCGGCGTCGGCCCCGCCACCTTCAAGTTCAGCTCCGTCACCAACGGCGTGTATGAGTTTGACACCGATGAAGCTGGCGTGTTGGAGAGCGTCCAGTGGTGGGACCCCACCGAGGCGTCCGGGAAGTATATCAAGCCTGGTGAGTACGCTGTAACGGAATTGGTCCCGCCCCCCAACTACGAGCCTACCACCGAGGTCCAGCAGATCAAGCTGGAGCTGGACGCCAACGGCAATCCCATCCCCGCTGGGCCCCTGGTATTTAAGAATTTGGCAAAAGTCGGATTGAAAATCGTGAAATATGACCGGCAGAGCCATAGGCCCATGGCGAACGTCACCTTTGAGATTTTCCGGGACGGCGTTTCTCTGGGGCATTATGAGACAAACGCCAGCGGTGAGATTCTGCTGACCGGCATCGAGCCGGGCACCTATCGGGCAGTCGAGGTGGACACCGGGGACGACAGCCATATCAAGGACACCGCTCCCCAGGAGATTGAGCTGACTGCTGGCTGTGGCATTAAGGAGCTGTTTTTCTTCAATGATACCAAGCCCGGCATGAAGCTGGTGAAGGTTGACAGCTCTGACCCGTCCAAAACCATTCCTGGTGTGAAGTTCAGCATCCGGGCCATCGACGGCAGCTACGGCCCCCAGGAGTTTGTCACGGACGGAAATGGCGAGATCGACCTGAGCAATCTCCCCGCCGGCTCCTACGAGGTAACGGAGCTGGAGTGCCCCGGCTATGTGGTGGACAACGCCCAGCGCATCATCCACCTGCGAGCCAACGACACCGCCGAATTTGTGTTCACCAATACAAAAAAGCCCGGCCTGCGGCTGATCAAAACCAGCGCGGACGGGTCTGCATTGGATGGTGTTACCTTTAAGATCACTCCGATAGGGGACGCCAGCCACTCCATCGACCGCACTACCCAGAACGGCGGTGAGATTCTGGTGGAGGGCCTTGAGCCTGGAATTTACTCCGTGGTGGAAACCGCCACCTTGCCCGATCACATTTTGGACACCACTGAATACCATGTGGAGCTGTCCCCGGGCAAGACCGCCGAGATCCATCTGCAAAATGACAGGCGGCCCAGTTTGATTATCAGCAAACGGGACAAGGATACCGGCGATCCCATTCAAGGCGTGACCTTCACCCTGCGGGGCGCGGACGGCCCCACTATCACCACTAAGCCCACGGGGCCCGATGGGAAAGTGGTCATCACCGATCTCCTGCCGGGGGTATATACTGTCACTGAGCAGAGCGTTCCGGAGAATTACATTCTGGACACCACGCCTCAGACCGTGACCCTGTTCCCCAACAAGGAGGCCCAGGTGGAGTTCCAGAACTACCAGCGGCCCACCCTGAAAATCGTGAAGGTGGATATTGCGGGCAAGCACCTGACTGGCGCTATTTTTGAGGTCAAGACCAAGGCAGGTGTGAAGATCGGTGACTTCCCCGTAGGTGCGGACGGCACGATCACTGTGCCTCAGAAGCACCTCACCGAAGGCTATTACATCATCACGGAAAAACAGGCCCCGGCGGGCTACATCCTGGACCCCACGCCCCATGAGGTCTACCTGCGCCCCGGCAAGACCACCGAGGTCTCCATCGAGAACGAAAAGAAGCCCGGACTCACCATCTATAAGGTGGATTCCATCGTCGGGGACGGGATCAAGGGCGCTAAATTTGAAATCTGGGTCTCCAAGGACAAGAACCAGAACGGCACCTATCAGCAGCTGACCAACAGCTACTACTATTCCGATGAAAACGGCATCATCCACCTGGACAACCTGGACACGGGCTGGTACAAAATCGTCGAGGTAGAGCCACCGGCAGGGTTCATGCTCAAAGAGCCCTCCGAGCAGACCATCTATATTGAGCATGACACCTCCGTGGAAGTGACCTTTGAGAACATCCCAAAATCCGCCCTGGTCATCCGGAAAATTGATTCGGATACCGGCGCACCTCTGGCGAACGCCTGGTTCCGCGTCCGCTACCTGGGCGGGACCTCCGGCAGCGGCGGCACCATCATCGGGGAGTATCAGACCTCCAGCAACGGAAATATCGTGATCACCGGCTTGGATGCTGGAACTTATGTGGTGGAAGAAATTTCCGCCCCCCACGGCTATGTCATGGACACCGCCCCGCAGACTGCCTACATCAGTGGCAAGGAGCAGGACTGCATTACCCTCACCTTCACCAACAGCAAGTACGGGTCCCTCCTGGTCAAAAAGGTGGACAGCATCACCGGCGAGCCGCTGAGTGATATTCAGTTCTTTATCACCACCAGCGACGGCGCTGTTGTGGGCAACAGCAACGGCTACTTCACCACCGACAGCGCGGGTTCCATCCTGGTGTCCGACATCATGCCGGGGACCACGCTGGTGGTCAAGGAGACCCGGACAAAGCCTGGGTACATTTTAGACGATGTGCCCCAGACGGTCAAGATCGAGTCCAACGAGACCAAGACCCTGGAGTTCCGCAACCAGCCCACCGGCTCTCTCCTCATTCGGAAGGTGTGCAGTGTCAACCCCAGTGTAACGCTGGCGAACGCGGAGTTCAAGGTGGCCTACTCGGACGGCAGCCTCATTGGGGATTCCAACGGCGTTTACCGTTCGGACGAAAATGGCGAGGTGCGCATCGAGGGCCTGACGCCCGGAAAGAGCGTGGTCATCACGGAAACCAAGGCGCCGGCGGGATTCCTCATTGATACCCAGTCCCAGACTGTGGTGATCCAGGCTGGCAAGACGGTCAGCGTAACCATGAAAAACCAGCCCAAGGGCCAGCTCATTGTCCAGAAACGGGACAGCGCCACCAACAAGCCGCTCCCCGGGGCGGAGTTCCGCATCACCACAGCGGCCGGTTGCGAAGTGGGTCTGGACGGTGTGATTGGCTCCAGTACGCTTACCCAGAACGGCATTTTTACTACCGATTCCCAGGGCGAAATCCGGATCACCAATCTCGCGCCCGGCGCCTATGTACTTTCTGAAATCAAGGCTCCGGCAGGCTATGTCATGGATTCTCCCAGCACCAATGTGGTCATTGGGGCCAATGGGGACACCCAAACTGTGGTGGTGACCAACTCCAAGGCGGGCACATTGGTCATCGACAAACGAGATTCTGTCACCAACAAGCCGTTGGCCGGCGTTACCTTTAAGGTGACTACTGCCACCGGGGAGTTTGTCCCCGATGAAAACGGACAGATCAGCAGCAACGGCATCTATATGACGGACCGGGATGGGAAAATCACCATCAACGGCGTTGTGGGTGCGCTGGTGGTCACTGAGGTCAAGACCATCCCTGGGTACACCATTGATCCGGCGGAGAAGACCCAGACGGTGGTAGTCAACCCCAACGACGTCCAGACGCTCCATTTTTACAATACCCCCGGCACTACCCTCGTCATCCGAAAGTACATCGAGGGCACGGACTATGAACCCCTGTCCGGCGTCGCCTTCAAGGTCATCGACGGCAGCGGCGCGGCGGTAGGCCCCGACGACGGGATCTATTATACCGACAAGGCCGGAGAGATCGTGCTGTCCGATGTGGAGCCGGGAACCACCGTTATTGCGCGGGAAATCAGGACCGTGGAGGG
>CAJTVO010000214.1 GCA_910579485.1 uncultured Oscillospiraceae bacterium | reverse complement strand
GTCAGCGGTGCAGTCAAAGCCGATGTAGAAGGTGGCCTTGCCCGCGTTGATCATCTCGCGGATTTCGTCCTCGTTGGTGACCTGGGCGATCAGCCCCCGGGCCGCCAGTTCTTCGTATAGCTGCATTGTTGTTACTCCTTTATCATGATAATATTTATTTTAACTGCTTCGCTTCGTCAGGCGCTTGTCCCAGCAGCTTTTCATACAGCCGGAACCTGTCCAATCCGATTTCCTCCAGCCCCAGGCTGACGGTGTCCACATATCGGAACCCGGCGGATTCATACAGCCGTATGGCCGGGAGGTTCCCCTCGTATACGTCCAGCCGCAGCGCCCTGGCGCCCTGCTCCTCCGCACAGCGGACCGCGTAGGCGAGCATTTCCCGTCCCACGCCGCGCCCGCGCCGCCGGGGGCTTACGGTGAATGTATAAATGGTCCGTACGTCCCGCTCCTCCAGGTCCGCCTGCCATTTCACTCCGGCGTAAGCGGCCTCCTGCCTGGGACTCAGGATGAAGGAGCCGGCCGCTTCGCCGTCCTCTTCGACCAGAAACAGGGTCCCCTCTCGTATGCCCGCCTCCGCGTCCTGCCGGGCCGGGTAGACGTCCCGCTTCCAGCCGCAATAGTTGACCGTGGCCGCCATGTGGCCGCAGACCTCGCCGTAAAGCTTTTCCACCGCGTCCAGGTCCTCAGCCGTGCCTTTTCGGATAATCATGCTCATAAAATGCCTCGCTTTCCCCTCTGCGTCTCCGCTTTATCCGCCCGGAAAACCACAGTCCCCTCGTTCTGATGCAGGACCCGCACACGGAACCCGGCCCGCTCCATCAGCTCCACCTGATGCTCCAGGGTCAGCGGGGTGTCGATGTGGAGGAAGACATCCTCCGGCAGCGTACTTCTCCGCCGCGCCCGGGCCAGCCGTTCCATGCAGAGGTCTTCCTCCTCCTGGCAGCAGGCGACATAGTCGCACTCCATATAATATCCGCCATTTTTCAGTGACTGAAACAGCTTTTCGTAGATTTGCCCCTTTTTCTCATAGGAGAAGTGGTGGAACGTTTCAAAGGAGAGCGCCGCGTCCGGAAACCGGCGGTAGACAGCCTCCAGCTCCAACCCGGTACCGCAGCCAATGTCCAGCAGAGTTTCCAGCCCATCGTCGAAGAAGTCCGCGATATGGGCGTACAGCTCTCCCCAGTTCCCCAAATGGACTTCCTCGTAGCGGGCCAGACGCTTGGTGAAAAACGCGGACATTTCCTCCGCCTCTGTCTCCTCCTGTGTGTGGATCCACTCCTTCAGTTCGCGGAGATAGGCCTCCGTCTCCTCCGGAGTCCGGATTTTATTTTCCAGCATATGCCGCTCCCTTCACCGTCCTTCTGTCAATAAAACAACGCCCCCCGTCCCAACAGGACAGAGGGCGAAAACTCGCGGTACCACCTCTGATTCGCCGCCTCCTCACAGAAAACGGCCTCACGGAGTCCCCGGCAGGACCCCTGCGCTGTATCGGGCGCGCCCGGCGGAGCCTACTGCGCTGCGCTCAAGGCGCGGTCGGGTTCGGTCCGCTGCTCGGGGATGTATTCACGCCCTCATTCTCTCCTCCTTCCACCCATCGGAGGCTCTCTGTGCAGAATGGGAGGGCGCTACTCTTTCCCGTCATTGCGTTGACTGGTAGTAGTATAACGGGAAACGGCGGGTTTGTCAAGTGGGCGGTGGGTTTTCACAGGGAAACACGGCGTCACCCGTGCCAGTAAGAACCGATCTTAATATTAGAAGCTGTACCAATAGGTGCCGGCACGTATCTTGACGGAAAATGTTTCGTCTGGCTGCGTCAGAAACGCTTGAAATCCGTCAGGATTCCTGCGAGTTTCTTCCTTGCCAGACAAAAAATTTTCTCGCCAATCTGCATACCGTCACCTATTGGTACAGCTTCTTACTTCCGAACCGAAAGGCCGGAAGGAATATTTGCCATGTTTTGCGGTTGCCGCTGTTTACAGCGGCGAGCAAAACGGCTTGCATCAAATGTATTATTTCCGAGCTTTAAGCTCGGAAATAATACCTACTCTTGGCGGGCCTGCTGGGATGGAAGTGTGGAATCTTTTGCCCATCATTTTTAGCGTCCTCACAGTTATCCAAACCAGCATACCGAAGCGGGGCTGAAACTGATCCGGGATATGCGCCGCCGCAATCCACAGCTTGGCCTGGGTGGGGCTATGGCATCGTCTGAAACAGCATGGCTATACCCGCCGGCCTGAGAGCTTATTTCGAGTTATGCGCATGCTGGGGATATTCCCGCAGGAGAAGGAGAAAAAGACTTACACCCCAAAGCCTTACCAGCAGATGACTCATCTTGGAGAAAAGGTTCAGGTGGATGTGGTAGCATTTATTTGAAAATAATTTGGGGGAGATATATACGCCATCCACTTATAATCAGGCGACAGCGAGCCCAAAGAGATACCTGTTATGTATGGATAAGCCCCGCCTCACCCCAGCATTCCCAAATGCTCCAGCAGGATTTTCAGCCCGATCAAGCACAGAATCATCCCGCCAGCTAAAGCGGCCCGGTCCTTAAACCGGCTGCCGAACCGCTGCCCAATCCACACGCCCGCCAGGGCAATGGCGAAGGTAGTGCACCCGATCAGCGCAACCGCCGGAAGAATGTCCACCTGCAGGAAGGCGAAGGTGATCCCCACTGCCAGCGCGTCAATACTGGTGGCCACCGCCAACACGAAAAGCTCCTTTACATCCAACGCATCCTGCGCCGGCATCTCCCCCCCGCTGCCGTGGAGGGCATCCCAGATCATCTTGCCACCGATCCAACCAAGCAGCAGGAAGGCGATCCAATGGTCGACGCTAGTGATGTACTGCTCAAACTGCCGCCCCAAAGCCCAGCCCAAAAGCGGCATCAACGCCTGGAAGCCGCCGAAAAACAGCGCGACTACCACCCCCCGGTTCCAGCGCATTTTGGGCATAGCAAGCCCCTTGCATATAGCCGCCGCAAAGGCGTCCATGCTCAGTCCCACGCCAATCAGAAAAAGCTCCGCGAATCCCATTTGAATGTCCTCCATCTATTTTTTCTTCCGCCGGCCTCCGCCGGCAAAAAAACGGTCAGGCACCGCCATGCCTGACCAAAACCTCCCACGCACAGCCATGCGCCGTACATGAGTCTCGTTCATTAAGGCAAGCCAGGCCCGCAGGGCCAGTATGTTGACTTGCCGCGGAAAATCCCGCCACTACTCCCTCGTGAGTATCCTATTTGTATCATATCCCCTGCTGTTTGTCAAGGGCAGTCATTACTATAGCCAGGGCAACAGCATTTGAAATTTTGCCAAAAAGAGATATAATCAGGAATATGGAATTAAAAAGATTAAAATCGAGCTTAGAGCAGATAGAAGATCCCCGGCGAACAAATGGCGGGCATATCCTGCACAAGCTGGAAGACATCATTATCATAGGACTATGTACGGTAGTGTGCGGGGGAGAGGACTTCCCGGATATGGAGGAATTTGGGAAGGAAAGAGAGGAATGGCTGAAGAAATTCCTGGAACTGCCTCACGGAATACCGGATAGCGACACGTTTCGGCGAGTATTCGAAAGGATCAAGCCCGAAGCGCTGTCAGAATGCCTGTATGACTGGCTGGGATGCCACCGCCAAGAGGGCAGTGTAATTGCTGTAGACGGGAAGCCCATTCGCGGCAGTAAAACGGATAGCCATAAAGCGTATCATGTAGTCAGTGCGTTTGCAGCGGAGAACCAGC
>CAJTVO010000213.1 GCA_910579485.1 uncultured Oscillospiraceae bacterium | reverse complement strand
CCAGCTCGTCGATGACCACCACCACCGAGGCCATGTGGGGCACCTCCTCCCGCTGAAGGGCCAGGGCGTTGTATTCCTCCAGCTTCTTGACCCCCAGCTCGGAGAAGGTCTTGTAGCGCTTCATCATCTCGTACACCGCCCACTGGAGGGCTCCGGCGGCCTTCTTCGGGTCGGTGACCACGGGGATCAGCAGGTGGGGGATGCCGTTATAGGGAGCCAGCTCCACCATCTTGGGGTCCACCATGATGAAGCGCACGTCCTCGGGGCCGGACTTGTAGAGCAGGCTGATGATCAGGGAGTTGGTACACACCGACTTGCCCGAGCCGGTGGTACCGGCGATCAGCAGGTGGGGCAGCCGGGCGATGTCTCCCACCACGTCCCGGTTGTTGATGTCCCGCCCGATGGCGAAGGCCACCTGGGACTTGTGGCTCATAAAGACGTTGGACTCGATCACGTCCCGGACCAGCACGGGGCTCACCGTGCGGTTGGGGACCTCGATGCCCACCACGGAGCTCTTGTCGGGAATGGGGGAGATGCGCACGCCGCTGGCTCCCAGGGCCAGGGCGATGTCGTCGGCCAGGTTGGTCACCTTGCTGAGCTTCACCCCCTGGGCCAGGGTGAACTCGTACTGGGTGATGGCCGGGCCACGGATCACGTCTCCAGGGGCGGCGTCCACGCCGAAGCTGCGGAGGGTATCCGCCAGGCGCTGGGCGGTGGAGCGCAGCTCCGCCCCGGCCTCGATGTAGTTGTCCTGGAGGTTCTCCTCCAGAAGGGTCACCGGGGGATAGCCGTAGGAGTCCCCGCCGGAGGCCATGGAGCTGGCGATTTCCGCCGTCACCTGGGCGGTGGCCTCCTCCAGGGCCTCGGCGGCGCTCTTCTTCTTCCGGCGGTCCTCCGCGGGAGGCGGGGGGGCGGGCTCCGGAGGCGGAGGGACGGGCGCGGAGTCCGGTTCGGGTTCGGGCTGGAAGTCCGGCGCGGGGTCCGGCAGTGGCTCCGGTTCCGGCTGTGGGATGGGCGAGGGAGCCGGTACGGGGGACCGGGGGACCGGGGCGGGTTCCGGGACGGGCTCGGGAACGGGCTCCTGGGGGACCTGGGAGGCCAGGAGGTCGGCGGGGGTCAGCTGCTCCTTCTCACGGGGACGGAAGAAGCTCTTTTTCTCCGTTCCGGCTGTCACCAGGGGTTCGGGCTGAGGCTGGGGCTGGGGCGGAGGGCCTCCCAGAGGCGTGCCGTCCAGGGGGATGTCGATAACGGGAGCCTGGGCGGTCTGCTTGGGGGCGCGCTTGGGCTTGGGCTGAGGCTGGCGGCGGGGGGGCGGCTCGGGGTAATCCTCCTCGTCGTAGTCCTCCCGCTCCCGCCACAGCTCGATGAGCATGGCGGGGGTCACCTGGGCCACCACCATCAGCAGGGCCAGCAGCAGTACGAGGAAGACGATCACCGACGCGGGCTTGCCCAGCACGGCCATGAAGCCGTGGGCGGTGCCCCCGGAGAGGACGCCGCCGGATTCCAGCGTGAAGCCCGTCTCCCACAGGGTGGGGAACAGCTTGGCCGCGTCGGAGAGGTCCAGCTTGCAGAAAAGCATGTGGCACACGCCGCCGAAGAGGTAGGGCGTCAGCAGGGCGCAGGCCGTGCGCAGGGCCACGGGGCGGCCCCGGTGGCCGATCAGCACCCAGGCCGCCGCCATGAGGGCGGGGACCATCAGGTAGTACCCCACGCCGAACAGGCCCTTGCAGGCCCTGGGGATTAGGTTGATGAGCCAGCCGTCCCCGGTGAAGTAGCTCACCAGGACGATCAGGGCCAGCAGCAGCATGACCATGCCGCCTACCTCCCGGCGGATGGGGCGCTTGGCGTTCTTGGCGGAGGCGCGGGATCGGGAAGCGGTCCCGGACCGGGAGCCGCCGGTCTTGGTTCCGCTCCGGGCGTTGGATGTGGTTTTCTTTCGTGTCGTTGCCATGGTTCTCCCTCTTTATTTGAAATGCTCCGTGATGATGCGGTCAAAATCCTCCTGGTGGTCCAGGAAGCGGCGGCGGACAACGTCCACAAACCGGTCCTCCAGCAGGAAGCGCTTGAACGACTCGTAGGGCAGCAGCTTGTGATCCACCGTTTCGCCCTCCTGGAGGCGGATGGCCTGCTTTGACAGGTCGAAGAATGTCACAAAGCTGTGATAGATGGAGGAGCCCGCGCCCATCCCTGCGGTTTCCGGCCAGGTATCCACATAGACCGGGTGCAGGTCCTGGGCAGATACGGCGATCCCCGTTTCCTCACGGAGTTCCCGCAGCGCGCCCTCCACAGGTGTTTCCCCTTTTACTACCGAGCCTCCGGTGTACTCCCAGCAGCCGCCCCAGGCCTTATCCGGGTGCCTTTTTGTGAGCAGGACCCGGCCGTCGTTCGTTACGGCGAGGACCTCCACTACCAGATGGTACACGCCCTCGGGCACGGGCTCGCCCCGGACCAGGTCGAAGCCCAGGAGGTTCCCCTCCCGGTCATAGGCGTCCCACAGTTCTTTTGCCATGATGTGACCCTCCTTTGTTCGCGTCCGTCAGGCCGCCGGGTTCAGCCAGGGCAGCATGTTCAGCGCCCGCAGGACGCTCAGGATCACGGTGATGGCTCCCGCGGCCCAGCAGTAGTAGGCGAACGCGCCGAATTTGCCCTTGTCCGCCACCATACGCACCAGACGGATGGACAGGTAGCCGCTGACTGCCGCCGCCGCCACGCCCAGAAGGTAGCCGGGGATCAGCTTCACATCAATGCCGCCAGCTTCCACCACATCCTTGATCTGGAGGATGTTGGCCCCCAGCACGGCGGGGATGGACAGCAGGAAGGCGAAGCGCACGGCGAAGCGCCGGTCAAAGCCCCGGAAACAGCCCATGCAGATGGTCATGCCGGACCGGGAGATGCCCGGGCAGGTGGCGATGGCCTGGCCGACACCCACCAGGAGGACGTCGGCCATGGTGGCCGTGCGCTCGTTCTTCCGGCCCTTCCGGATGCGGTCGCAGAAATACAGCAGCAGGCCCGTGATCAGCAGCGCGCCGCCCACAAAGAAGGTGTTGCCGTACAGGGCTTCCACGTGGTCCTTTATGGGCAGGATCAGAAACAGGGGCAGGGTGCCCACCACGATCAGCAGGATCAGCCGCCGGGCGGAGGGGATCTTCTTCTGAGAGCTTCCCCCGTGAACGGCGTCGCCGATCATCTGGAGAAATTCCAGTACCATCTCCTTGATATCCACCCAATAGGCAACAAATACCGCCGCCAGGGTGCCCAGGTGGAGCAGTACGTCAAAGAATACGTCGTCGGCGCCCTCCAGGCCCAGACCAAGAAGATTCTGGGCGATGGACAGGTGGCCGGAGCTGGAAATGGGCAGAAATTCTGCCACGCCCTGGATGAGTCCCAGGAGCAAAGAATTGAGCAGGGTCACAGCGAAGCCTCCTTATACGATATCTCCTCTTATGATAGCACAGCTGTTTGCGATTTTCCATACTTTTTTGCCGCTCTTTTCCATTCAGGAAAAATTTATGAAAAATTGAAAAGAGATATTGACAAACGGCGAAGTTCGTGCTAATATTTACAAGCTGACGATTGCGATGGGGAAAACGGTCCGCCGGGCCCTGCATGCGGGTGTAGCACAATGGCCAGGGCACCAGCCTTCCAAGCTGGGGATGCGAGTTCGATTCTCGTCACCCGCTCCATATATGCGCCAGTAGCTCAGTTGGATAGAGCAGCTGCCTTCTAAGCAGCAGGCCAGGGGTTCGAATCCCTTCTGGCGTGCCATTTTTCTCAGGTCGAACACCGTGTATCTGGTGGGTGTAGCTCAGTTG
>CAJTVO010000212.1 GCA_910579485.1 uncultured Oscillospiraceae bacterium | reverse complement strand
AGCTGGTAGACGGACTCGAACCCCCGACCTGCTGATTACAAATCAGCTGCTCTACCAACTGAGCTATACCAGCACGATTAGCAACGAAGTGTATGATAGCAGACTTTCTCCGATTTGTCAACCTAAAATTTCATTTTAGGAGGAAAAATTTTTTGCGAAGGATACATAAGAGGCACCGGGACCCCCAGAGGGCCTTCCCGGCGGCGGAGTGCGCCCTGTGCGGAGGGGCGGTCTACCGGGGCGAGATCTGCTGGCGGATGTGGGGCAGGGTGCTCTGCGGGGCCTGCGCCGGGACCTGGATGGCCAACGAGGCGGCGCTCTGGCGGATGTCCGCCGGGGAGGTGGCAAGATGACCCTTGCACGCATGGCCGCGTCCTACCGGCACAGCGCGGAGCTCCTCCGGCAGCGGATGAACGAGCTGAAGGAGGCGGCCAAGACCGCCGGGCCGTCGGAACGGTCCAGGCTGGAGCAGCGCGTCCGGGACCTGAGCTCCCTCTATCGGGATACCCAGGAGACCGCCCGGTTCTTGGAGAGGTACTACGACAGGAGGTATCATGCCCATGGCCGCCGCAAATTATAACGGCACACCGAAAAAAGCCCTGACCCGGAGGGACAACGAATTTCTGGGGGACCTGGCCGCGTGGGAGCGGGAAAACGCCGAGGACAACGGCGAACAGCTGGAGCGCCTGCGCCGCAACCTGCGGAAGGTCCGGGAGCTGGAGCTGACGGAGAAGCAGGCCGAGGCCGTGCATCTCTACTACGACCTGGGGCTGTCCATCCCCCAGATCGCCCGGGAGCGGGGGGTCCACAAGTCCTCCGTCTCCCGGACACTGGCCCGGGCCAGGGAAAGGATAAAAAGATACTTGCAATATAGCTGGTAATCTGGTACACTCTCCAATTGCAGGGGAAAACTGCTGAAAAAGAGGAGTGTGGAGCCATGATAAACACAGCGATGCACAGCCGGTGGGGAAGACTCTCCATGGCGCTACTGGGCGCATTCATTTATTCCATCGGGATCAACCTTTTCGTGGTGCCGGCGGGACTGATCACCGGCGGCATGATGGGCTTCTGCCAGCTGCTGCGGAGCATTCTGCTGACGCTGCTGGGCATCAAGTCCCTGTCCTTCGACCTCACGGGCATCATCTATTATGTACTGAACGTCCCGCTGTTTATCATCGCCTACCGCTCCCTGGGGCACGTGTTTTTCCGCAACACCCTTCTTTGTACCACCGCCTATACCGTCTTCCTCAGCATCGTGCCCATCCCCTCCACGCCCATCGTGGAGGACGTGCTCACCGGCTGCCTGCTGGGGGGCGTCATCTCCGGCGTGGGAACGGGCATCGCCCTGACCAGCGGCTGCTGCGGCGGCGGGCTGGACATCATCGGGCTCTATATGTCCAAGAAGGGCGTCAAGATCACCGTGGGACAGTTCGGCATGGTGTTTAACTTCGTCCTCTTCGCCCTGTGCTGGATGATGTACGACATCCCCACCATGATCTACTCGGTGCTCAACAACATCTTCCACGGCATCGCCCTGGACCGGGCCCACCGGCAGAGCGTCACGGTGCAGGTGCTGATCTTCACCAAAAAGGACAGCCGGGAGCTGGACCAGTATATTATGAATAACCTCCACCGGGGCATTACCCGCTGGGAGGGCAAGGGCGTTTATACCGGAGAGGACACCCATATTCTCTGCGTGTGCATGAACAAGTACGAGATCGAGGATCTGCGGGACGCCCTGCGGAGAATCGATTCCAGCGCCTTCTTCATCGTCCAGGAGGGCGTCCACGTCAGCCGCAACTTCGAGCGGCGGCTGAGCTGACGGCTTAGCGATATGCGGGGAGAGATATCGCCAATGGTGCGCCTGCGGTCAAAATATTTGCGGTCCATCCTCGCCCTCTCCATTGGGGCGTTCCTGGTCATGTCCATATGGGCCTTTTGGGAAGGCCGCCGCGCCGCGCAGCTGGAAGACGCGCTGCGGGAGGTCCGGATGGAGCTGGGGCGGGTCCAGCTGGAGGCGGCCCGGAACCAGGTGCCGGTCCGGTCCGGCGGCGCGCTGCCGGAGTCGGAATATGCCGTCCCGGACAGCGCGGCGCCCGGCAGCGGGCTCTCGGCGGCGGATATCCTGACCGGGACCCAGGTCATCGCCCACGGTATGGGAGCCGTTGAGGAGCTGTGGACCGAGGGAAGCGCGCCGCTGAACTGCCTGGAGGGCTTCCTGGAGGGGTATGAGGCGGGGGTCCGGGTATTCGAGGCCGACCTGCGCCTGACCCGGGACGGCAAGGTCGTCCTCCGCCACGACTGGTGGCCCTCCGACTGGCAGGAGGGGATCAACGGGGCCTCCGTGCCAACTCGGGAGGAATTTCTCTCCAAGCCGATCTTCGGCGTGTATACGCCCCTCTCCTTTCTGGACCTGCTGCTGCTCCTGGAGGAATACCCCGATATCTGCATCATCACCGACACGAAATTTACCGATCCCGATGTGATCTTCATCCAGTTCCAGTCCATGGTGGCGGACGCCAGAGCCCTTGACCGGCTGGATCTGTTCCAGCGGATCGCCATCCAGCTGTACAGCGGCCCTATGCGCCAGTGCCTGGACAACATCTATCCCTTTCCCCACCGGATCTACACTCTGTATGCAGAGGGGTTCGGTCAAACCGCCGAAGCTTTCCGGGAGCGGGCCGCGTACTGTGCGGAGAATGGAATCCAGGGGATCGCCATGTGGGACGACTGGTGGGACCCGGCCTATGGGGTCATCGCCCAGGAGTATGGCGTGGCGGTTTATGTCCATACCGTCAATGACGCCTCCGCCGCCCGGGAACTGCTGGAGAGCGGCGTGGACGCCGTTTATAGCGATATTCTGACGCCCGGAGATTTGACGGGCTGAACAAGCAAATGAACTCACGACAGGCATTACGGAGGTCAACGAGGCCCCTGCTGCGGCAGGGGCCTCGTTGACTTTTTATGCTGATTTTTTCGGAAAATCGTATTATCCCGCCATTTTCTCCAGCAGCTCCGCAAACAGCTTCACGTGCCGGTCCCGGATGCGCCCGGCGATCTCAACAGCCAAACCCTCGTCGTAAACATGGGACGCACTGCTGCGGTCCTCCATCAGGGCGGTCCAGTCCTCGCTGCCGGTGATCAGTCCGCAGGCAATGGCCTGCCGCAGGACGGACCTGGGGCTGTTGAGGTCTGTAAACCCCTGCTCCATCAAATATTCCCGGGCCGCTTTCCACGCCAGCTCATAGGTAAACTCAAAGCGCTGGATGATCCCGTCCCGCGCAATATCCCAGGGATTCTGCTCATACTGGAGCAGCCCATCCTGGAGCCGCGTCAGCGCGCGCTTGAAGTTCAAAAGCTTGCTTTCCAACTTGTCCATGATGACGATCTCGTCCTTTCGTATGTTGGCCAGGAGCTCCGGCGTGACGGTATCGGAAATAAACACCAGATCCAGCTTTAAAAGGGAAGGGATATCCTCCGCCCCGGCCCGCAGCGAGACCCGCAGGTCCTTTGGCACGCCCCAGAGCGCGAAATCATAGTCACTGCCCGGTCCGGCATCTCCGCGGGCGCGGGAGCCGAACAGGATCAGCCGCTTGGCGTGATACCGCGCGGCAAGCTGCTTCATTTGCTGAACGACCTGATCTGTCTCAAGGCTGTGCCGGTCCGTCATAAGCGGGGACCCTCCTTTTTGTATATTATAACGTCAGTATACCAAATCTTTCCGGTCAATACAACAAAAAAATGGGGACGGCTTGCGCCATCCCCAGGGGAAATATTAGAGCTCTTGCGAAAATAAGAGACTGTGCTAAAATAGGGGCATGAAAT
>CAJTVO010000211.1 GCA_910579485.1 uncultured Oscillospiraceae bacterium | reverse complement strand
TGGCTTTGACCGAGGGCCATTATAAAGGACGTTCCCTGTTGCTGTCCGCTCCATTGTGGAGCATTTTTTATCCAAATGGTTTTTGTTTTCCGGGAGAAATCCAATCAGGAGGTTTTGCGCTCCAAAGAGGAATATCGGGCCAAAAAGCATTGACTTTACGGGGGCTGGCGGCTATACTGCAAAGCGAAACGATTAAACAGACTTTTAATCGTTCGGCCATGTCTAACCAACCACAAACCACATATTTCAACAAAGAAAGGAACTTAACGCTATGAAAAAGACCATTAAGCTCATTGACCTGGACTGCGGCCACTGCGCCGACAAAATCCAGAACGCCGTCCAGAAGATCGACGGCGTTACCAGTGTAACCGTCAACTTCCTGGGCCAGAAGATGGTGCTGGAGGCCCCGGACGAGAAGTTTGACGCTGTGCTGGCCGAGGCCAAGGCACTCATCAAGAAGATCGAGCCGGATGTGACGGTCAAAGCGTAACTGTGCAAAAGCACCGGCTACCCTTGGGTGGCCGGTGTTCTTGCGGAAAGGAGAGTATCAACATGACAAAAAAACAAAAGCATTTGCTGACCCGCATCATCGTGGCGGCGGTGTTGTTCGCCGCCGGTGGCCTGCTCCATCTGGAGGGCTGGGCGGAGTTGGGGGTCTATCTTATCTGCTATGCGGTGATCGGCTGGGATATTGTCTGGAAAGCCATCACCAACATCCTGCATGGTCAGGTGTTTGACGAGAATTTCCTCATGACGATTGCCACCGTTGGGGCGCTGATTTTAGGCGAACACTCCGAGGGCGTGGCCGTTATGCTGTTCTATCAGGTAGGCGAGTGGTTCCAGTCCTATGCTGTTTCCAAGTCCCGCCGCTCCATCACCAGCCTGATGGATATTCGCCCGGACTACGCCAACATTGAGAAAGACGGCAAGCTGATCCAAGTAGACCCGGAGGACGTGAAAATCGGTGACACCATCATTGTCAAGCCCGGTGAGCGCGTCCCGCTGGACGGCAAAATTATCAAGGGCAGCTCCACGCTGGACACTTCTGCTCTGACGGGAGAATCCATGCCCCGTGAGGTGGAGGCAGGCATGGAGGTTATCAGCGGGTGCATCAATCAGACCGGCATTTTAACCATCCAGACCACCAAGGAATTTGGAGAATCCACCGTAGCCAAAATCCTTGACCTTGTTGAGAACGCCAGCGACAAAAAGGGCCGCATGGAAAACTTCATCACCCGCTTTGCCCGGTACTATACGCCGGTGGTGGTATTCGCCGCCCTCGCTCTGGCAGTCCTGCCGCCGCTGGTAACGGGACAGGCGTTCAGTATTTGGATTTACCGGGCGCTGACCTTCCTGGTGATTTCCTGCCCCTGTGCGTTGGTGATCTCCATTCCGCTCAGTTTCTTCGGTGGCATCGGCGGCGCGTCCAAAATCGGCGTACTCGTCAAGGGCAGCAATTATCTGGAGGCACTGGCCTACACGGAAACCGTTGTGTTCGATAAGACCGGCACTTTGACAAAAGGCTCCTTTGCTGTCACAGAAATTCAAGCAAATGGCATGACGGACGAGGAACTTCTGGAACTGGCGGCGTATGCGGAGGACTACTCCAATCATCCGATCTCGCTGTCCATCCAAAAAGCCTATGGCAAGAAAATTGACAACAGCCGTATTACCGATGTGCAGGAAATCGCGGGGCATGGTGTCCAGGCGGTGATTGATGGTATGACGGTGCTGGCCGGAAATGCCAAGCTGATGGAGCGGGAGCATATTCCCTATACGGCCTCCAACGCTATTGGTACTGTGGTCTATGTGGCCTTTGATGGAAGATACGCAGGGTGTATTGTGATTGCGGATGAAATCAAGGCAGACGCGCCCGCTGCCATTAAGACGCTGAAAGCCGCCGGTATTCGCCAGACGGTCATGCTCACCGGCGATGCG
The DNA here is from genome assembly GCA_910579485.1 of uncultured Oscillospiraceae bacterium. Taxonomy (GTDB): domain Bacteria; phylum Bacillota; class Clostridia; order Oscillospirales; family Oscillospiraceae; genus Pelethomonas. The sequence goes on along the minus strand of CAJTVO010000211.1, from coordinate 1,958 downwards.
GATGCAGTTGGGCAGGACGTGGCTCACCGCCTGGGTCTGGATCGAGCCTACACCGAACTGCTCCCCGCCGACAAAGTAGACCGTGTGGAGGAACTGCTGGCACAGAAAAGCGATAAGGGGATGCTGGCTTTCGTGGGTGACGGTATCAATGATGCTCCTGTGCTGGCGCGGGCCGATGTGGGTATCGCTATGGGCGCTCTCGGCTCCGATGCGGCGATCGAGGCCGCTGATGTGGTACTGATGACGGATGAACCGTCTAAGATCGCCGCTATTATGCAGATCGCCCGTAAGACCATCCGCATTTCCAATGAGAACATCGTCTTTGCCCTGGGGGTCAAATTCCTGGTGCTGATCCTGGGGGCGGTGGGCCGCGCCAATATGTGGGCGGCGGTATTTGCGGACGTGGGCGTTTCGGTGATCGCCATTCTGAACGCCATTCGCGCCATGCGGGTCAAGCAGTTTGAAACTCCGGCGCAGGAGTAAAGCTATAACAGGAAATGCGCCGCACTTTCGTAAGCGCGGCGCATTTCTTCTATCAATCGGTAGGACAGGTGATCTCAAACAGTGCGTCAATGGTCCGGTGTAGCAGCTTCGCCTGGGTGGTGTCTGCCAAAGTGTAGTAGACCTCTTTTCCATCCCGGCGGCTTTCAATGATCCCGCTCTTTTTCAGAATCCGCAGATGGTGGGATACGGCGGGGTCGCTCATTCCAACAGCGGCAGCGATGTTGCACACACATTCCTCGCTGTGGCACAACAGCCAGAGGATACGCAGGCGGGACGGGTCGCCAAGCTGCTGGAAAATAGCGGCGGTTGTCTGAAACCCGTCAGGAGGCGGCATCCGTTCCAGGACGCGCTCGATATTCTGCCCGTGATTGTGCGGAAGATGGTAGTGGGACATCCTATTACCTCCATTTCTGCCTCTATCATATCCTGTCCTTCCGTATCTGTCAAATGGTCGAAGATTGGGGATAGCCATGAACAAAGGAAATTTAATATCAAAGCCTGCCGCAAAGGAACTGGACGCACTATCTGAACTTCACAAGACGCTGGGTGACTATACCCGTATCAGGATTTTGTGGCTCTTGATGGAGCGGGAATGGTGCGTCAGCGAACTGGCGGGAGAAATGAAGATGACGGAATCGGCCATATCCCATCAGCTTCGTATTCTGCGGAGCGCCCGGTTGGTAAACGGTCGTAAGGCAGGCAAGAATGTGTTTTATACTTTGGCCGATGAACATATCAGATGGATTTTGGAAAAAACCTACGATCACATATCGGAGCAATAGGACTGCTAAAAAACGGGTGCATAGGGACATTTCCCCAATGCACCCGCCCGCAGGATTCGTTTACAGCTTTTCGTAGGAAACCAGGTCGCTTACCGGGATGCGCGTCTGGATGTGCCGCTCCGGGTCAGCGAAGTTCTCACCAGCGTAGCCGATAGCCAGGATGTTGACCGGCTCCAGGTTAGCGGGGAGGTCAAACTCCCGGCACAGAACATCCGGCTTGAAGTAGCACACCCATACGCTGCCCAGGCCCAGCTCCGTGGCCTGGAGCATCATGTGGTCGGTCAGGATGGACGTGTCAATGTCCCCGGTCTGCTTCTGGTCGAAGGGCCGCACCCACGCCTTATTGTGGTCGGCGCAGACGATGATGGCCAGGGGCGCGCCGTAGATACCAGCGGCCTTGCCGATCTTCGCCAGCCCTTCCTCGCTCTGAACTACGATCAGGCGGACTGGCTGAAGGTTAGCAGCGGTGGGGGCCACATGAGCGGCCTCCAGAATCTTTTCCAGCTTTTCCGGCTCCACCTTCTGGTCGGTGTAGCTGCGGATGGAGCATCGTTTTTTTGCAATTGTGATAAAGTCCATAGTAAAACATCCTTTCTGATAAATTGATCATGGGCCATGTCAAGGCAACCATCTGAGACAATTTTAGCATAGTTAGAAATGTATGCAAGATTG
>CAJTVO010000210.1 GCA_910579485.1 uncultured Oscillospiraceae bacterium | reverse complement strand
GCATTCGCGGTGCTCCCCGCGGCGCCTCCGGGCCGGCGGCGGGCCGGGGCCCCTCGACGGTGCGGCCCTACGGTGCCGCCTGCTGACAGTGCCGCTAAAATTCGACACGCGGCCCTTGACAAGGCCCGGGATTCTCGCTATACTTGATATGCATACAGTTCCTGCGATGCAAGTAGCACGCACGGCCACCAGTGTTCCAGCACTGGTGGTCTTTTCGCATCACAAGGAGGACGCTTCCCTTTCTCAGAATCGCGTGCTACAAGTAAAATTATACCAAGCAGGGTCCAGGATGTCAAATCCTGGGCCCTGCTTTTCTTCGCCGCGCTGACCGCCGCTCCCGTGCCGCCAATTTCCGCTGGAGCAGCTGATCCGCCATCGCATAGATCATCGTCACGCTTGGCGAATCATGGTTAAGAGCGCGCTGCACACGCTCTATATCGCCATACTTCGCCATCAAATCCACGGCATACACCTTCCTCGCGGAGTGGGTGCCCACGTTCTGAGGCATTCTAAAGGCCCTAGAAGCCCGTTTAAGGTCCGCCCATACTGCTTGCCGAGTTTTGTGCTTGAGGGGGCTTAAACGGCCAGGAAAGGCCCACACAGGCCCCGCTTGCGCCTTGATAGCCGCCAACAGGGGCGCAGGAAGTCCATACCGTCTCCGTTTTCCCGTCTTCTGCTCTGTATACCAGCCGGACGGCTTCAAATCTGAGGTCTTGAGCGCCAGCACGTCAGAAATCCGCATCCCGGTATGTAAAATCACCCGAACAATCAGCCGATTTTGCATCGTAAGTGCCGCCAAGACGTGCCCAACCTCCTGATCCAGAAGGTATTCCGTCGTCATACCATCACCCCCTACATATAGGAAAAATCACCCCTTCAATTGACATCAGCGTACATCTTGTGGTCTAGGGCGAGCCTTTTGCCGCGCGCTTGACAGTCCCCAAAATGTAAAATGGCGGGAGATCTCTCAAAATCTGCGTGGCCGATAGTCTGGGCCGGGGGCCTGGTGATCAAGGTAGTGCCGGTTTGGATCCGGCCCTGGTGGCCGCCGGACCTTGACACTCTGGTGCGCGTCCAGCCCTGGTGTAACGGCTCCGGGCCTGCGGCCCGGCGGCAGTCATGCCTACGGCATAAAGCCCTTCGGTGCCTGCGCCACGACCAGCCGCGCAGATCCCGCGACCTGAAACGAAAAAATTTCACGGTACCGTGACTAATGCAACTGACAATTTCACGGTACCGTGATATAATGTGGACATGAAAGGAGGAGCACCATGGGAAAAGAACTAACCATGCTGGACATGAAAGGCGGACCATTTGCGGACCTGTTATCCATCGCCGAAGCCGCAGAGATCTGGGGCAAAGAGCAAAGCACCCTGCGCAAAGCCATACAAGACGGTCGGCTTAAACCAGGTAAAGACTGTCGGAAATTTGGGAAACAATGGGTCGTAACAGCTGACGCGATGCACCGGGAATTCGGGGGATGGGCTCCATGGAGCACATACCTAGCAGACCTGCGCAAAGCACAGCTGGAAGAGCGTGGATACTGATATTCCCCAGGGATTTTTCACGATACAGTAAAAAGAAAGGGAACCGAAGGAGATCAAGTCATGAGTAAAGACATCAGCGCCGAAAACAACCTCCGCCGCCTCCTCGGGGCGCTGCGCATCACCAGAGATGACCTAACAGCTGATCAGTTCCGTTGCATGGAGTGGCTATCAGAATCCGGCTGGAGGACCATCGACAATCTCGAAGAAATATTCCTTATAGCCATAAACCGAAGATAAAAACAAGCCCCCTCGCGCCGATCGGCGCGAGGGGACTGATCTTATTCCAGCTGAAGCCCGGGATCTTCCTCGACCTTCGGCACACAGGGGAACCTTGCAGGGACCTGCTCCAGATAGCTAAAGCTGGAAATCCAACAAGGGATACTCCCTTGGCCGGAAGTCGTACCCCTCCCGCCCATACTGACCCCGCAGGGCATTGGACACCGCCTGGGCCTCGATCAGCGACGGGAAATCCCTGGGATGCCTATCATCAACCTTCAGCATCCCCATGAATCGGGCGCGGGCCGCATCCCGATGATCAACCCCCGAAGAATCCGGCTCTACGCTCTTCCAAACTTCGACCAGATACATGAGACTTTGCCTCCTCCACGATATATCCCCACGTCCGCCGGACCGGAATCTGATTGAGGAAGTTGAGCACCCGGACAGCTTCGTTATAATCCTGGAACACTGCAATCTGCCCGTCACCGTCCCGCAGGTAATCACACCGGCCACCGAAAAAACGCCGCTCCAGGTCCGTGGGATTGAATTTGATAACGTACCTCATCGGGAAGACCTCCCAAGAGCCGCTTGGACCTCATACCGAAGACCCAAATGTCCATGCCGGGCATTGTACTCCGCACAAACAGCCTCAGCCGCCTTACAGGTCCCATACTCCTGCAAATGGTCCCCATCAGACTGCCGGAGTTCTCCCAGCAGAACCCAGGGGCGGGCCGGATCATCCACATGTCTGTAGACCCAAACGTGGTACATGTTACCACCTCCTGTCTACAGCGTATAACACATTTCAGTATATGTCAAGCATTTTCGATTATTTCAGTCAACGTGGAACGCCAGCAGCCGTGATCCAAACAACGATCATCTCGACTTCGGAGAGAGACCGGCTGAGGTCAATCGCATGTGCCGATCCGCCGAAAGCATCCTGCAAATCCTCCATGTTGGAATTAAAAAACTCCACATCAGGCCGACCCAAAGCACCGCCCGAGTAATACCAGCGACCGCCGACCTTGCAGGGAAGATAGTCTGGAGACTCTCCCAGACCCTTCGATATGTACTTGCACACGTAATTGACCGCCGCCTCATAGCACCCTTCCAGTTGCAGGGCCGTCGTGAAACCATACGGCCACCCAGGCAGATTGTAGACCTTCCGGCCACCAGCGCGAAGCCACGCCCGTTCCTGTTCATCAGAGCGTGGACGCCTGGGCCTGTCCTCTCCCCGGGGAATAATCGTCCCGCTGTCCACGACCTCCAGCCCCTCCGTCAGCATCCCATGGAAGTGGATAGCCCCGTCCTGGTGGAGCTCCGGGACCATCACATAGGCGATACCCCGCCGCTGGACCTGGTGAGAAAGCCACCGATTCAGCTTATTTGTAATCACCTTGATGTCGTACCGGTCTATTTTCTCCTGGTCAAGGGTGAAGGTGCAGAAGTATTTCATGTCAGTGCTCAGGCAGTAGTCCCGGACCTTCACCCGCGCCCGCCGCATGGACCGTTGCAGGCTTTCCCAGGACATCGCCCGGTCCCGCACGTCCCGCCGCGCCGCCTGCGCTTCCGTCCACCAGGCTGGGTCCACATCCCACCACGGCGCGTCAGCTTCCCAGTCCTCCGGAAGGTCCGGCCCCTCCAGGACCTTCCCCTCCCGCGCCTGGCGAATCTCCCAGAGGATACGCCGCTCTTCTCGCTCCCTCGCTTCCAGCTTCTCGCGGGGGGTCCTTTGGTTTAACGAATAGACCAAATTGGACTCCCACCCAGGCTCCCGAAAGACCCTTTTTGTTGCACAAAGTATCTGTTTCGACCCGTCACGATAGGTTTTCACCATCGTATTGTACATGATATTTTCGGAGGTTGACGCTAAGTTATCGGTAGTCATGTGGCGTAATAACGTCCCTATATCAAGTATAAAGTAGAAGGAGGTTAAACGATGGAGGAGCAGCCGGACGGGAAGGATGCCGCCTCAGACGGCCGCTTCGCCTTCTGGGCCGCGCTGCGTCTCGGAAGTCACAGCCCGAGCCCCGGCCAAAGTCGAACAAAAAAGGTGTTATTGTTCAATCGCTACGCGACTGAACAAAACAGCTTTTGTTGTTCGTTTTTGGCCTCCCCCGGTCCCCGGCTCCGGGCGGCGGGCCCCCCGCCGTCCTGCGCCGGGGGCCTTGCGCGCCTCCCGGGTGCCTGCC
>CAJTVO010000209.1 GCA_910579485.1 uncultured Oscillospiraceae bacterium | reverse complement strand
TGTGCGGTTTATTGCTGTCAACGATAATTTTGATACGCTGACTGCCGAACGGTCCCAGGACGGCTATATTGTGCCGCTGAAAAATATCATCAACGAGGTTTACAGCAAAGACATTTCCAGGAAGCTGCTGCCCGTATTCGCGGCAAAACAGCGGAACGGGGAGTTTATCGGAACCTGGGCGATTTACGGCTATCAGAAATGCGCTGACGATCATCACCGGATTGAGCCGGACCCGGAGACTGCGCCGGTGGTCCGGGAAATGTTTCAATGGCGGTTCTCCGGCATGAGCTATCAGAGCATTGCCCGGAAGCTGAACGAGCGGAACGTCCCTTCCCCTGGCCGGTATCACTATTTGAAGGGAAATTCAAAATCCGAACACTATGCCAACACAATTTGGAATGTATGCTCCGTTAAGAACATACTGTCCAGCGAGATTTACCTGGGACATATGGTGCAGGGAAGGAAACGATCCGGGCTTTCTGAGGGCAGAAAGACCTGCCGTGTACCAAAATCCGAGTGGGTGATCGTTCGCAATACCCATAAGCCGCTGGTGGAGGAAGAAATCTTTCAGGTGGTTCAGCAGATGGCTGAAAGAGCCAAAACCACTTACCACGAGCGGCAGGGGAAATATGACACGATGGGGACCACCCCCAATATCCTCCGAAAGCTGGTCTACTGCGCGGACTGCAAGCGGCCCTTGGTACGCTACAAAAATGTGAACAGCAGCAAGGGGATACGCTACTACGTCTATATCTGCCAGTCTCATGCCGATCATCCCGCTTCCTGCCCCAAGAAGTATTTCCATGAGACAAAGCTGATTGAAATTCTTTGGGACACCTTGCGGCGTGAGATCGCCCTGGCTGAAAATCTGGACAAGTTGGTGCGCCAGTACAGTAAATCCGCAAAGGCGGTCAGCCGTGAGGCGGAAGCCAAACGGGAGATTGCCACCGCGAAGCAGGCTTTCAGACGTGCGGAAATGCTCTATGACAGTTTGTACCAGAATTACGCCGACAAGCTGATGACTGAGCAGGAGTACACGGAGATGAAGCGGCAGTACCGCTCTGATATGGAGCGGGCGCAGGCCCGGTTGGAGGAACTGGAACAGCGGCAGAGGGACGAACGGCAGCGGACCACGGAAAACCCCTGGCTTACCGCCTGCGATCAATTCAAGGAAGAAACCGCGCTGACGGAGGCCATGGCCCACGCACTGATTGAGCGGGTGGAGATTGACGCAGAAAACCGCGTCAGCATTACGCTCCGTTACCGGGATGAGTATAATTCCCTGCTTCGGTTGTTGGCGGCAGCGGGAGAGGCGGTGCCCGTATGAGTGGCGTCACCGCAAAATATATCCGGCTGTCCGCAGAGGACAACGATTTAGGTGAAAGCGGAAAGACCGAATCCAACAGCGTCACGAACCAGAGAAACTTGCTGGATGCCGTTATCAGCCGTACCCCGGAATTGGCGGATTCCCATGTAGTCGAGTTCTGTGATGACGGATGGAGCGGCAAAAACTTCGAGCGTCCCGGCTTTCAAGCAATGATCGCCCAGGTGCGGGCGGGGAAAATCCAATGTATCGTGGTGAAGGATTTATCCCGGTTTGGCCGTGATTATCTTACAGTCGGCAACTACATTTCCAGCGTATTCCCCTTCCTGGGAGTGCGGTTTATCGCCGTCAATGATGGCTTTGACAGCATCCGGCCAGCCGATATTGACAGCCTGGAAACCTCCTTTAAGGCCCTCATATACGACCTATACAGCCGGGACCTGTCCCGGAAGGTGCGGAGCGCAAAGCGTTTCCGCGCCCAGCAGGGAGACTTTCTTTCCCCTTTTGCTCCCTATGGTTACGTCAAGGACCCGGCTGACAGAAGCCGCCTTGTGATAGACCCGGAGGCGGCGGAGACGGTGCGGCGTATTTTTCGCATGACGGCGGACGGCCAGAGGAAGGAACAGCTTGCACGGCAGCTCAACGCGGAGGGCGTACCTACTCCCATGCTTTACAAGCGGGCGGCTGGGTGTACCCGCACCAAATGGAACAATCTGTTTGACGAAAACTTTTGGACGGGCGGTCTGATTTATGGCATCCTGCGGGATGAACGGTATGTGGGCAGGGTTGTCTATGGGAAGCATACTCGTGACCGGATCGGTCATGCCCATGTGGTTCGGGTTGACCGTGAGGACTGGATTGTTGTAGACGATACCCATGAGGGTATTGTTACTCAGGAAGAATTTGACCGCGCACAAGCGGCAATACGAGCCTTGGAACGCGGAGCGGTCAAAAATCATAGGCATCCCTTGCAGAAAAAAGTCCGCTGTGCAACCTGCGGCTATGCCATGAGTCGGGTACAGGGGTCAGCGCCGTATTTCGTGTGCCGTACTTCTCGCATGAATTCCGCCTATACTTGCAGGGTGAGGATACCCGAAGCGGACGTTTTGGATACTGTGTCCGAAGGGCTTCATGTGCAGGCGTTGATAGCGGTGGAACTGAGCCGGTTATGGGAGGAACAGTGCCAGGGCCGGAAAAAGGATATTACCGCCACGAGGAAAAAACTCGCGGGACTGCGGGAGAAACACCAGCGGCTTTCCCAGCAGGTCAGCGGCCTCTATGAATCCTTTGCATTGGGCGAGATCAGCAAGGCGGAATATCTCACCGCAAAAGCCGCCGCCGCAAAACAGCGGGACGATGCCGCTGTCCAGATCACCGAGTTGGAGGCCTCGCTGGAGAATATGGACACGGACGGTAGCTTGCGGAACGGTTTTGTTTCTGCCTTTGGAAAGTATCAGGAGGTAGAGGAAATTACCGATGAGATTGTGGCGGATGTTTTGAAAGAGGTCCACATCCACCCTGGCGGGCGAATTGAAACCGTCTGGAATTACCGGGACGAGCTGAAAAAGCTGATACTTGATTTGCAAGGAGATCATCAGGATGGAGAATAAAAGAGCCTGGATTTATTGCAGGGTCGCACACCCTGACGCACACGCGCTGGCGGCTCAACAGGCCAGTCTGGAGGCATATGCGGAAGCGCACGGTTTTAAGGTTGTGGGCACGACTGCTGAACAGGCCAGCGGGTTAGACTTCTCCCGCCGTGGGTTGGCCGAGGTTTCCGGTGCGGTGGCTGATGGGAAAATCGACCTTCTGCTGGTAGCAGACCTCTCCCGCTTGGGGCGGGATGTTGGAAGGACGGACGCTTATCTGCGCTGGCTGGAAGATCAGTTTGTTGAGGTGGTCTGTGCTGACGGCGCTGTGCCACAGACGGCCACCGAGATACTGCGTGAGTTGGTGAACACAAGCAGGACAGATTACAGATAGTCCCAAGCAGGGGCCTCTCCATCCAAGAACTTGGACGGAGAGGCCCTTAATCCGTATAAAATTGGGGTGAAATACCATGGATATTAGATTTGCCGATACGACAGAAGCCGCCTATCAGGACCGGGTTTGCAGTATCCTCGCATCACTCAGCCTAATGGTAGACGCTCAAAAACATTCGGGAGATTGTAACGGAAATCTCCGGTGGCTGTACCGACGTGAAATGGAGTACCATTACAGACGAGCGGTTTTTGAAGCCCTTCGGCTGCTGGGTATTCTGATTCACGACACCGGCATTGTAAATGAAACAAACCTGAACCGACTTTGCGAGAACGGGCACACCGCGCTGGAAGATTTAATTAGCAGATATGCCAAGTGTTTTGATACTGAGGTCGAGTAGTCCCGCAGTTGAAACCATTCGGAAGTGTTCATAGTTTATTTACATTTAATTTTTGTTCCGTGCTTGACATTGGCGGACAAGGGTTACAGCGGCAAGAATACGGATAGGCCCCAGTTTCAAATGCTGGTGGAGGACATCAAGCGCGGGCTGATTGCCAGGGTAGTTGTTTACAAACTCGACCGCATCAGTCGTTCCATTCTGGACTTCGCAAACATGATGGCGCTGTTCCAGGAGTACAACGTGGAATTTATTTCTTCCACGGAGAAGTTCGACACATCCACGCCAATGGGCCGGGCGATGCTGAACATCTGCATTGTGTTCGCACAGTTGGAGAGGGAAACCATCCAAAAGCGGGTGCAAGACGCATGGTATTCCCGG
>CAJTVO010000208.1 GCA_910579485.1 uncultured Oscillospiraceae bacterium | reverse complement strand
ACGCCAGAGAGGACATCGAGCGGTTCATGGGGACCAAGGTTTACATGGAGACATGGGTGAAGGTGAAGGAAAACTGGCGGGATAATGTCAATTATATCCGGAGTTTTGGATATGACGAGCAGTAAGAAAACAGCAGGATTTATCATGCCAGTTTTCCTGCGAGCGCAAGCGAGCCGCCGCTGTGCGGCGTCAATTCGGAGCGAAGCGGAGAATTGCGTAGGGCGAATTCATTTCGCCCGTAAACGATTGGAATCAAGGGTTCCCGCAGGGCGGAAGCCCTGTGGGAAGAACTGGCGGGATAACGTCAATTATATCCGCTCCTTCGGGTATGACGAGCAGTAAAGAAAGAGGGCGAAAATACTATGGATCATCAGGAAAAGACGGTTTTGTTGAAAAATGGGAACCCCTGCCTCATCCGCCGTTCGGAGGAGCGCGACGCGGAGATGTTGGTAGCTTACATGAAGGCCACCGCCGGGGAGAGCCGCAATCTGATGCGGGAACCGGAGGAGGTCACGATGACGGTGGAGCAGGAGCGGGATTTCCTGCGGAATCGGGCCGCCTCCGAAACGGGCCTGATGCTGCTGGCGGAGGTGAACGGAGAGCACGCGGGTACAGCCTCCTTCGACATAGTGGGCGGACGGAGCCGGACGCGGCACCGGTGCGGCGTGGCGATCACGCTGTACCGTAAATTCTGGGGCATGGGCATCGGGACCGCGCTGCTGGGGGAGATTTTAACCAGCGCAAAGGCCGCCGGGTATGAGCAGGCGGAGCTGGAGGTCGTCTCCACCAATGAGGCGGCGGTCGGGCTGTATCAGAAGCTGGGGTTCCAGGTCATGGGGACCATCCGCCACGCCTTCAAGTACAAGGACGGGACCTACGCGGATTTCCTGTTTATGTCAAAGGACCTGACGTAACCACAACTTACCACTTATATCCGACAGGTTTCCTGCCCACCATAAGGGCAGGAGGACGGAACGATGGAGGATGGCTACTGGGACCTGTTCTGGCATACCGGGGAGCCCATGTTTTACCTTCTGCGCAAGCATGAGGACGCAAACGAACCGGAACGCCGGGAACTGGACTGACGGCGGCACAGCCGCCGTCTACATAGAGGAGCGGACATGGCGCGAGAACGGACCGTGGTGAAGGGCATCGTCCTGCGGGCGGTGGACACCAAGGAGAGCGACAAGATATTGACCGTCCTGACCCCCGGCGGGAAGGTCCCGGTGGTGGCCAAGGGAGCCAGGAGCCGGAAAAGCAGGGTGACGGCCTGCACCCAGCTACTGGCCTACTCCGAGCTGACCCTCAGCGAGAGCCACGGGTGGCAGTATCTCAGCGAGGGGAACACCATCGAGCTGTTCGAGGGCGTGCGGCGGGACATCGAGCTGCTGAGCCTCGCCAGCTACTTCGCCGAGCTGACGGAGGCGGCGGCGCTGGAGGACGTGGAGAGCGGCGCGATCCTGTCCCTGCTGCTCAACGCGCTGTACGCGCTGGGGAATCTGAAAAAGGATCCGGCGCTGGTGAAGGCCGCGTTTGAGCTGAAGCTCATGAGCCTCATCGGCTTCGAGCCGCTGGCGGACGCCTGCGCGTACTGCGGGGAGCCGGAGCCGGAGGAGCCGGTGCTGGATATCCGCGAGGGTGTGGTGTGCTGCGGGAAATGCGGAAAAGGAGAGCGGGGGCTGTCTATGCCGCTATCCTCAGGAGCCTTGGCGGCCCTGCGGCGGGTGCTGTACGGGGAAGCGAAAAAGCTTTACAGCTTTTCTCTGGCAGAGGCGGACCTGAAAAAGCTGGGGGATGCAGGCGAGGCTTACGTCCATACGATGCTGGAGCGGGGGTTTGGGACGCTGGATTTTTATAAGGGATTACACATATCGGAGGCAGTTGAATGATTGAACTGAAAAAGGCGGAGCCGCAGGACTGCGGGGCGATCCACGCCATGCAGGTGGAGGCGTTTGCGGAGCTGCTGGAAAAATATCGCGATACGGCAACCAGTCCAGGGGCGGAGCCTCTGGAGAGGATTGAGGCGCGGATGGCGCAGGACGCAACGGACTACTATCTGATTCTGGCGAAGGGCCATCAAATTGGCGCGGTCCGGGTCCAGCGGCTGCTGGAGAACGTTTGCAGGGTGGCCCCCATTTTTATCCTTCCCGCGTTTCAGGGGAAGGGATACGCGCAGGCGGCCATGGGGGCGCTGGAGGAGATGTATCCTCAGGCGGAGGCATGGCGACTGGATACCATCAGGGAAGAGGCAAAGCTGTGCCATCTGTATGAGAAGCTGGGATACCGGCGGACGGGCCAGGAGGAAGTTTTACAGCCCGGTATGACCATCGTTTATTACGAGAAGCAAAAGCGGGCAGGATCTGGAGAAAAACATGGGTGAGAACAAAAAATATGAATAATGTACTGAAGGAAATAAAAGACAGCTGGGATCAGCTGTCGGATTCGGCGTGGTATCGGTCCCTGCGGACAGACGGTAAGATCGCGGAGCTGATGGAAGATCCGGCCAGCGCTTTTCATCCCGGAATATATGCGATGCTGAACAGCTGTTTCTCCGACTGGAAGGGGAAGCGGGTGCTTCTGCCGTCCAGCGGGGACAACCACGCCGCCTTTGCCTTTGCGCGAATGGGCGCGGAGGTCACCTCCACAGATATCAGTGAGCGGCAGCTGGAGTATGCCCGGGAGATCGCGGACCGTCTGGAACTTCCGATCCGCTTCGCCTGTGAGGACACCATGGAACTCTCAGGGATGGGGGATGAGGCGTATGATCTGGTCTATACCTCGAACGGCACGCATACATGGATCATGGATGTGAAGCGGATGTACCAGAACATCAGCAGAGTGCTGAAACCTGGCGGGTTTTCGGTCATGTATGACATCCACCCCTTCAACCGCCTCTTTACGGGAGAACCGTGGAAAAGTCCTCAAATCCAAAAGCCCTATGGAGAGATCATGCCCCACTGCCACTGGCGGGTGCAGGATCTGGTAAACGCCATGGCAGAGGCGGGGCTGTCCATCCGGAAAATGGAAGAACTGCAGGCGGTGAACGCCTCGTTCTGGTTTTCCTATGACGAGCTTCAGAGACAGGACGCAGCGAAGCTGGAGGGGATCAATGACTGGACGCAAAATCCTATGGCGGCGCTGCCGGCCTGGATCGCGATCACTGCACAGAAATAGAGCGTTATCCGAATTTGGAGAAAGAACATGAGTGAACTGTTTGATAAATCCATACGCACGCTGGAGCTTCCGGCGGTGCTGAACATGCTCTCGGAGCAGACCAACAGCGCGGAGTCACGGGAAAAGGCGCTGGCCATCGTCCCCCTGACGGACGTGGACGACGTGAAGCGCCTTCAGGATGAGACGGACGCGGCACGGGATATGATCGGGCTGAAGGGCTCCCCCGCCTTCTCCGGCATCAAGCCGGTGGCGGAGAGCCTGTACCGGGCCGACCACGGCGGGGCGCTGAACACACGGGAGCTGCTGGACATCGCCGGGGTGCTGCGGTGCGCCCGGCGGGTCCGGGACTACTTTAATGATGACGGGCAGAAGACCGCCATCGACTACCTCTTTTACGCCCTGCGGGGCAACCGGTTCCTGGAGGACAAGATCTTTACCTCCATTCTGGAGGAGGACGTCATCGCCGACAACGCCAGTCCCGAGCTGGCGGACATCCGGCGGCACATCCGGGTGGCGGCGTCCAAGGGACGGCAGATTCTGCAGAAGATCATCTCCTCCCAGAGCTACAGCAAGGTATTGCAGGAGGCCATCATCACCCAGCGGGACGGACGCTTCGTAGTGCCGGTAAAGGCGGAGTTCCGGGGCAGTATGCCGGGGCTGGTCCACGACGTATCCTCCAGCGGGGCCACCATCTTTGTGGAGCCCATGGGGGTGGTACAGGCCAACAACGAGCTGAAAGAGCTGGAGGCCAAGGAGAAGAAGGAGATCGAGCGTATTCTCCGGGCGCTGTCCGCCGAGGCGGCGGGGTGCCACAACGATATCCTGTCGGACTACGACATGCTGGTGCGGCTGGACCTCATCTTCGCCCGGGGACAGCTGAGCTACAAGATGAACGCCACCCGGCCGGAGATCCG
>CAJTVO010000207.1 GCA_910579485.1 uncultured Oscillospiraceae bacterium | reverse complement strand
TCAAGCTGACCACCTTCGACCGCCGGGACGAGATCGCCATCATGAAGATGGTGGGGGCCACCAACGGCTTTATCCGCTGGCCCTTTGTCTACGAGGGCTTCCTGCTGGGCCTGTTCTCGGCGGTGATCGGCTTCTTTCTCCAGTGGGGCCTCTACGAAGCGGTGGCCCGGTCGGTGACCAGCAACGACACCATCAACCTCATCAGCGTGGTGCCCTTCCAGAGTATGTGGACCTATGTAGCCGCCATCTTCGCCGGAGCCGGGATGCTCATCGGCGTCGGCGGCAGCCTCAGCGCCATAAGAAAGTTTTTGCAGGTGTAAAAAACGCAGCAGGGCGGGAATCTTACAGGATTGTAAGTTTCCCGCCCGTTTTGTAAGGTAAATCGATGGAACGCAGCGCGCCCGTGCAATATAATAGCCTCATCACCCATGCAAGGAGGCTTTTCTGTGAAAAAAGGCAAAACCGTTCTTCTCGTCACCGGCGCACTGGCGCTGATCTTGGTAGCAGGGATCTGTTCCATGGGGCTTCTTTTCCAGTCCACGACGGACAACGCGGAGAACCTGTACAGTCAGATCGACAACGAAAAGATCGCCCCTATCACACCCCACGGAGGGATGAACTACCGCTATACCCTCCAGGCCTACACCGAGAGCGGTGCGGGCAAAAATCTGGATCTGGACACCTCCCGGGAGCTGAGGGACGGCGCCTACGTCCTTGTCCGCGTCGCGCCCCTCCGGGGCGTCATCTCCTGGGAAGAAGTGAGCTTCGATGAGCTCCCCGCCAGCGTGCGGATCCACTACAAAAAATAAAGCAGGATCCTCCCTCTCTGGCTGTCCAGGCAAAGCCCCCTCTCCGGATTTTCGTCCGGAGAGGGGGCTCTGGTCTTGTCATATCGGTCTATTCGTCCTTATACTATTCCTCGATCAAACCCTTCATTTCATCACCGGGCAAAAATGCAGGAATAGCAGCGCTTCCAGGCTCGCATTAAAGATCTTTTTGATACTTTTGAAAGTATCACTGCCGGACGATCGTCCCCGTCTTCCCGGCGATGCCGTCCCTGGCCTTCTCCAGCAGGGTGATGAGGGCCTCCCGGCCCGGCTTGGACTCGGCGAACTTCACCGCGGCCTCCACCTTGGGCAGCATGGAGCCCGGCGCGAACTGCCCCTCGGCGGCGTAGGCCCTGGCCTGCTCCGGCGTCAGGGTATCCAGCCACTGCTCATTCTCCTTGCGGAAGTTGACGGCCACCTTCTCCACGGCGGTCAGGATGATGAGCATATCCGCGTCCAGCTGCTCGGCCAGCAGCTCGGAGGCGAAGTCCTTGTCGATGACCGCCGCCGCGCCCTTGAGATGGTTCTTCTCCGTGCGGTAGACGGGGATGCCGCCGCCGCCGCAGCAGATGACCAGATGCCCATCCTCGCTCAGCGCCCGGATGGCGCCGGCCTCGATGATGTGCTTGGGCTTGGGGGAAGCCACATACCGCCGCCAGCCCCGGCCCGCGTCCTCCTTGACCAGGTTGCCGGTGGACTCCTGATACGCCTTGGCCTCCGCCTCGGTCATGAACTTGCCGATGGGCTTGGAGGGGTCCTGGAAGGCGGGGTCCGCCGGGTCCACCTCCACCTGGGTGACGATGGAGCACACGGGCATATTGGTGATGCCCCGGTCCAGCAGCTCCTCCCGGAAGGCGTTTTGCAGGTCGTACCCGATATACGCCTGGCTCATGGCCCCGCAGACGGACAGGGGCGTGTACCCCTGGGAGGCGTCCTCCTTCTGGAGGGCGGACATGGCGTTGTTGATAATGCCCACCTGGGGGCCGTTGCCGTGGGCCACGACGACCTGGTTGCCGTCCTCGATGAGGTCCACGATGGCCCGGGCGGTGATCTTCACCGCCGCCGCCTGCTCGGGGAGGGTGCTGCCCAGAGCGTTGCCGCCCAGGGCGATGACAATGCGTTTACTCATAATTCCTCAATCCTCGATCTTCTAAAACTTGCCGTCCAGGGATCAGACTTCCTTCCGCTTGTCCCCGCGCTTCTCCAGGTCGCGCAGCACGGCCACGGGGTCCTTCACGTTGCTCAGGAAAATCATGGCGGCGATGATATAGGGCTTGAAGGACGCCTCCTTATACAGGGGCTCGATATAGCGGTCGAACACGGAGTTGTCCACCTCGCCCTCCACGCAGCTCAGGCCGGTGATGTCGGCGGGCAGGCAGTGCATATAGAGGGCCTTGCCGTCCTTGGTGAGCTTCATCATATCCTCGGTGCAGGACCAGTCCTTGTGCTCGGCGTTCTGGGCCAGCAGCTCCTTCTCCAGGGCGTCGATGCCGGCCTTGTCGCCCTCGCGGTAGAGCTGGGTGCGCTTCTCCATGGCCTTGAAGGGAGCCCAGGACTTGGGATACACGATGTCGGCGTCCTTGAACGCCTCCTCCATGGAGGTGACCTTCTTGAAGGAACCGCCGGAGGCCTCGGCGTTCTTGGCGGCGATCTCCTCCACCTCGGGCAGGATCTCGTATCCCTCGGGGTGGGCCAGGGTCACGTCCATGCCGAAGCGGGTGAACAGGCCCACGATGCCCTGGGGCACGCTCAGGGGCTTGCCATAGCTGGGGGAGTAGGCCCAGGTCATGGCGACCTTCTTGCCCTTCAGGTTCTCCACGCCGCCCATCTCATGGATGACATGGAGCATATCGGCCATGGCCTGGGTGGGGTGGTCCACGTCGCACTGGAGGTTCACCAGCGTCGGGCGCTGCTCCAGGATGCCCTTCTCATAGCCCTCGTCCAGGGCGTCCATGAAGGTCTTCTGATACTTGTGGCCCTCTTCGATGAACATGTCGTCCCGGATGCCGATGACGTCGGCCATAAAGGAGACCATGTTGGCGGTCTCCCGGACAGTCTCGCCGTGGGCGATCTGGCTGGTCTTCTCGTCCAGGTCCTTGATGTCCAGGCCCAGCAGGTTGCAGGCGGAGGCAAAGGAGAACCGGGTACGGGTGGAGTTGTCGCGGAAGATGGAGATACCCAGGCCGGAGTCGAAGATCTTGGTGGAGATGTTGCGCTCCCGCAGGTCGCGCAGGGCGTCCGCTACCGTGAAGATGGCGTCCAGCTCGTCGTCGGTCTTGTCCCAGGTCCAGTAGAAGTCGTTCTTGTACATGTTGTTGATATGCAGCTTCTCCAGATGCTGGGCGAGGTTTTCAGTCTTGCTCATCGCTATATTCTCCTTAAAAATAGATTTTATTCTCTGCCGCCTCCGGCGGCAATCGGTACACAATTTATTTGCCGGGTTCGTCCCGCGGCCCACGCCGCTTCCGATGGGCCCAGCCGTATTTGATGACCAGGCACAGAATGAAAAGGAGCCAGAACAGGCAGAACGACAGCAGGAAAGCATAAAGCAGTTGGATCAGACCCGTTATTTCGGGCGAGTCCGCCGCGATACGTTCCGCAATCAGCACTACTACCAGGATGCCCGCCAGGGAAAGGCCTCCACCCCGGACCGCCCCGGAAAAACTCTTTCCCTCCCGGTCCACGGGGAACAGGATCGCGGCGATCAGCGAAAGAGCCGTCACGAGGCACACGCCTAAACCAATGATCTCCATATGAACTCCTTATGATACGCAACTAGGTAAACAGTCCGGGCAGACGGTGCGCTCTTTACTGGATCTCGTTGTTGGTCAGGCTCTGACGGAACTGGGCCACGTCGGCGGACTTATTCTCCTCCTTGTAGAGGCCGGGAACAGCCGCGTACACCGCCGCGCAGGTGACCAGGTCCTGCTTCCAGGTGATCTCGTTGGGCGCGTGGGCCTGGCTCTCCGCGCCGGGGCCGAAGCCCACGCAGGGGATGCCGTACCGGCCCTGGATGGAAACGCCGTTGGTGGAGAAGGTCCACTTGTCGGTCAGGGGACGCTCCCGCAGGCGCATGGCGTCCAGCTTGGGATCGGCGTCCTTGTGGCCGATGCGCTTGTCGCCCCACAGGGCGTGGTGGGCGTCGATGAGGGCCTGGACGTGGGCGGCGGTCTCCTTGTTGATCCAGGTGGGGAAGAAGCACTCGGTCTCATACACGGTGCCGGTCCACGCGGGACGGTCATACATGTACATGCTGACCTTCACGTCCTGGCCGTACTTCTTCACGGCGGGCAGGTCCTCGATCTCCTTCAGGC
>CAJTVO010000206.1 GCA_910579485.1 uncultured Oscillospiraceae bacterium | reverse complement strand
TTTTCGTTCACACGAAAAGTACGCCCCCGTCCCCGCCCCGGCAGGGGCGAATCTATACAATAGATAAAAGCTGGAGGCGGCCCCGCAGGGGCCGCAAACCATCTTGTAAAATCTCCCCAAATGTGCTATACTTCCACTGTTCTGATAAAGGAGGCCGCAAAAATGGAGCCTGTCTATTATACCATTAACACCATCAACGGCGACTACGCCTACATGACCAGCGACAGCGGCGTGGAAAACCAGGTCGCCATGTTTCTCCTGCCCGACGGCGCCGACGTGGGCAGCCGCCTCCTGTGGGAGAATTTCGAGTGGACCCTGGTACAGGAATAGAGAAATTTTTCATGGAAGCTGCACAACACTTCTCCGGTTTCAAGCGTTTATATAAGCGAACAACAAAAAAGGAGAGCGGCGGATATGAAAACTGCTTTTGACCAGAACCTGTGCCTTGCCTGGCTGAAAAAGGGCCGCCTGCGCCCGGCAATGGAGTACCTTGCCCGGTTTCCCGAACAGGCGGAGCTGTACCGGCAATATATCTCCCTGTATCAGCAGAAACAGTACCTTTCCTATGACGTGGACAGCCGGCTCCAGGACATCCTTCTGGCCTATCAAAAATATTACCGGGACGCCTTTTATCTGGAGCAGAGCCCGGAGGAGGCCGCCGAAGGCCTGCGGGCCCGGCTGGCCGGGCTGCTGGAGGGCGGCGCGGCTTCGCTGGATGAACTGGAGGAACTGGCGGCGGAGGCCTTCCGCGCCGGAGGATTTCATTTTCTGGGCGGCAGGACCGGCGGCTGTTACGGTCCCTATATCTGGCGGACCGAGGAGCTGCGGCGGTACGAAGTGGAGCTGCCGGAGGGCGTGCAGGAGTATGCCGTGAAGCTGCTGGGCGGGTTTGTCATGGAAAGCTGGCTGAGCTATCTGACCTTCGGCCTGTCCGGCACCGGCGGCTGGTCCAACGGCGACGGGCTGATTCATTGCGTGAAGCGCCATTATGATCTGAAATCGGAGAGCTTCCGGGTATCCCTCCTCAAGCATGAGGCCCAGCACGCATCGGACCAGAGCAGATACCCGGGAATGTCCTCTGCGGACCTGGAATACCGGGCCAAGCTGGTGGAGCTCATCTACTCCGAGGAGCGGCAGCTTTTAGGCCGGTTCCTTCAGGAGGCGGATGCCGCAAACCCCAGCAGCGCTCACGGTTTGGCGGCGGAGCGCATCGTCCGCGGCTTTGCCCGGCAGCAGGATGGAGACGGACTGGCCGCCCTCCCTATTGAGACGGTCCGGGCCGCAGCTCTGGAGCTGTTCCGGGAGAGTTCCCGGGAGATGGCGGAGAAATACCGCTGAGGGTCACTCTTCCCCGTTGAAAAACGCCGCGATGCTCCGTACCCCTGCCACAGCCTGCGGGTCCCGGACGGCGGGACAGTGGTTGGTATCGTGGGAACAGACCAGCGGATGGATATCCCGGCAGCCCATGGAGCGCAGCAGCATACGGGCGGTCTCCTCCGCCCGGTCGGGAGCGCCGTCGCCGCCCCCCGCCAGCAGGACCGCGCCCTTCTTGGCCTTCGCAATGGGCTTTTCCTGCCGGAAGTGTCTGGCGCAGTAGTAGGTCTGCAATCTGCTGCCCACGTCCAGGAGCCTGCCGGTCAGCTCCGAGAAGTAGATGGGGGACGCGATGAGGATGTTGTCGCACGCCTGGATATAGGCGTAGACCTCCTGCATTTCGTCCTGAATGGCGCAGCCTTTGCGGGTCCAGCAGGACCGGCAGTCCACACAGGGGGAGATGTCCGCCCGGTAGGCGTCCACCTGCCGGTATTCCCCCGCCAGGTCCTCCTTCAGAAGGCTGAGAAGTCCGGCGGTATCGCCCTTAGGCCGGGGGGAGCCGTTGAAGATTAGGGTTTTCATAGCGGGCCCTCCTGTTGCTTTCGTAGAGATAGTGTAACAAAAAATATCGTTCGCGTCCACATTTTTTTGCAGAGGAAGGAGCATATATGCTGGAACAAATCATTTCCATCGTCCGCGAGGCGGGGGAGATCGTCCTCTCCGCCCATGACGTCTGGTCCCAGACCCACGAGAAGAGCTCCGCCGCCGACCTGGTGACGGAGTACGACCTGGCGGTGGAGCGCTTTTTGAAGGAAAAACTGCCCCCGCTGGTCCCCGGGTCCCTCTTCTTCGGCGAGGAGGAGAAGGAGAACGCCAGCCCCCTGACGGGCTGGGTGTTCATCGTGGACCCCATCGACGGCACCACCAACTTCGTCCGTGGCCTGAAGCACAGCGCCATCTCCGTGGCCCTGGCCCATGACGGCGCGGTGGAGTACGGCGTGGTCTACGACCCCTACAAGGACGAGATATTCTCCGCCAAGCGGGGCGGCGGGGCCTTCCTCAACGGGCGGCCCGTCCGCGTCAGCGAGCGTCCCCTGGACCAGGGAGTCTTCGGCATGGGCACCGCCATCTATGACCGCCAGTTCATCGCGCCCACCATGCGCTTGACAGAGCAGCTTTTCCGGCGCAGCTGCGACTTCCGCCGTCTGGGGGCGGCGGCCCTGGACCTGTGCGGCGTGGCCTGCGGGCGGCTGGACCTGTTTTTTGAATACAGCCTCTCTCCCTGGGACCACGCGGCGGGAGGGCTCATCCTCATCGAGGCGGGGGGCGTCCTCTCCACACTGGAGGGCAGACCCATGGACTACACCCGGCGGTGCAGCGTATGGGCCAGCAACCGGGTGAACGGGGACATCCTCCGGGAGCTGGAGGTATAAGGCCCATGCTGTATCTCCTTGCCATCGCCCTGTGCATCGGGGCGGACCAGGCGGTCAAATACTACGTGGTGACCCATCTGGAGCTCTACGAGAGCGCCCCCCTGCTGCCGGGGGTGGTGGAGCTTTTCCACATCCGGAACACCGGCGGCGGCTTTTCCATCCTGGCCGGCCATACCTGGGTCCTGACGGTGCTGACGGCGGTGCTGATGGTTGGCATCGCCTGGGCGCTGGTAAAAAAATACTTTCCCCACCCCATGGCCATGTGGACCCTGACGGCGATCCTGGGAGGTGGGCTGGGGAACCTCATCGACCGGGTGCGGCTGGGGTACGTGGTGGACATGTTCAACTTCCAGTTCATAAGCTACCCGGTGTTCAACGTGGCGGACATCCTGGTGGTGTGCGGAACCATCGGCTTCGCCGCCTACTATCTGCTGCTCCACGACAAACTGAAGGAAAAGACGCCCCCGGAGGAGACGGACGATGGAACCGGTACGCCTGACAGTCCCCAGTGAGGGCGGAGGCGTCCGTCTGGACAGCTTTCTGGCCGCGTCCCTGCCGGAGCTGACCCGGTCCGCCGCCGCCCGGCTCATTGAGACGGGGCAGGTAACGGTGGACGGCGGGACCGTCTCCAAGAGCGCCCGGCTCTCCGGCGGGGAGGCGGTGGAGGTCGCCCTCCCGGAGCCGGAGGCCGTCGAGGCCCTGCCCCAGGACATCCCTCTGGACGTGGCCTATGAGGACGGGGACGTGATCGTGGTCAACAAACCGGCGGGGCTGGTAGTCCATCCGGCCCCGGGACACCCGGACGGCACGCTGGTCAACGCCCTGCTGTACCACTGCGGGGACAGCCTCAGCGGCGTGGGGGGCGCCCTGCGTCCGGGGATCGTCCACCGCATCGACCGGGACACCAGCGGCCTCATCATCGCCGCCAAAAACGACGCCGCCCACCAGTCCCTTTCCGCCCAGCTCCAGGACCATACCCTGGCCCGGACCTACGAGTGCATCGTAACGGGGAGCCTCCGGGAGGAAGCGGGCATCGTGGACGCTCCCATCGGGCGGCACCACACGGACCGGAAAAAGATGGCCGTTACGGACCGGGGCGGGAAGCGGGCCGTCACCCGCTGGGAGGTGCTGGAGCGCTTCCCGGGATACACCTACGTCCGCTGCCGTCTGGAGACCGGGAGGACCCACCAGATACGGGTCCACATGGCCCATATCGGCCACCCCATCTACGGGGATACGGTATACGGCGCAAAAAAGCCCGTGCCGGGGCTGACGGGACAGTGCCTGCACGCGGTGGGACTGCGGTTCGTGCATCCCCGCACCGGGGAGCCGGTGGAGGTGAGCTGCCCGCTGGACGGGGAGTTCGCCGCCGTGCTGGAAAAACTGCGGCGGAAGCCGTAAACAGGATACGACCAACGGG
>CAJTVO010000205.1 GCA_910579485.1 uncultured Oscillospiraceae bacterium | reverse complement strand
CGCGAGGCAACCGGGCAGCCGCAGGCTGCCGGGACGGTCGTTGCCGCGGAGCGGCCAATGACGTCCCTCGATAGAACTGTGCGCAGAAGTAGGGACCGGCATCGGCCCATAGCACTGACAGCAGACCGGAAATCTAAAGGTCGTAGCGTAACTAAACTCCCCCGTAATGAAGGAGGATTCTCAAGGAACGCAGTTCCTTGAGTGACCTTTTGGTTCTTTTCGTTCACACGAAAAGAATGACCCCGCCCCGGAAGGGGCGAATCTATACGAAAGATCAAAGCGGATGCGGCCCGCAGGGCCGCCTGAGGAGGAAGCAGTATGTCCAACTTTTGGAGCCATTTCAAAACCATAACTACCCATAAACTCCGTGTTATGAAATACTGCTTCAAGGCGGGCCTCTACAAGCAGGGCCTCCTCCACGACCTGAGCAAATACACCCCCATCGAATTTCTCCCCGGCGTAAAATACTACCAAGGCACCCGGAGCCCTAACGAAATAGAACGCCTGGAGAAGGGCTATTCCTCCGCCTGGCTCCACCACAAGGGAAGAAACCGGCACCACCTGGAGTACTGGATCGACTACGCCCCGGAACTGGGCTACAAAATGGGCGGTATGGAGATACCGGTCAACTACGTGGTAGAAATGTTCTGCGACCGCATCGCCGCCTGCCAGATCTATCAGAAGGAGAAATACACCGACGCCTCCCCCTGGGACTACTACGCCAAAAGTCTGGACCACTACATCATTCACCCCAAGACCCAGGCCCTGCTGGAAAAACTCCTCCTCATGCTCCGGGACGAAGGAGAAGGGCCCGCCTTCGCCTACATCCGCCGCGAAGTGCTGAAAAACGACAAATGACCCCGGTCCCGGCCAAATGTAAACCTCCGGTTAGCAGAAAAACCGTCCCGGTTGGTGGACCAGCCGGGGCGGTTTTGCTATGCTGAGAGGGAAAGGAGGCATCCGTCAATGACAGTAGGACAACGGATCGCGCAGCAAAGAAAAGAACACGGCCTCAGCCAGGAGGCCCTGGGCGAAGCCCTGGGGGTATCCCGCCAGTCTGTATATAAATGGGAGAGCGGCTCCACCCTGCCGGAGATAGATAAATTGATCGCCCTCAGCAGGCTCTACGGCGTGACCATCGGCTGGCTGCTGGGCGTGGAGGAACCTGCCGGAAGCGGGTCAGGGGAGCCCGTCCCGCCCCCCGCTCCCGGAGACGCCGGGCTGACGGAGGAACAATTGAAAATGGTGGAGGAGATCGTGGACCGCTACCTTGCGGCCCAGCAGCCGCCGAAAAAGCGCCGCTGGCCCTGGTTCGCGGGCGCGGCGGCGGGAGTCGTGCTGCTGGTGGTCCTGACCAACCTGCGGGGAGAGCTGCGGACCATGCGGGACCAGTACAACGAACTGCAAAGCTCCATTGCCAACGTGACATACTCCGTGGACAGCCAGATCGGCGGCATCACCAGCCGCGTGGAGACGGTGCTGAAGGGCATGAACGACCTCACCGCCAGCTACGGCGCGGAGATCGTCTCCGGCGACCTGGCCGCCAATACCGTGACCTTCTCCGCCTACGCCGCCCCCAAGACCTACACCGAGGGTATGACGGCGGTGTTCCTGGTGGAGGACGGCATTGATACCCTGGAGATCCCCGGCGAATTGGGGGAGAACCACACCTTTTCCGCCCGATTGACCTGCGCCCTGACCGATGGCATCAATATCTCCGTGGTGTTTATCACCGGCGGCGTGCGGGAGACCCAGCTGCTTGAGACCTACAGCGGCCTCTACGTCAGCTCCCTGCCCGATATGGGAGATACCTCCGGTCCTCGTTTTGCTATGATGCGGAAGGATTTGAATAAGGATGGCGCGCTGGACTTTACCGGGGAGTATGCCACTTTCCGCCGCCAGGGAGCGAAGACCGCGCCTCTGAACGAAGAATACAGCCGCATTGGCAAGTCGGAGGTAAAGACTCACCGTGTGGGTCTGTTCCGGAACCAGAAGCTCCTGGGCTGGCTGACTCCCTGCGAACAGCCTGCAAACTACCGCGGCTTTGAGGACTGCGACTTCTATCAGTTCCCCGCCGTCTCCGTGGTCCCGCAGCCGGAGGACGTGTTCACCGTCACCTCCGTAGTAACGGACGAATACGGCCGCGAATTTGTCATCCGGGGCATTCTCTATGGGTTGGACCCTGAGACGGGAAGATTAAGCCATCTCTCCGGCGGTATAATTGGCATCGACGATCCCGACGGCTGGGAATATTGACGCCAAAGGCGGGGGCATTGCCCCCGCCTTTACCCGTTATCCCGCTCGTTTCCTTCTCCGCAGGACTCCAACGACCGCCAGCCCAGCCGCCAGCACCCCCAGTACGATCAGCACCAGCAGGAAGATATTCCATCCCACGGTCCGCGCGTCCTCCCACTGGGAGAAATCCACCGGCAGCCGCAGCCGGTAGGGCGTGCTGTTAGGCCAGCCGCCCAGGAGCAGGATATTGTCCACCACCCACGGAAACACCCAGCTCCACAGCCCCGTCCACGCGCAGCAGGCCGACGCCCTGAACCAGCCGTTTACCGGCAGATACCGGATAACGCCCATCAGCCCCCAGGGCAGGACCAGCCCCGCCAGCGCAATGGGCAGGCTCATGGGGAAGAACCACTCCTTTGTGGTGAGAGCCAGCAAGACCAGCAGCAGCACCGTGTTGACAGAGAAGTACGTCAGCGCCTTATGCCGCCGGACGCCCCCCGGAAGGGGAAACTGACACAGAGACAGCGGCAAAAACAGGACGTTCAAAGCCAAAATGACGCTGAACATCACCACCGGCCACTGCTTCATCCCGCTGCTCCCCTGCGCGAGACAGGCCGTCAGCATCAGGAGCAGCAGCACGGACTGGGTGCCGGTATACAGCGAAGCCTTGCACCGCTGCAGACTTTCCGGCAGAGGCACCTGCCGCAGGAAGACCGGCAGCATAAGCAGGGAGCTCCCGAACAGTACGCACAGAGCGACCATCGGGAACCATTCCATCGACCCGGAGCGCAGGCAGCACAGCAGGATCAGCAGCTCCACGCTGCCCACCATGCCTGCCAAGGAGACGGCCCATTTGTACGGCTCCCACTCCGCCCTCCGGGCCAGCAGGAAGGGCAGCAGGGTGAGGGACGCCGCGATCATCACCGACGCCGCCGCGATGGGGAGGAACCAGAGGTCGCGGCTGACGATGGCGGCGATGCCAAATCCAAGGAGGACCCCGCCCAAGATGATGCACATAAAGACGCAGAAGCCCCGGGTCAGACGCCGGTACTTTTCCGCCATGCGCTCGGCGGACCGCTTCTGGGTGTCCACGCTGGCGGTGAGCAGCTCGTGCTCGGTCACGTCCAGCGCGGCGCAGATGTCCAATAACAGTGTGATGTCCGGGTAACTCATGCCCCGCTCCCACTTCGAGACGGCGGATTCGGTGACGTACAGTTTCTCGGAGAACTCCTTCTGGGTCATCCCCAGCTCCTTCCGCCGCTCCCGGATGTACTCGCCAAAGGTTTTCTTACTTTCCATAGCGCCTCTCCTTTTCAAGGGATTTTTCCGGCTTGCAAGTCGTGCCTCCACCATAAGGCAGACGGCGGAAAAAGTCAAGAAAAACCACCCCCTTTGCCGCTCGACCATCAGGAAAGTCCTTGCGCCCCAATGGTTTACGGCCTCCCCCGTATTGGGGGAGGCCGTAAACCGCGCGCGCTATAGACCCAGCAGATGGGTGGCAAATTGGAAGTAGATGAGCAGGCTCAGCACGTCTACGATGGTGCTGATAAAGGGCGCGGCCATCACCGCCGGGTCCAGCCCGATCTTTTCCGCCAGCAGGGGAAGCAGGCATCCCACCACCTTGGCGCAGAACACCGTGCATACCAGGGTCAGGCAGATCACCAGGGCCACCAGGGCCGTCACCTCGGTATTTTGCAGCAGCATCCTGTCCACCAGCAGCAGCTTGGCGAAATTCCCCGCCGCCAGCAGCGCCCCGCACAGCAGGGCCACCCGGCTCTCCTTCCAGACCACGCTGGCCAGGTCCCCGAAGCCGATCTCGTTGAGGCTCAGCCCGCGGATCACCGCCACGCTGGACTGGTTCCCGCAGTTGCCCCCGGTGCCCATGAGCATGGGGATGAATCCGATGAGCACCGAGCACGCCGCCAGGGAGTCCTCGAAGGAGGAGATGACCACCCCGGTAAAGGTGGCCGACAGC
>CAJTVO010000204.1 GCA_910579485.1 uncultured Oscillospiraceae bacterium | reverse complement strand
CTACAAGGAGTGGGTCAAGGTTTCCGACGGCGGGCCTTACATGAAGGCCCGCATCCGATTGGGTTAAGGAGGTGCGGCCATGATCGAGAGAATCAGAAGCGCCCTGGAACGCTGCGGCATCAGCATGTGGCGCATCAATGAGCGCGTGGACGAGACTACAGAGCTTTTCTTTGTAAAAAAGCAGCTGGATACCCGGCGCACCAAGGACGCGCGCAAGTACGAGGTAACAGTGTTCCGGGATGTGGAGGCCAAGGACGGCGGAAAGCCCGGCAGGGGCTTTACCTCCATCCCGGTCCTCCCCTCAATGGACGGGCGGCAGCTGGAGGAGGAGCTGAAGGGGGCGTACTACGCCGCCCAGTTCGCCGCCAACCCCTATTTCGACCTGCCCGACCCGGTGCAGGCCCCTATGGTGGAGGAGGCCGGGGAATTGGCCCAGGCCTCTCTGGCCCAAAGCGCCGGGAAGATGGCCCGTGCCCTCTTCGGGCCGGACGTCCATGAGGACGCCTTCGTCAACTCGGCGGAGCTGTTCGTCTGGCGCGTCCGCCGCAGGATATTGTCCTCGGAGGGGACCGATGTGTCCTTCGTCAACAGCGGGGTGGACGGCGAGTTCGTGGTCCAGTGCAAAGAGCCGGAGGACGTGGAGATCCACAACCAGTTCGAGTATGACGCCCTGGACGAGGAGGCCCTCTCCGCCAAGGTGGCGGAGGCGCTGACCTTCGTCCGGGATCGGGCCCGGGCCAAGAGGGTCCTGAAGAGCGGGAAGTACGATCTGATCCTCAGCGGGAACGCTGTGATGGAGGTGCTGTCCTACTACAGGGACCGCTCCGCCGCGGGGATGGTCTATCCCAAATACTCCACCTGGAAACCCGGAGACGACGTGCAGGAGGAGGCCGCGGGCGAGCGGCTGGCCCTGACGCTGCGTGCCTTCCATCCCTACAGCCCGGAGGGCATCCCCACGGGGGAGGACCTGCCTCTGCTGGAGGATGGGAAGCTGCTGGCCTGGCACGGCCCCAACCGGTTCTGCCGGTATCTGGGGGTGAAGCCTACCGGCAACTATCAGAAGATCGCCTGCGGAAATGGGACGGTTCCCTTCGAGGAGCTGAAAAAGGGTCCCTGTCTGTGGGCCGTGACCTTCTCCGATTTCCAGATGGACGCGATGAGCGGTCACTTCGGCGGCGAGATACGGCTGGCATATCTGATCGAGGCCGACGGCACGGTCACGCCGGTAACCGGCGGGTCTGTCAACGGAAGCATCCTGGAGGCCCAGAAGGACCTGACCTTCTCCACGGACCGCTATCTCACCGCCTGGTATGACGGGCCTTACGCGGTGCGGCTGTCTGGCGTGAGCGTGGCCGGTACGGAGGAATGACGGGCCGGGATGTGACGGCTCTGGCGGAGGAGCTGGGGCTGCCGCCGGAGGTCCTGGAGCCTCTGGGCCGGGCGGCGGAGACGCTGCCGCCGGAGGTCCCCTATGAGAAGCTGGCTTCGCCGGAGACGGCGGAGGGGGCCTGGGCGGAGATCACGGCCAGGCTCCCCGCCTGGGAAGAGGACCGAGGCATGGCCCAGCTGGCGGCGGCGCTGGCGGGCGCGTGCCGCACGCGGCTGGCGTACCGGGAATGGGGTATCGCGGATGATATCTTTCTGGATACCATGGGGTGCTTCCGGAGATTTTTGACAGAGACCCATGGGTCGTCCGGGAAGTGGGCCTTCGACCGGGGGTTCTGGACCTGGCGGCAGACGGGGTGTCTGCTGTTCCGGCTGGGAACGCTGGAGTTCGAGTACTGCGGCCCCGGGAACGGAGAGCGCCGTCCGGAAGAGCTGGCGGACGCGCCGGTGTTGAACGTCCACATCCCCTCCGACGCCGTTTTGTCCCGGGAGGAGCTGGACCGGTCCTACGACTGGGCGGAGAGGTTTTTCGCGGGAGAGGGACGGGCCTTCTGCCGGTATGGAGCGCCCCGGGCCGTACTTTGCGGCACGTGGCTCCTGGCTCCGGCGCTGGCGGAGCTGCTGCCGGATGGGTCCGGCATCCGGCGGTTCGCCGGGGACTTCCGGCTCTACCGTGTGGAGGAGGACGCGGCGGACTTCTACACCTGGCTCTTTGGACGCGGCAAGGCCGTGCCGGTGGAGGCGCTGCCGGAGCGGACCTCCCTCCAGCGCAGGGTGAAGGCCAGGCTGGCCGCCGGGGGGAAGATCGGGGCTGCCTGCGGTATTCTGGCGCGGTAGGAACGATATAAAATGCCCCAGCCGGTGCGTCGCACCGGCTGGGGCTCAGTTTTTTCCGTCAGGGGAGGCAGTAGAGGGCGATGCAGATAAATTGCAGGACGCTCCCGGCCAGGACGAACAGGTGCCAGACAAAGTGCATATACTTCCCCTGGGCCTTGTAGAATACGATCCCTGCCGTGTAGGCTACGCCGCCTCCCGCCAGGAGGGCCAGGCCCAAGGGCGGCAGGGTGGCGATGATGGCCCGCATGGCCAGGACCACCAGCCAGCCCATCAGGGCATAGAGGGCCAGGGAGACCTTGTCGAAACGCTTGAGGTCGATGGTGTTGAGGACGATGCCCACCACCGCCAGGGTGGTGTTGGTCAGAAACAGCATCCAGCCGGTGTGGCCGCCTACCACCAGCAGGGACATGGGCACGTAGGTTCCCAGGATCAGGACGAAAATGGAGCAGTGGTCCATGATCCGCAGGGCCCTCTTTACCTTCGGGTCCCGGACGCCGTGGTAGACCGCCGAGGCGGTATACAGAAGGACTAAGCTGAACGCATAGGCCGTCAGGCTGAACCCGGCCTTCGCGGAGCCGGACAGGATGCCCCGCACCGCCAGCGGCGCGGCGAAGGACAGGGCCAGGACGGCCCCCAGGCCGTGGGATATGGTGTTGGCGATCTCCTCGCCTCTGGTCTGGCTCCTCTTGATCTTCTCAGATGCCATGTGATGCTCCTTCCTCCAGTCTTATGGACTGGCACATCTAATATTTGATATTAGTATATCCTGTTTTGCTTCATATGTCAAGTGCGGCGGCGCAATTATTTTTTGATTTTTTATATTGCATTATACCGCCGAATCCGCTATACTTGTGTTCAGCAAAAAAAGTGAAGGGAGCAAGCGTGTATGCGCAATGGAAAAGGAGACCCGGGACAACGGCTGTCGGAGTGGCTGGACAAGCTGGAGCGGTTCGATCTGCCGGACTGGGACAGCCTGCCGCAGCTGGACCTCTACATGGATCAGGTGATCCTGCTGCTGACCCAGTATCTCTCCCCTTTGGAGCGGTATGGCGAGGAGAAGGCCATCACCGCCAGCATCATCAACAACTACGTGCGCATGAAGGTCATGCCGCCGCCGGTGAAGAAGCGGTACTCGCGGGTCCACCTGGCCTACCTGATCATTATCTGCACCCTGAAGCAGAGCCTGAGCATCTCCTGCATCCAGCGGATGCTGCCGGAGGACCACGGCGAGGAGGCCGCCAGGGCGCTGTACGAGGCCTTCGTGCGGCAGTACCGGTCCTCCATCCGGTTTTTGTGCGCGCTGCCCATCCAGGGGACGTGCCTGGAGATCCGGCGGGACGCCAGCCTGCCGCTGGGGGGCGGGGACAGCCTGGTCACCACCTCCGCCATCCTCTCCACCCTCTCCAAGTCCCTCACGGAGTACCTGCTCCAGGAGGATGCCTGCGATGAGGAGGATCTGGAGGACGAATAACGCATGATTGGGACGGGCCCTTTGAGAGGGCTCGTCCCTTTATGCTTTTTCGGGGACAGGGCATGACCTGTCCGGGGGACGCATATCCTGTAGCGGTGATGTGAATGAAAAAAATGCTGCCCATCGCCGCCATCCTGGCGGCCGCAGCCCTGCTCCTCCTCCGCCCTCAGGAAGCCGCCGCCGCCGTCCGGGAGGGGCTGGCCCTGTGCGGGGGAACGGTGATCCCGTCCCTGTTCCCCTTCTTTGCGGCGGTCTCCCTGCTGCTCCAGCTGGGGGCGGCGGAAGCCCTCCAGGGGGTCTGCGGGAAGATCATGGGGCCCCTGTTCCACATGCGGGGCGCCTGCGCCCTGCCGCTGCTGGCGGGACTGCTGGGTGGCTATCCCAGCGGGGCGGCGGCCGTTGCGGGACTGTATGAGCAGGGCGGCGTCTCCCGGCAGGAGGCGGAGCTGCTGCTGGGGTTCTGCGACAACTGCGGCCCGGCGTTCCTGCTGGGGTACGTCGGCGCGGGGGTCCTGGGGGACCCGGGGGCGGGAGCGGCGCTGTTCGCC
>CAJTVO010000203.1 GCA_910579485.1 uncultured Oscillospiraceae bacterium | reverse complement strand
CGACATTTTATTTTTCATGTGCCGAAAAAATTTTTGCTGTATAAAAACTCACCCGCCAGAACTAAGTCTGACGGGTGATCGTAACGGAAGATGTTGAGGCTGATGACGAACTGTTCTATATAGGAACGGGGCTGTGCGTTCTCATTCAGAACGCTGAACGGTCTCAATACTTTCTGGGATCATACTGCCCTTCCGGAGCCATCTGACCCTCGGAGGTCCATTGGTACATCCGCCACTGCCAGTTGGGCGCGTGGAAGCCGGAGGCCAGTAGTTCAGACGGCAGGGTGTAGGGGTACTGCCAGCAGCTGCGCTTGTGGGCGGCAGTCACGGAAAAATTGTATA
The DNA here is from genome assembly GCA_910579485.1 of uncultured Oscillospiraceae bacterium. GTDB lineage: Bacteria > Bacillota > Clostridia > Oscillospirales > Oscillospiraceae > Pelethomonas. The sequence continues at coordinate 3,903 of CAJTVO010000203.1, read as the reverse complement.
GCGAGACGATCTCCGGAAAAGTAGGCGTCGCTTCCCAGAACAGGAAACCTTCCGTGGGGCCGCTGACATCCTTCGGCAGAGAGAAGTTGGCGTAATAGCAAGCCGTTCCGGCGTTGTCCGTGTCAAACCGGAAGTTCAGCGGCATGGTATAAGCGTTCCCGGCGCTGTCCTGCCACTTCAGAACTCCATCTGGCTGCGTAGTCCAAGCAGTAACGCCCTGGTAGTCCTGGGCGATCTGGACGCCCTCCATATAGCCGCCGGACGCCTCATTGGGATTCCAGTGCAGATAGGCCAGGTAGACCGTGCGGAACCCGTATTTCTCGTCCCGCACCGGAACCTCCACGGTGACAATGCTGGGCATCCCGTCAGGAAGGTCGCTTTCGTCATTGCGATACCCCTCCTTTTTCAGCCCATAGGCCCCCTCAAACCGGACCAGCTCGCTGTCGTCCAGCCGGCTCAAAATGTCCTCCGGGAAGCCAAGCTCCAGCAGTTCAGAACGGAGAGGAGAATCGCTGGCAGTTGTACCATATACCTGCGTCTGAACACCGGCGGGCAGGCGGGAGAACAGCAGCGGCAGGGCGGCGATGATCAGGAGATGAAGGCCCAGCCACACCCCCAGGGCCAGCCTGTTGGAGACGGCCATAGGAGCGGGCTGCATGGTATAGCCCGCCTGATCCAGACTTTTGCCAATTCTGCGCAGGCTCACGATCAGGCAGACCCACAGGATCAGGATGGGTCCCACCAGCAGCCATCCCTCCAGCCCAACGAGGGCCATCGGAAGCAGCAGAACCTCCAGCATGACCAGTCCTCCGGCAGCGGCGGTGCGGGGCTTCTGTCCGGCTTGATGGAATACCCCCTTCAATCCCTGCCACAGTCCGCCGACCGCAAAGACCAGAACCAGCTGAATCAAAACAGTCCACAGCGCATAGTAGAGAGGTACCGGGCCGGTAGTGGTGTTCCACTCCTGGCCGATCAGACTGGCAAGCCAGTGATCCAGGGGCGTGGCCTGGAGCAGTATAACGGTCAAACGCAGCACGGCGTACAGGGTGGCGCAGGCGTAGGCGAAGCGGAATCCGCCGTTCTCCCGCCGCAGAGGGGCCAGGCCCAGCCACAGCAGCGCCGCTCCAACCGCCGGCAGGATGATGTTCAGACCGAAAAAGTTGAGGGTGATGGTAATAAGTGCCAGCCCCCAGCAGATTTGACCAATGGGCTTTTTCCAGGGACGGGGCGGCGCCAGTTCGGACAGCTCCGGCGGCAGCTGGGCGGAGCCTTCATAGAGCAGACGGTCAAATTCATCCATGGATCACACCTCCCAGTTCTGACTGTAAATGCTTGCGGATGCGGTACAGCTTCCCCTCCACTGCCCGGACGGTCAGGCCCGATTCGGCGGCGATCTGGGCGATGGGCTGGTAGTAGTAATATTTGCGCAGGAACAGCTCCCGGTCCCTGCGGCCCAGCCGCTCCACCGCCGCCCAAAGGGTCCGCGCCGCTTCCGCTTTGAGAAGTGACTGCTCCGGGCCGTCGGCGGAATCCGGCATGGTTTCGTCCAGTGTGCCGCCCTCCCTGCGGCGCTCATTCCCCCGGCGGCGGTTGAGGGCCGCGTTGCGGGTCAGATGGGTGAGCCAGGTGGTCAGAGCGGCCTTGCCGGGGTCAAACGTGCCGATGGAGTCCCACACCCGGAGCAGCACGTCGGACAGGCACTCCTCCCGGTCCCGCTCGTCAGGGAGGATGGGGGCGATGATGTACCGCAGCAGAGGGGTGTACGCCGTCTGGAATTGTTCCATCGCGCCATCCTGACGGGTTTGCAGGGCGTGGACCAGCTGCACATCCTCCACAATGTCTCCCTCCTTTTTCTTCGTATGTCCTACTATACACCGGAGATGGCAAAATCCCACACAAAATTTTTCAAGAAGTTGTGGGCGCATAAAATGCCTGTCCGCATTTTATGAGAGACGGGCAGGCATTTACTATGGAGATTTAGTGGAAATAGATTGGGCAACTATCGTTCCGCATTATTCAGCTAAATGGAAGATGTGTTAAAACAGTCAAATATAAAAGTATCTGTCTCTGGATCGTAGTAAAAGAAGAAATCCATGCCCAAATAATCATCCACTGGCATTCGTGCGGTTGGAGACTGGTAATATGCCGTAAAGCGCATTTCAATAGAACCATAGATTTGCTCGTCGTCTTCCAAAGAGATTGTGCCTATGTACCATTCGCCAGTCAGTACCTTTCCACAGGGAAAACTTTCACCTGGTTCAAAATTCCATGCTCCAAATCTTACTAAATAGTCCCACGCCTCTTTTTCTGCCATTTTCAGGAGAGATAATTCATGCCGTAGATATAAAGATTTCAATTCTTCTGTTTCAAAGTCAAGCATTGGTTTCAGCTTGTTTTCATAATTTACATATTCGTTATTTTTGTTTTCATTCGGCATTTCCAATCGTTTCAAACTATCAGTTTGCTTCATTTTTTCGCCTCCCTAATTATTTTCCTCACACCACTTCGCAATCTCCCCAATCAGCTCCAGCGGGAGCGGCTTGCTGTAGGGGAGCTGGATCGTTCCTTTGCTGGTCTTGTACTCCGTCAGCCGCCCGGCGAACGCCTCCACAGCCTCCGGGCCGGGGTACAGGCCAATGTGCCGCTTGGAGGCCGCGAACTGGATCAGGTTGCGGCCCTTCCAGTAGGTGGGCATACTCCAGGAGATTTTCTCCTTGGCCTCCGGGATGCTGGCCTTGATGGCGGCGTTGATCTGCCGCAGATAGTCCTGCGCCTCCTCCGGCTGGGCGGCGATATACTCCTCAATCGTCGCCGGAGGTTTCCCGCAGTAGTGGCTCTGGTCCACATTTTTGAATGATCGCCCGCACTTGGGACATACCCACATGGCTGCTTCCTCCTATTTCCGCAGAATCTTCTCCATCGTCTTTCCCTTCGCCAACTCGTCGATCAGCTTATCCAGGTAACGGATTTCCCGCATGAGCGGGTCCTCTACCTCCTCCACCCGGACGCCGCAGACCACGCCCTTGATCAGCACCCGGTTCGGATTGGGCTGGGGTGCCTTGCGGAAAAAGTCCCCGTAGCAGAGGCCGGCGGGGCGGAACGCCTCCAGCTGCTCCGGGCTGTACCCCGTCAGCCAGCAGATGACTTCATCCACCTCGGCCTTCGTCCTGCCCTTCCTGGTGGCCTTGTCCAGCAGAAGCCCGTAAACTTTCCCGAAATTCATTTGAAACACTTTGTCGTTATTCATAATGCATGCGCTCCAGATAATGATATACTATTTTACCACATCCTATATTGTTTTGCCAAGAGTCGGCCTGAATCTTGCGCGGGTCAACGGAAAGGGTTTCATTCTTTGTTTTCGGTTACGCAATATCTGAGCAGTAAATCTGTGGCCTTCGGCGTTATATTTTTCTGCCTGTGCTCTGCTTTCTGCCGTCACGAGGAGGTTGTCGTCAAAGCCATAGGGCTAATATCATCCTCCGGCTATGTTAGAAGCACGTTGGTAATCCCGCTTGGCGGCAAAGCTCATGCCGGGCCGGTAGTTCCCTGAACAGTCCATTAGGCTTTTTGTCAAGAGGAACTTTTCAAGGGATGGGAAAAATCAGGCGGAAAAGCCCTGTAGACGGTTAAAAGCCGTTTTCGGGGGTAGGTAGTATAAAACCTTACCCCGCCCCGCGCCGGGGCTTGGAGCGCCCCAGGAAGCCCGTATTCATGGGGGTTGGGGGCTGTGCCGCAAGCCTAAATGTCCACGCCCGCCGGTTACGCATTTGCCCTTATCCTGTTCTTTGGGAGAGGCCGGGGGCGCGGGGGCAGAGCCACCGCAAAACCTACCGTCAGCCGCCGCACCAGTGCAGACGGTTTTGCCGTTAAAATGAAGCGGACGAAAGCGGGGCAGGATTTGAA
>CAJTVO010000202.1 GCA_910579485.1 uncultured Oscillospiraceae bacterium | reverse complement strand
CCCGCTTTTGCCTACTTTTCGCGGGCGCGAAAAGTAGGTCAGGGGTCCGGGGGCGAGAAGCCCCCGGGCTGTAGGGCAGATACGCGCCTTCGCGCTCTCTGCCCCGCTCCCTCCATTGAATTTATAAAAAATGTGTGCTATGATAAAGAAAAAACAAGGAGTACCCCCCATGGCAAAAGAAAGAAAGTCCCTGGACGAGGAGGCCGTCCTCCTGCTCAACAAGGGTAAAAGAGGCTTCTTCCGCCTGATCTTCGGACGGACTACCATCGTGGTCCTCCTGCTGGCCGCGCAGTTCGCCCTCCTCTTTGCGGGCTTCTACTGGATGCGGGACTACACCGTCTATGGCGGGTCCATGATCCTGGACCTCATCGTGGCCCTGATCGTGGTCAACCGGCCTAAGAACCCCTACATCAAGATCACCTGGATCCTGCTCATCATGCTCTTCCCCGTGTTCGCCATCCCCTTCTACTTCTACGTGGACGCGGACTGGGGCCACCGGCTGGTCCGGGCGCGTCTGGAGGAGATCGGACAGGAGACCGCCGGGCTCCTGCCCCAGCAGGAGGAGCCCCGCCGGACCCTGGAGGAGGCGGACCCCGGTATGGCGGGGCTTGCCTCCTACCTGTGGCGGATGGGGCGCTTCCCCGTCTGGCGGAACTCCGGCACGGACTACTACCCTATCGGGGAGAAGGCCTTCTCCGCTATGCTGGAGGAGCTGGAGCGGGCCCAGGAGTTCATCTTCCTGGAGTACTTCATCATCCGGGAGGGCTACATGTGGGGCCGTATCCTCAACGTGCTGGAGCGGAAGGCCAAGGCGGGCGTGGAGGTCCGGGTCCTCTATGACGGCACCTGCGCCCTCTTCGACCTGCCCTACCACTACCCCAGGCAGCTGGAGGAGCTGGGCATCCGGTGCCGGATGTGCGCCCCCATCAAGCCCCTTGTATCCACTCACTACAACAACCGGGACCACCGGAAGATCCTGGTGGTGGACGGACGGTGCGCCTTTACCGGGGGGATCAACCTCTCCGACGAGTACATCAACCGGACCCACCCCCACGGGCACTGGAAGGACGTGGCTCTCCGGGTCACCGGAGAGGCGGTGAAGAGCTTCACCCTCATGTTTTTGCAGATATGGAACGCCTCAGACCGGGGCATTGAGGACTGCACCAGGTACCTGGCGGCCTCCGGGCCGGCGGAGGGCGCCGGCTGGGTCGCCCCCTATGGGGACAGCCCCTTCGACGACGAGAACGTGGCCGAGATGGTCTATATGGACATCCTCAACCGGGCCAGGAAGTACGTCCACATCATGACGCCCTACCTGATCATCGACCACGAGATGGTCACCGCCCTGCTCTTCGCCGCCAAGCGGGGAGTGGATGTGAAGATCATCACGCCGGGATGGCCGGACAAAAAGACCGTCTTTGCGCTGACCAGGAGCTATTACAAGGAGCTGGTCGAGGGCGGGGTGCAGATCTATGAGTACAGCCCGGGCTTTATCCACGCAAAGTCCTTCGTCAGCGACGGGACGACGGCCGTGACCGGGAGCATCAACCTGGACTACCGCAGTTTGTACCTCCATTTCGAGTGCGCCGCCCTGATGTACCGCACGCCGGCGGTGGAGGCCATCGAGGCGGACTTTCAGGCCACCCTGGCCAAGTGCCGCCAGATCACCCGGGAGGACTGCAGGAAGGACAAGCTGACCCGCCGGGTCACCGGCTGGCTGCTGCGGCCCCTGGCTCCGCTGATGTGACGGGGTATTACCCGCCCATGAACGCCGCCTGCAGGCAGCGCTCCAGGATCTGCCAGTAGGTCAGCCGGGCCACCGGGCGGTCCGCCACCAGAGGGAGCTCGGAGAGCACCTCCCCGCCGGAGGTCACCACCATGCGCCCCACCTGCTGGCCCTCCTCCACCGGGGCGGAGAGACGCTCCTCCAGCTCGATCTGGACCTCCATGGCGTTTACCTTCTCCTTGGCGGCCAGGATGGAGGGGTCCCCCGCCAGCCTCGGGGTGACGGCGGGGGCTTCGCCCAGCTCCACCGGGATGGGCGCCAGAGGCTCCGGCGGCTGGGCCTGGGCCAGGGCGTAGGCCGCAAAGCCGTAATTGAGAAGGGTCTTGGCGCTCTCGAAGCGCTGGGTGGAGGTGGGGGACTTCAGGATGACGGCAATGAGCTCCATGCCGTCCCGCTCCGCCGTGGCGGAGAGGCAGTAGAGGGCGCTGTCCGTGCTGCCCGTCTTCAGGCCCGTGGCCCCCTGGTAGAAGCGGATGAGCTTGTTGGTGTTGCTCAGGCCGAAGGCGCCGTCCCGGAGGGTGTCCGTCCAGATGGTGGTGAAGCGGCGGATGTCCGGGTGGTTCAGGATCAGCTCCCGGCTCATGAGGGCGATGTCATGGGCGCTGGTGACGTGCCCCTGGGCGGGAAGGCCCGTGGGGTTGAGGAAGTTGGTGTCGTTCATCCCCAGCTCCCCCGCCCGCTGGTTCATCCGCTCCACGAAGGCGTCGGCGCTGCCCGCCAGGTGCTCCGCCAGGGCCACCGAGCAGTCGTTGGCGGAGGCGACGCAGACGGCCTTGAGCATCTCCTCCACGCTCATCTGCTCGTTCTCCTTCAGCCAGATCTGGCTGCCCCCCATGGAACAGGCGTAGGCCGAGGCGGCGACCATGTCGTCATAGGCCAGCGCGCCGGAGTCGATGGCCTCCATTACCAGCAGGATCGTCATGATCTTGGTGACGCTGGCGGGCTCCAGCTGCTGGTGCTCGTTGACCGCGTAGAGGATCTGGCCGGTGGTCTTCTCCATCAGCAGGCAGGCCTCTGCCTCTACCGCCAGTGATCCCGCCCGGGCCGGCAGCGCCAGAAGTATCGCCAGCGCCGCGGCCAGCAGACCGGAAACGATTTTTTTCATACCATATCCCTTCCTTTTTCCGCGTTTCCCTGTTTTTTCAGGACCTTGCTTCTATGATTATGCGGGAAGGGAAAATCAAATGACAATTCCGGCAAATTTCGCCTTGCATTCTGGAAAGAAGTCTGCTATAATAGCATCGTTGCAAAACGCAGGGTTAGTACATCGGTAGTACATCGGCTTCCCAAGCCGAGGAGGCGGGTTCGATTCCCGTACCCTGCTCCAGCAAGAAAGCCTAGAGCCACAATGGTTCTAGGCTTTTTCTTATGCTCTTTTTCGGGCGTTGACCCTTTAATTGACCCTTTACAGGTTTGCAATATCCTTTATGTATGCCTCCATACGGGCCGCGCTGGCCTGCTTCATCTGGTCGGTAACGTGGCCGTACACGTCCAGAGTGAAGGATGCTGTGGCGTGTCCCAGATTGCCCTGCACGGTCTTAATATCGTCCCCGGCTCTGATGGAGGCAACGGCGAAGCTGTGGCGGAGATCGTGGAAGCGGGCATCCGGCAGGCCAATGGAGGCAACCACGCGCTTGTAGTTCTGGTATACGGTGTGGTGGCAGAGATGGCTGCCCACTTCATCGGTGAACACCAGCCCACTGTCCTCCCATACCGGACCCGTCCACAGCTGCCACTCCATCTGCCGCCTGCGCTGGGCTTGTAGCAGGCTCATGACGAAGGGAGCCGGAGCAATAACCCGCCCCCGTCCGTTCTTGGTAGGGACCAGAGTGTAGATGTTGCCGCCGGTGGTGGTTTTCTGGAGCTGCTTATTGACGGTTACAGTACCGCGCCGGAAGTCCACACAATCCCAGGTCAGGCCCAGGACCTCGCCTTCCCTCATGCCAGTGAACAGCGTGACTAGGAACAGCGTTTCGTATCGGTGACCCTTTACGGCTTCAATAAAACGCGCGGTGTCGGCTTCATCCAGAGGCCGCAGCTCCTTGTGTTCTACTCTGGGAAGTGTGCAGGCATCGGCGGGATTGAAGCGGAGATAACCTACAGTGACGGCCTGCTGGAGGGCTTTGTGGAGAATGCCATGAACGTTCTTGATGCTCTTGGCAGACAGGCCGGGTTTGTCCCCGCTGGGCTGGCTCATGGAGTTGTAGAAGCTCTGGATCGCGGGGGTGGTCAGCGCGTCAAGCTTGACTGCCCCCAGGGCTGGGCGAATGTGGTTCCTGATCTGGCAATGGTATGCCTCCACAGTCCGGGGCCGGACATGGTTCAAATACTCCGCTGCCCAGATGTCCAGCCACTGCCCCACGGTCATTTTGCTGGGGGCCTGATAAGTGCCGTTGTCAACCTCCGCAATGGCTTGCGCCAGCTTTTGTCGGACCTCCTTCTGTGTGCTGCCGTAGTGTCAACGCCAATTTGAAATTGTAAGAAAACGCCGAAGAAATTTTGTAGTTTTT
>CAJTVO010000201.1 GCA_910579485.1 uncultured Oscillospiraceae bacterium | reverse complement strand
ATCGGAGGATCACCTGGGCGGAGGATACGCCGTGAGCCTTTGCGATATCGGAGATCACCTCGTCTCCCGGCAGTTCCGCCGTATGGCCCCGGCCTCCCAGGGGATACCAGCCCTGGACCACAATGCCCAAGTCCTGAATATAGGGAATTACCTCATTCTCCTGATAGTAGGGGTGTATCTCATTCTGCACCAGCGCCGGGGTAATGGACACCTGGGGCAGAAATTCCTCCAGTTCCTTCATATACCAGTTGGACAGGCCCAGGGAACGGATTTTTCTATCCTCCACAAATTTTTCCATAGCCTGATACGCTTTCACATCGTTCCGGTCGGGGTGGTGCAGGAGCATCATGTCCACATACCCCAGGTCCAGCCGGTCCAGACACGCTTGGATGGACTGCTCCGGGTTTGCCATTTCGCTGCCCGGATAAATCTTCGTAATGACGAAAATATCTTCTCTTTGGAGGCCCAATTCCTCCATGGCCTCCCGGACAGCCTGACCCACTTCTTCCTCGTTGCCGTAGGCGGAGGCGGTGTCGATCAGACGGACACCGCTGGCCAGAGCGGACTTCACAGAGCTGACGCAGGTTTCTCCATGGAGGCTGTAAGTCCCCAGGCCGTTGATGGGCATTTCATAGCCGCTGTTGAGTGTGACGCTTTTGGTTTCAAAGTTGAACGCCGCCTTGCCGACGGCAGAAGCTGCCGCGTCCACCGCTGCCTCCGGTTCGGGCAGATCAAGGCCGCTGATCCAGTCCTCCATGGCGCTGCGGGTGGTTCCACCGGCAAACCTGCGTCCGGCAAGCCAGCTGGCGCCGCTGGCGAGGGAGTGGAGGTTGGTATCACTGGAACCGATACCACTGGAATGGGAGGTGCAGAAGGGGACAATGGTTTTCCCGGTGAGATCATAGCTTTCCAGGAAGGTGCTGATAATCCGGGGGGCCTGCCCATGCCAGATGGGATAGCCCAGGAAGATCACATCATAGTCCGCCATATTCTCCACACTGCCGGAGATGGCAGGACGGGCAGAAGCATCGTTCTGTTCCCGGTCAGCCCTGCCATTGGTATAGTAGGCCAGATCAGCGTCCGTATAGGGGTCCTCCGGCACGATCTCATAGAGGCCGGCGCTCAGAATATCCGCCGCATATTCCGCCAGAGGGCGGGTCGTGTTGGTAGCGGAGAAATAGGCTACCAGGGTCTTGCCGCCTGCTGCCGGTTCCGGCTGACCGCTGGTATTGATGCTTAAATAGTGATAGAGCATAGAGGCAACTTCCCCTCGTTTGATATTTGTCTTGGGATCAAAACGGTTGTTTTCTGTCATACCAGCCAAAATACCGTTTGTATCGGCCCAGCGGACTGCCGCCTGCGCCCAGTTCGAAACAGAGGACATATCGGAAATATCCACTGTTGCAGTATTCTCAGGCTCCCCAGCATAACGCCACAGGATCGTAACCGCCTGTTCCCGTGTTGTAGGATCATTTACGCCGAAAGTTCCGCCGCCATAGCCGGAGATGATATTGCTTTTTGCCGCCCATGAAACCGCGTCACTGTACCAAGCCCCGGCGTCCGCATCCGTAAAAACAGGCGGGTCAGAAACGGCGGGCGTATCGCTCATACGGTGCAGCACTGTGGCCAGCATAGCGCGGGTCAGGGTGGTCTCCGGCGCAAACATGGTATCGCTGGTCCCGCTCATAATACCGTTTTGCAGGCAGTAATCAATCGCCTCCGCATACCAAGCGCCAGCAGGGACATCTGAGAAAGCGGACACAGGCTGCGATTCAGACGTAAGCTTTGCACCCTCCACTCCCATCCCGCTGCTGGCAGCGGGGATTTCCGCCGCCGAGCAGGAGGTCATGGTCAGGAGACAGAGCAGATAAATTGCTGCAGAGAAGGAAATGATTTTTTGCTTTTTCATAAAGCTGACCTGCTTTCTTCTGGTTCGATATTCTTAATGACTCGTGCGGGAACACCACCCACCACCGTCATGGGCGGAACATCCTTTGTCACCACCGCTCCGGCGGCGACCACGGACCACTCACCGATGGAAACACCCGACAAAATCGTGGCATTGGAGCCGATCCAAACATGAGCGCCGATCTTGATGGGAGCATAGTGGTTTTTCCGGTTCATGGCCGGGTCCAGGTCATGGTCGATGGTGGCAAGGACTACATTGTGTCCTATCAGCACACCATCCCCGATCTCTATCCCGCCCTGATCCTGGAAGTGACAGCCGGAGTTGATGAACACATCCCGCCCGATGGCAATGTTTTTCCCGAAGTCCGTATAGAACGGGGGGAACAGGCGGAAGGTAGGATCAATTTTCTTCCCGGTCAGCCGTCCCATGATCTCCCGGATATCCTCCGGGGTATGGTATTGATTATTCAGCTCCATTCCCAGCCGGATGGCCTCTTGGAACAGCTCGTTGGCGTAAGCCGCCCGCTCTGCGTCCTCCGGTACATCCTCCCGGAATCCCCGGATCACATCCTCTGCCGTCATATGTTCGCCCCCTCAACGATTAAAATTGGTCCAGTGTTCTGTCTCCATAGCAGGCGGCGTCACACCCTGCCGCACCCCGGCCTGGATACATTTCAGCAGCCAAGCCATGTTCCGGCCCAGGTTCCGCATGGTCTGGAGGCCTTCTTTGTCCTGCTCCACCAGCTCCGGAGCAGGGCCAAAGACCATGTTCCAATAGGTGGAGGAGACGACAGGCATTTGGGCGTCTGTCATGTACTTGTTCAGCACGTCCAGCGAGGCGGTCGTTCCCGCGCGGCGGGCCGTTACCACAGCCGCTCCCGGCTTGTGGAAGAAGGCTTCGCCTCCAGCGTAGAACATCCTGTCCAACACAGAGAGGAAGTGGCCGGTGGGATGTGCAAAGTAAACAGGAGATCCGAACACAAAGCCGTCCGCTTCCTTTGCCTTGGCGATAATCTCGTTCACCATATCATCGCCAAAGACACACTGGCCTTTCCCCGCACAGCCATTACAGCCGGTGCAGTCCCGGACAGCGCCGCCGCCCATCTGGACGATCTCCGTCTCCACCCCCTCGGTTTCCAATACCTTTGTCACTTCCGATAAAGCGAGATAGGTGCAGCCGTTTTTATGGGTGCTGCCATTCAGTAATAAGACCTTCATATCCACGTCTCCTTTTCCTGTTCATGCAGTTTTTTGATACTTACAAATTGCTCTTAAAGAAGGTTTCCAGCTTGTCAAAGGGAATCTTATCAAAGTTGTCATAGAGGTCAACATGGTCCGCTCCGGGAACGATCACCATATCCTTCGGCTCCTGAGCGGCATCGTAGGCGTCCTCAGAGTAGTAGCGGGAGTGGGCATTCTCGCCAGCGACCAACAGAATGGGCCGGGGCGAAACTTCCTTGATGTTGGTCATCAGCGGGAAGTTCCAGAAGGACACCGGCATGGTGGCCGTCCAGGAGGTGACAAAGTTTACCGCGCGAGGGTGGCGGGCACGTTTGGCGTAATACTGGAAGAAGGCGGCGAAAGCGGGGTCAGCACCCTCCGGCAGTTCCTCCGGGACCTCCATAGCAGCGGTCAGCAGGTTGCCAGTCTCGTCAAAACCGATCTCGTGATTGCCCAGGGCATAGGTCCCGCTCTCCGCGTCCCGCCACCGCTGTTCGCTGAGATACTGCTTGATCTCCATGCGCTGTTTCTCGGTGTAGTAGTCCATGTGGCCCCGGCTCATGTCACGGGACATATCGTACATGGAGAGGGTGGCCACCGCCTTGATCCGGGTATCGGTCCCGGTAGCGGTGATCGCCATGCCGGACAGTCCGCAGATGCCCACGACCCCGATCCGCTCCCGGTCCACATAGTTCAGCAGGCCAACGTAGTCCACGGCGGCGCTGTAATCCTCGGTGAAGATGTCCGGGGAGGCGGTGTTGCGGACCTCGCCGCCGCTCTCCCCGCCAAAGGACGGATCAAAAGCCAGGGACACAAACCCTATAGAGGCGAGCTGCTGGGCGTAGAGGCCAGCAGCTTGCTCCTTCACCGCGCCGAAGGGCCCTGCCACGATAATGGCGGCGTTCTTCTGCGCGGCATATCCCTCTGGCAGATAGAGGTGGCCCGCCAGCTCAATGCCGAAACGGTTTCTGAAACGGACCGGCTTCATCTCAATGCTGGAATCAATTTTGAATGTACGGGTTTCCTTATTTTCTATGATCAAATTCTCCTTACCATTCGATTCATTTGGCAGATCAGGCAGTCCGGACGATCAGACCTTTTCTGCTCCACATGGTAACAGTCCAGCAAATAGCGGCGGTGTTTTGCGAGCAGGGACAGTCCCGCTTCGTTCTACCCATCACAGCTTCGCCTTCTTACAGTGGATGATTATATAAGTAAAACCTTAAAATATCAAATA
>CAJTVO010000200.1 GCA_910579485.1 uncultured Oscillospiraceae bacterium | reverse complement strand
GAGAAAGGAGTCCAGAACCATTGGTTCTGGCGCGTTTTTGGTTACTTTTGCCGCGTGGCAAAAGTAACCGCAGGGTCCGGGGCCGCGCAGGCCCCGGGCTATCGAATAGAAACAACTCCCCTGCCGCCCGAAGGGCGGCAAAGAACTGCCGTTTATGAACGGTGTGTAAATTCCCCCAAAGAAGCCTTGACATGTGACAACTTGTCATGTATGATAAGCGGCAATCCACAATCAGGAGGAATAAAATGAAAACATTGATCATTTACGCTTCCACCCACCACGGTAATACCAAAAAGGTCGCCGAAGCGATGGCGGCATCCATAGGCGCGGACCTCACCGATATTTTGAAGGACGGCAGTCCGGACATTGGCGGCTATGACCTGGTAGGCCTGGCCTCCGGCGTGTATTTCCACACGTTCCACAAACGTATACAGCGATTTGCCATGGAAACGGTCATCCAGCCCGGACAGAAGGTATTTTTAGCAAATACCTGCGGCGTGGGATACCGGGACTATGGAAAGAAGCTGCGCAGAGCTTTGGAACAGCGAGGCGCTGCCGTGCTGGGCAGTTTCCAGTGCCGGGGCTATGACACCTACGCCATCCTTGGCAAGTTGGGTGGTATTGCCAAAGGGCGGCCCAGCGAGGAAGACTTGGCTAATGCGGCAGCGTTTGCCCGGCGGATACGGGACAAAGCCGCAGAGTAGGAGTTGAAAAGTGCCAACCACTACCTTTTTCAACCTCCCGCTCCCCAAGCGGGAGAAGCTGCTCCACGCAGCTATCGTGGAATTCGCCCGCCGCCCCTACGGGGAGGTGTCCATCAACCGGATCATCCAAGTGGCGGAGATCCCACGGGGCAGCTTTTATCAGTATTTTGCGGATAAAACGGACCTCTTCCGCTATGTGCTGCGGGGCTACGACAACATGCTGGAGACCGCCATTATGAAAAGTCTGGAGGCCTGCGGCGGACGGCCACTGGATATCCCTCTGGCCCTCTACGACCTGGTGCTGGCCTATATCAGGGAGAACTGGGCGCAGTTCGAGCTGTTCATGGGCATCCTGCAAAAAAACATGGGCATGGACGCGGGACAGCTCCTGTCCCTGCCGGAAATGGTCCTGAAGGTCATCAGCCAGGCCGACTGGCGGGGTCTGGAGCATCTGGAAAGCGATGAGCGGCTGGCGGTCATGGACCTGCTCTTTTCCGCCGCGGGCCACGCCCTCATGGCCGTCTTCTGCGAAAAATTATCCAGCGAGGAGAGCCGCCGGAGGCTGGCGATCAAGACCGCCGTCATTCAGCGCGGCGCAAGACATAAGGAGGAACCTTCATGCTGAAATTAGACAACATCGTCAAGGTGTACGAGACCGGCGGCGAGAACGTTACCGCCCTGCGGGGGGTGTCCCTCAGCTTCCGCGAGAACGAATTTGTCGCCATCCTGGGCCACTCCGGCTGCGGCAAGACCACCCTGCTGAACATCGTGGGTGGTCTGGACCAGTACACCAGCGGCGACCTCATCATCAACGGCCGTTCCACCAAGGAATTCCGGGACGGCGACTGGGATGCCTACCGCAACCACTCCATCGGCTTCGTCTTCCAGAGCTACAACCTCATCCCCCACCAGAGCGTCCTGGCCAACGTGGAGCTGGCCCTGACCCTCTCCGGCGTGGGCAAAGGGGAGCGCCGCCGCCGGGCGGAGGAGGCTCTGAAAAAGGTGGGCCTGGGGGACCAGATCAAAAAGCGTCCCAACCAGCTCTCCGGAGGCCAGATGCAGCGGGTGGCCATCGCCCGCGCCCTGGTAAACGACCCGGACATCCTCCTGGCCGACGAGCCCACCGGTGCCCTGGACAGCGAGACCAGCGTCCAGGTCATGGACCTGCTGGCGGAGATCGCCCGGGAGAAGCTGGTCATCATGGTCACCCACAACCCGGAGCTGGCGGAAAAGTACGCCAACCGTACCATCCGCCTCCTGGACGGCCAGGTGGTGGACGACTCCGCCCCCTACGACGGCGTGCAGGAGAAGCCCCCGCAGTCGGAAAAGCGGCAGAAAAAGCCCTCCATGAGCTTCCCCACTGCCTTCTCCCTGTCCCTGAACAACCTCATGACCAAGAAGGGCCGGACCCTGCTGACCAGCTTCGCCGGGTCCATCGGCATCATTGGCATCGCCCTGATCCTGGCCCTGTCCTCCGGCATCAACCGTTACATCGAACAGGTCCAGGAGGAGACCCTGTCCAGCTACCCCATCACCATCATGGCGGAGAGCACCGACATGACGGACCTGATGACCTCCCTCATGGGGGCCCACCGGGGGGACGGCGGCGAGGACCATGACCGGGAGCGGGTCTACTCCTCCACGGTGATGTACGACATGCTCAACTCCATGGTGCAGGCGGAGGTCCAGACCAACAACCTGAAAGACTTCAAAAAATACCTGGACCAGGGCGGCGGCGGGATCTCCGATCTGGCCACCATCCAGTACAGCTATGACTTCGGCTTTGACATCTACACCCAGGACGAGGACGGGAAGATCGTCAAGAGCGACGTCATGACCCTGATGCAGGACGCCATGAGCGCCATGTATGGCGGGGACTACTCCTCCTACTTCGCCACCATGGGCGGCATGTACGAGCGCATGGACGTCTGGGAGGAGCTGCTGCCCGGCGAGGAGGGCGAGGCTGTGGGCCAGCAGGTGCGGAGCCAGTACGACCTCCTCTACGGCAAGTGGCCGGAGAACTATGACGAGGTGATCCTCTTTGTGGACGGGAACAACGAGATCAGCGACCTGATGCTCTACGCCCTGGGGCTCATGTCCTCGGACCACATGACCGACAGCCTCAGCGCCGCCATGGACGGCGAAGCTCTGGAGGCGGAGGTGCGCAGCTGGAGCTATGAGGAGCTGTGCGCCATGGACTTCAAGCTTCTGCTGCCCTCGGAGAAGTACCAGTATGAGCCCGGCACGGATACCTGGGTGGATATGTCCGCCACGGAAACGGGGATGGACTTCCTCTATAACAGCGATGATACCGGCACCCGCCTGAAGGTGGTGGGCGTGGCCTGCCCCAACGAGGAGTCCACCGCCGGCATGGTCACGGGAGCCATCGGCTACACCAGCGCCCTGACCGCGTACGCCATCGAGGCCACGGCGGAGATGGACATCGTCAAGGAGCAGATGGCGGACCAGGAGACCGATGTGATCTCCGGCCTGCCCTTCCCCCGTGAGGACGATGTGGAGCCCACCGACGCGGAAAAGGCCGAAGCCATTACTGAGTACCTGACCGGCCTGACCGCCGCCGAGAAGGCCGAGGCCTACGTGGACGTCATGGGTCAGCCCGGCGCTGAATACGTGGAGACCGTGGTGGATCAGCAGATGGAGGGCATGACCCGGGAGTCCATTGAGGAAGCCATCATCGCCCAGTACGCCGGAGAGATGGGCGTGGACGAGGCCACCGTCTCCGGCTACATCGCCGATATGGACGATGAGACGCTGTTTTCCCGGATCGAGGAAGCCATTGCCCAGCAGGTGCGGGAGCAGTATGCCGCCGGGGTGGCGCAGCAGATGGCGGCCATGAGCCAGGAGACGCTGGGGGCCATGCTGGACGCGGCCACCGGCGCGGAGAGCGGCGGCCTGCCCGTCCAGCCCCTGGATACCTGGCAGCTGGTTTACCTCTATGACAACTACATGCCCCCCACCCGGTCCGACTCCACGTATGAGGATAACATGGACCTGCTGGGCTACGTGGACCTGGAAAGCCCCTCCGCCATCAATATCTACGCCTCTACCTTCGCCGAGAAGGACCAGATCGCGGATAAGATCGCGGACTATAATGCCTCCGTGTCCAACAGCGAGGACGAGATCAACTACACCGACTACGTGGCCCTGCTGATGAGCTCCGTCACGGATATTATCAGCGGCATCAGCTACCTGCTGATTGCCTTCGTGTCCATCTCCCTGGTGGTCAGCTCCATCATGATCGGCATCATCACCTATATCTCCGTGCTGGAGCGCACCAAGGAGATCGGCATCCTCCGGGCCGTGGGCGCAAGCAAGCGGGACGTGAGCCGGGTGTTCAACGCCGAGACCCTGATCGTGGGCCTGGGAGCGGGACTCATCGGCATCGGGGTGACCCTGCTGCTGCTCCTGCCCATCAACGCCATCCTGCTCCACTTCACCGGCATCGCCGGGCTGAAGGCCGCCCTGCCGGTACAGGGGGCGGTGATCCTGGTGGTCATCAGCGCCCTGCTGACCATCATTGCGGGTCTGATTCCCTCCCGCGTGGCCGCCAAGAAGGACCCGGTAGTTGCCCTGCGGACAGAATAAAAGAATAGACCTCTTGCGAAATTAAGCAAAGCGGTCAAAGTTGCAGATACCAGCAATC
>CAJTVO010000199.1 GCA_910579485.1 uncultured Oscillospiraceae bacterium | reverse complement strand
ATGGGGATCGAGCCGGAGCAGATCCAGGTGCTGTGCCCCACCCGGAAGGGGGAGTGGGGCACCGGGGCGCTGAACCGGGCCCTCCAAAAGGCGCTGAACCCGCCCGCGCCGGAGAAGCGGCAGAAGGTGTGGGGGGAGCTGACCTTCCGCACCGGGGACCGGGTGATGCAGACCAGGAACAATTATGATGTGCTGTGGGTCCGGGGGGACGGGGTCACCGGATCGGGGATCTTCAACGGCGACGTGGGCGTGGTGGAGGACATCGACCCCGCCGGGGAGCTGCTGAGCATCCGCTTCGACGACCGCACGGCCACCTACACGGCGGACATGCTGGGGGAGCTGGAGCTGGCCTACGCCGTGACGGTACATAAGAGCCAGGGCAGCGAGTACAAGGCGGTGGTGCTGGTGGCCCTGCCGGCCGCCCCGGCGCTGATGGTGCGGGGGGTGCTGTATACCGGCGTCACCCGAGCCAGGGAGCTGCTGGTGGTGGTGGGCGACGACGGCGCCTTGGGGCGCATGGCCGCCAACGACAAGCAGCAGCGGCGGTACAGCGGCCTGCGGTGGCGGCTGCGGCAGGGGGGCGGCGCGTGCGCCGCCGGACCGGCCGGTGCTTGCGCGGCTCCCTTGGAGCCTTGCGGACGGGCTTTGCCCGTCCCAGCTGGGCCGCAGGCCCAATGACGGTCCCATAATTTGCGTAAAGAAAGGCAATACAATGAAAACCAAGAAAAAGGTCCTGAAAATCACCGGCATTGTCCTCTTGACCCTGCTGGTACTGTTCTGCATCGCGTCCCCTGTCGTGGTGCAGGTTTTGATGAACGATACCTTCGCCCGCACGGAGCCGCCGGAGGCGGGGCTTACATCCAGCATCCTCTATGAGGACATCGCGGACCGGTATGACCGGGAGCCGGTGAGCTTCCTTTCCGGGGAGAACCGTCTAACGGGGCACCTCTACGGCGGGGACAACGCCGGGGGGCTGGTGGTCATCGCCCACGGTCTGGGCGGCGGCGAGGGGAGCTATCTGCCGGAGATGATGTGGTTCGCGGACCACGGCTATCAGGTGCTGTGCTACAGCAACACCGGCTGCTGGGACAGCGAGGGAAAGAACTGCATCGGCCTGAATCAGTCCGTGCTGGACCTGGATGCCGCCCTGACCTGGGTGGAGGGGGAGAGCCGGTTTGATGGCCTGCCTGTGTTTCTATTCGGGCACAGCTGGGGCGGGTATGCCGCAGCGGCAATCTTCCACTTTGACCACGATATTGCCGCCTCCGCCAGCGTGGCGGGGTTCAATGAGGCCATGCCCATGATCATGGAGTGGGGCAAGGGGATGATCGGACCGCTGATCTATCTGGAGCAGCCCTTCATCTGGTTGAACCAGAAGCTGACTTTCGGTGATACCTTCGGGCTGACGGCGGTGGACGCCATCAATTCCACGGATGCGCCGGTGCTGATCCTCCATGGGAACGAGGATACCACTGTGGGATACGATACAGTGAGTATTATTTCGAAGAAAAATGAGATAAGCAATCCCAATGTGCGGTATCTTGTCTGCGATGTGGACCGCCGGAACGGGCACAACAGCCTGTTCTATTCTCTGGAGGCTCTGGACTACGCCGACGAGATAAACGAGATCGGAGCCCGGATCGACGAGCAGTACGACTATGACGCTCCGGAGGAGGTCCTGCGGGAGTACTATGCTTCGGTGGATAAATTCCGCGTCAAAGAGCTGGACCAAGGATTTATGGAGAGCATCCTGACCTTCTACCGGGATGCTGTAAAATGACGAAGGGGAGGACCGGATGACGAAAGAGGAATTTTCCAGACTGGCCGCCCAGGGGCCGCTCCTTCTGGACGGCGCTACCGGTTCCAACCTCCGCGCGGCGGGGATGCCGGTGGGCGTTTCCCCGGAGCTGTGGGTGCTGGAACACCGGGAGGTTCTGCTGGAACTTCAGCGGGGTTATGTGGAGGCGGGGAGCAGGGTCATCATGGCCCCTACTTTTTCCGCCAACCGGCCGGGGCTGCAGCATTTCGGCCTGGAGGACCGCCTGAAGGAGCTGAACGCCGCGCTGACCGTCCTGTCGAAGGAAGCCACCGGAGACCGGGCGCTGGTGGCGGGAGACCTGTCCACCCTGGGGCGTCCGCTGGAGCCGGTGGGGGATATGCCCTACGGAGAGGCATACGGTATCTACCGGGAGCAGATGGAGGCTTTGGCGGAGGCCGGAGTGGACCTGTTCGCCCTGGAGACCCTGATGGGGGCGGACGAGGCGTTAGCCGCTCTGGACGCGGCGGCGGACTTTGAGCTGCCGGTCATGGTCTCCTTCTCGGCGGAGGCCGACGGCGGGCTGCTGTTCGGCGGGAGCGTCTGGGAGGCGGCGGCTATGGCCCGGGAGCTGGGGGCCGGTGCCGTGGGCGTCAACTGCTCCGTGGGGCCAAACCAGCTGGAGGCCGTGATCCGCTCCATCCGTGCGGCGGTGGATATCCCTGTGATCGCCAAGCCCAACGCGGGCCTGCCGGTGATGGATGAAAAGGGACAGGCCCGCTACGACATGGGGCCGGAAGAGTTTGCGCGGCACATGGGCGTCCTGGCGGGAGCCGGGGCGGGCATTCTGGGCGGATGCTGCGGCACTGCGCCGGAGTATATCCGGCGGCTGGCGGAGGTCCTTGGGCAGGGGGCGGTTTCCGGTTGACAACCCGGCGGAAATCGGGTATCCTGAGAACAGATATTTATTTAAATAAGGAGAAGAGCGATGCAGGTATTGGTTTTAGGCGGCGTAGCCGCCGGTACTAAGGCTGCCGCCAAGCTGATGCGGGAGGACCGCTCCTGCGAGGTGACGGTCCTTACCAAGGGGAAGGACATCTCCTATGCGGGCTGCGGCCTGCCCTACTACGTGGGCGGGGTGATCCAGGCAAAGAGCGAGCTGATCGTCAACACGCCGGAGAAGTTTGCTGCCCTCACCAGGGCCAGCGTCAAGACTGAGACCGAGGCCGTGGCCGTCCATCCGGACCGGCACGTGGTGGAGGCGAAGGACCTCAACACCGGGGAGGTGACGGAGTACGGCTATGACAAGCTGGTCATCGCCACCGGCGCGTCCCCCTTTGTGCCGTCCATCCAGGGGCTGGACCTGAAGAATGTGTTCGTAATGCGCACGCCCGACGATGCCATCGGCCTGCGGGAAGCGGTGGAGGCTGGGGAGATCAAGCGGGCCGTGGTGGCCGGAGGCGGCTTCATCGGCCTGGAGGTGGCGGAAAATCTGGCGGCCAAGGGCGTGAAGACCACGGTCATTGATTTCGCGCCCCACGTGCTGCCCAACTTCCTGGACCCGGAGCTCAGCGAGTTCGTGGAGAACAGGATGGCCGAGGAGGGCGTCATGCCCATGACCGGCGTATCCCTGGAGGGCGTTGAGGGCAACGGGAAGGTAGAGAAGGTCCTCACCAGCAGGAGGGGCATGAAGGCCGACGCGCTGGTGCTGGCCATCGGGATCCGGCCCAACACCGGGTTCCTGGAGGGCTCCGGTATTGAGATGTACAAGGGGACCATCCTCACCGACCAGTATCTGCGGACCAATGTGCCGGACGTATACGCCGCCGGAGACTGCGCCATGGTCGCCAACCGGCAGACCGGCAAGGCGGCCTGGTCCCCCATGGGGTCTACCGCCAATATCGCGGGGCGCGTCCTGGCCAAGGACATCGCGGGAAAGGAGATCGCCTATCCCGGCGTGCTGGGGACCGGCGTGGCCAAGCTGCCCGGCGGGCTGAACGCAGGCCGCACGGGGCTTACGGAGACCGCCGCGCGGGCGGAGGGCTGCGATGTGGAGACGGTCGTCGCCGTGGTGGACGACAAGGCCCACTATTATCCCGGCGCGGGGAGCTTCATTGTCAAGCTCACCGCGGATAAGGCCACCCGGAAGCTTTTGGGCGTCCAGGTGCTGGGCGCCGGGGCGGTGGATAAGATCACCGATATCGGCGTGACGGCGATCTCTCTGGGAGCCACGGTGGACCAGCTGGCGGTCATGGACTTTGCTTACGCGCCGCCCTTCTCCACGGCGATACATCCCTTTGCGCACAGTGTCAATATTCTGATGAACAAACTGGATGGGGAGCTGGAGACCTTCACGCCGGCGGAGTTCGCCGCCGGAGCGGCGGAGGGGTATGAGATCATTGACTGCGCGATCGAGCCCTCCCTGCCGGGGAAGAAGTATTTGAATCTCACGAAGGTCGATGGGGAGGTCCCCGGGCTGGGCAGGGAGGATAAGCTGCTTCTTGTCTGCGCCAAGGGGAAGAGGGCGTATCTTACACAGAACCGGCTTAAATTTTATGGGTATGTTAATACCAGGGTACTGGAGGGGGGCACTACGTTTAACGAGATCGAGGAGTGAGGTTTCTGCGGCCCTGCGGGCCGCCGCCAAATTGTTTCTACTCGATAGCCCGTGGGCTGTCCGCCCCCGGACCCCTGACCTACTTTTGCCGCGCGGCAAAA
>CAJTVO010000198.1 GCA_910579485.1 uncultured Oscillospiraceae bacterium | reverse complement strand
CAAATTTTGACAGGAAGTCAACCGTTAAGTTGAGAAAAAATAATACTTTCAACTTATCTTTCCAATGCACTAAAAGTTATCCAAAATATGTGCGGAAAGCAATATTCAAAAAATGTAACAAACCTAAGAGACGTAAAATGATTCGGGAGTTATCCATACTCTATATCGGTGGTACGTTTTAATGTTTTGCCAAATTTGTATATCATCTATCTCGAATTAGATATTGAGTTTTTTGAAGCCTATATTGACAAATGATTTGTTCTATGATACTATTTTTTCGAGGTGATGATTGTATGGCGAAAGTAATTTCTGAATGCCCATCCTGCGGGGGAGCATTGAAAATTGCGGTTTTGCGCTGTTCAGACTGTGGGATGGAACTGCACAATGACTTTCAGCGAGGCCCTTTTGATTCCTTAACTGCCGACCAGACAGAATTTCTTATTTCATTTTTGAGGCAACGGGGCAAAATGAGTTCTTTACAGGAAGAACTTGGAATTTCTTATCCAACAGCTAAGAAAAAGTTAGATGATCTATTGACCGTGTTAAAGTTAGTAGATAACATTGTGCAAGTAGAGAAAGAGGAGAAGCTCGTTGATATGTCAGATTGGCTTATTCCAAAAGACAGTAACAAGGCATCAGATATTATCAAGAAAATGCTCATAGAGAACGGTGGACGGGCAATCGTCCATACTGCGCGAGGGCTCCCCTGTGAAGTCCAAGTCGCCCCGGATGGAATTTCATTTCTTTGCAATAAACTTCCTACGAATCCCCCATACCGGTATGAAGTCTTTGATGAGATCGTGAGACTTCTAATTTCCCAGGGAGGGCGCGCAAGAAAAGGCAACGGACGCAACTTCAAGTTGGGAGAACCAGACTGTGATGAAACAACGGTTGTTGGAGCCATTGGGTATAACTACGCTCATAAAGAAGCGGGAACATCAGTTTTTGATCCCGTGTTTGCATTAGCGGCGATTTTAGAATGGGCTGGAATTGCCAGCAACGAACGTGGAGAATTAGTATTGACTACCAATTATCAAGAGAAACTCCGTGCCGCAACTGAAGGGAGATAAGAAATTAATGTTCAAATTTTTGGTAGGATTCTTCTTTGGCTTCATTCGAGGGCTACTGAAAAATAATTTTTAATAGAGTACTCCTCTAAATATGAATAAGCCAGAAGGTAAAGTACCCACCCCTCAAAAATGGGGGTGGGTACTTTTTCGCACTGTGCAAAATCCTTAATTTAATGACATGCCGGCCTCAGCCGGTCCTTCTCTTATCGTGTCTGCCCGTTCCCCGTGATCACATATTTATAGGAGCACAGCTCCTCCAGCCCCATGGGCCCCCGGGCATGGAGCTTCTGGGTAGAGATGCCCATCTCGCACCCCAGCCCGAACTCCCCGCCGTCCGTGAACCGTGTGGACACGTTCCAGTACACCGCCGCGCTGTCCACCAGCGCAATAAACGATTCCGCCGTCTCCCGGCATCCCGTAACGATGCAGTCGCTGTGCCCGGTGGAGTGACTGGCGATATGCTCCGCCGCCGCCTCCGGGCTGTCCACCACGCCCACAGCCAATACGTAGTCCAGAAACTCCGTGTCAAAGTCCGCTTCCCCCGCCGGGACGCCGCTGATGACTGCCGCGGCCCGTTTGTCCAGCCGCAGCTCCACCGGCTGCAGGCCCCCGGCCGCCCGGTCCTCTACCAGCCGCTTCCGCAGCAGAGGCAGAAACCGCTCCGTGATATCCCGGTGTACCAGGCAGACCTCCTCCGCGTTGCACACGCTGGGCCTGCTGGTCTTGGCGTTCTCGACGATATCCAGCGCCATCTCCAGATCCGCGTCCTTGTCCACATAAACATGGCAGATGCCGGTCCCCGTCTGGATACAGGGCACCAGGGCGTTCTCCACGCAGGAGCGGATGAGCCCCGCCCCTCCTCTGGGGATCAGCAGGTCCACCAGCCCTACGGCCCGCATCAGCTCGTTGGCGCTCTGCCGGGTGGTGTCCTGCACCAGGCTCACCGCCTCCCGGGGCAGTCCCGCCTGCACCAGCCCCTCCCGCAGGGACTCGACGATGGCGTTGGCGGAGCGGAACGCCTCCTTGCCGCCCCGCAGCACGCAGACGTTCCCGCTTTTCAGCGCCAGCGCCGCCGCGTCGGAGGTAACGTTGGGGCGGCTCTCATAAATAATGGCGACCACCCCCATGGGCACGGACACCCTCCGGATGACCATCCCGTTGGGACGCTCCACCGTGCGCAGGGTCCGTCCCACCGGATCGGGCAGCGCGGCCACCTGCCGCACCCCGTCCGCCATGGCGGCGATCCGCTCCTCCGTCAAGGCCAGCCGGTCCAGCATGACCTCGCTGATATGCCCCCGCGCCGCATCCATATCCAGCGCGTTTGCGGCGAGGATCCGCTCCCGGTCCGCCCACAGCCGGTCCGCTATGGCGTGGAGGGCGGCGTCCTTCTGTTTCGAGCCGGTTCGCAGCAGCGCCCTTCGGGCCGTCTGGGCTTCCTGCAATATCTGTAAAGTAGTCATCCTTCACCCTTCCTTTCCGGCGAAAAACCTGGTGCCCACCGGTTCTCCGGCCGCGATGCGGTACAGGTCCTCGGGCCTCTGGCCGTTGGTGATGATCATATCGCACCCCGCCGCCATGCACATGCCCGCGGCCCGGAGCTTGGTCACCATGCCGCCGGTGCCCAGGGCGCTGCCCGCGTCCCCCGCCAAAGCCAGGATCTCCGGCGTCAGCGCCCGGACCTCGCTGATGAGCCGCGCGCCGGGGTCCTTCCGGGGGTCGGCGGTGTAGAGCCCCTCGATGTCGCTCATCAGCACCAGCAGGTCCGCCTGGACGTTCACCGCCACGATGGCCCCCAGGGTGTCGTTGTCCCCTACGGAAATTTCGGCGGTGGCCACGGTGTCGTTCTCATTGATGACCGGCAGGGCCCCCAGCTCCAGAAGCCGGGACATGGTGTTGTGGAAGTTCTCCCTGCGCTGGGGGTCCTCCACATCGGACCCGGTGAGGAGGATCTGCGCTACCGTGTGGTGGTATTCGGAAAACAGCTTGTCATATATATACATCAGCTCGCACTGCCCCACGGCGGCCAGGGCCTGCTTGGAGGGGATGTCGGAGGGCTTTTTGGTCAGGTTCAGCTTCCCAACCCCCATGGCGATGGCCCCCGAGGACACCAGCACCAGCTCGTGCCCCGCGTTTTTCAGGTCGCTCATGACCTTGCACAGCAGCTCCACCCGCCGGATGTTCAGCTTCCCCGTGGCGTGGGTCAGGGTGGAGGTGCCCAATTTGACGACGATCCTCATTATTCTCACTCCTTTTGGTATGATTATACAAAGTATACCACAAGCTTATTAAAATTGGAATCGACAATTGCAACAGTTTCTGCTATACTGAAGGCACATTTTCGGTTTATTTGCGTCATAGATGGCAGAAAGGAGGGTCAGACCCATGGAAGATACCCAAATCATCGACCTGTACTGGCAGCGTGACGAGCGGGCCATCGGGGAGACGGATACCAAATACGGCAGCTTCTGCCACAAGCTGGCCATGAACATCCTGCACAGCTTCCAGGACAGCGAGGAGTGCGTCAGCGACGCCTACGGCCGCTGCTGGGACACTATGCCGCCCCAGCGCCCCGGGAGCCTCCGGGCCTACCTGGGGGCGATATTGCGCAACCTGTCCATCAGCCGCTACCGGGCGGCCCACGCCCAGAAGCGGTTCGGCGGCGTGGAGGTGCTGCTCAGCGAGCTGGCCGACTGCGTGCCCTCGCCGGACAACGTCCAGCGGAGCGTGGAGGCGGAGGAGCTGGGCGAGCTGATCGCCCGCTGGCTGAGAAAGCTGGAGCGGGAGGACCGGGCGCTGTTCGTCCGGCGGTACTGGAACGGCGACGGCGTGAAGGAGCTGGCGGGGGAGCTGGGCGTGCGCCCCAACGCCCTGACCAAGCGCCTCCTGCGCCTGCGGGAGGCCCTGCGCCGGGAGCTGGAACGAGAGGGGGTGGCCGTATGAACCGGAAAGCGGAGATATTCTTCGATGCCATCACCCTCCTCCCGGAGGATATGATCGAGGAGGCACAGGAATACAGATTCCGGAAAAACCGGACCTCCTGGAAGCGCTTCGCCAGCCTGGCCGCCTGCCTGATGCTGGTGGCGTCCCTGAGCCTGCTGGCCGCACTGCCCAAAGGCTGCGGCGGCGGCGCGCCCGCGCCGGATTTCAATACGTCCCCGTCGGGATCCAGCGGCGACAGCGCCCCGCCCCGCGCCGAGGATACGCTGGGCGACGCACCCCAGGATGCTCCCGCCTCTTCCGAAACGACCCCCGACGAAGGTACCGGGACCGCTCAATTCACCGCCCGCGTGCTGGAGGTCAAGGAAGACGGCGCCGCCCTCCTGGTAGAGCCCCTGGAAGGCGAGGCCGAGCGCGGCTCGGCGGATCGGATCGTGGTGACCGTTAACGGCGAAGTCCCCCCGCTGGCCGCGGGCGACCTGGTACGGATCACCTACGACGGCATGATACAGGAGACCTACCCCGCCGGGATCTCCGGGACCGTTTCCATTGAGAAGCTGGATGAGGTTGGGTAAAAAGACCGCAAAGAGGCC
>CAJTVO010000197.1 GCA_910579485.1 uncultured Oscillospiraceae bacterium | reverse complement strand
ACAAAACTACATTTTTTCCTCGGCCTTTTTTTACATTTTATCACTGGCGATGACAGCTAATCCAACAGTAGAATCCCTTGCTGCAATAGCAGATTATTTCAAGGTCAGCATGGACTATTTGTGGGGGCGCACAAATTATTAAATCACTACCCTTGAAAGGGGAGTAGACTTCAAAATCTATGCTACACTGATGGAGTAAGGGTGTCGGCTGCACTCTTGCTCCATTCTTTTTTTCCCTGCGGCGGGGGCCGTTCCCGGCTGTGGGAGGAAATATTTTTGACCGAGAGGTGGTGGCTATGGCCGCAAGGCTGACGGACAAGCAAAAGCGGTTTGTTGCGGAATATCTGGTGGACCTCAATGCCACTGCTGCGGCCAGAAGGGCAGGGTACAGCGCAAAAACAGCTGACAGGATCGGGCCGGAGTTACTTGGGAAAACTTGTGTTTCTCAGGCAATTCAGGAAGCTATGCAAAACCGTCAGCAGCGCACGGAGGTCACCCAGGATTATGTAATAAAAAAGCTGAAAGAGATCACTGACAAGGACGCTTCTGATGCCCAGGACAGCGATTTGAAATATTCCAACAAGATCAAGGCATTGGAGCTGCTGGGCAAACATCTGGGCACTTGGGAGCCGAAGGATGACGGCCCGAAGGACGAAGCCGAAGAGGACGACCTGAGCCGGAGCCTGCGGGAATTGGGAGAAGGACTGGAAAGCGATGATCAGCGCTAAGCAAAAAAAGATATTAGCCTTTCCCTACAGCCCCTACGACGCCCTGATCTGCGACGGCGCGGTCCGGTCCGGCAAGACCTCCATCGAGGTGGTGGCCTTCATCGACTGGGCCATGCGGGAGTTTTCCGGCCAGCGGTTCGGCATCTGCGGCAAGACCGTGGGCAGCGCGACGGAGAACATGGTCATCCCGTACATATCCCGCAGCTACGCCAAGAAGCGCTATACCCTCCACTGGCGGCGTTCGCAGAAGATTTTGGAGGTGCGCCGTGGCCCCAGAGTAAATTACTTCGAGGTGTTCGGCGGCCGGGACGAGAGCAGCTTCGCCCTGATCCAGGGCCGGACGCTGGCAGGCGTGCTGCTGGACGAGGTGGTGCTGATGCCGGAGAGCTTTGTCAACCAGGCGCTGGCCCGGTGCAGCGTGGAGGGAGCGCGGATATGGTTCTCCTGCAACCCGGGGAACCCGAACCACTGGTTCAAGCGGGAGTGGATCGACAAGCGGGAGGAGCGAAACGCGCTCTACCTCCACTTCGAGATGACCGACAACCCCAGTCTGAGCGATAAGACGCTGGAGCGGTATCAGTCCATGTATTCCGGCGTGTTTTATGACCGGTATATCCGGGGGCTGTGGGTGGTCGCGGAAGGCCTGGTCTACGATTTTTTCAATGACAGCATGATCGTTGATGAAATTCCCTGGCAGGCCCTTCAGCGGGGGAAATGGTTCCTTTCCGTGGACTATGGCACGGTCAACCCAACGGCGGCGGGCCTGTGGTGTCTGTGGAAGGGAACGGCGTACATGACCGGAGAATATTACTACGACAGCCGCGCGGAGGATGAAAACGGGCACGGCAAAAACCCCCGCCGCACGGATGAGGAGCATTACGCGGAATTGGAAAAGCTGGCCGGGGACCGGCGGATCGAGCGGGTGATCGTGGACCCGTCTGCGGCCAGCTTCAAGGAGACGATCCAGCGGCATGGGCGTTTTCCCGTGTGGGACGCGGACAACCGCGTGCTGGACGGCATCCGCCTGACCGCCGCCCTGCTGAAGTCCGGACGGATTCTGATACACAGGAGCTGTAAAGGGCTTATCAGAGAAATGGGGCAGTACGTGTGGGATACCGAGGCGAAAGAGGACGCAGTAATAAAAGAATTTGACCATTCGGAGGATCAGCTCCGCTATTTCTGCGCCACCATCATGGAGCGGGAAGTACGGGCTGTCGGCATATAGAAAAAACTGATCTGCACCTTGACAACCTCATATCGAGATAGCGGAAATTTTGATCTTCAGTTGGCGAAATGCTTTCGTTCGAGAGGAAACGCATGGCGGGATATGCCCCCGCCGCCTCTCCTGTTAAATTTTGAAGGAGGACTCTCAATATGAACGAACTGATTCCTATCACCTACCACAATGACGACCCAGCCGTTTCGGCGCGAGACTTGCACGAGTTTTTGGAAGTCGGAACCGCTTACAAGGACCGGTTCCCCCGTATGTGCGAATACGGTTTTTCTCATGGCATTGATTTCAACCCGCTCAAAATTGAGCGGGTTCAGCAGGAGGGAAACCGGATGGTCAGCCGCATGGTTGACGACGCCATCCTCACCATCGACATGGCGAAGGAAATTTGTATGCTCCAGCGCAACGAGAAGGGAAAGATCGCCCGGCAGTATTTTCTCCAGTTGGAGAAGGACTGGAACAGTCCGGAGAAGGTCATGGCGCGGGCGCTTCGCATTGCGGATAAGCGCATCAAGGCGTTGGAGGCCAAAACCGAAGCGGACCGCCCAAAGGTCCTCTTTGCCGATTCCGTCACCGCCTCCAGGAGTTCCATTCTGGTAGGCGAAATGGCGAAGCTGCTCAAACAGAACGGCGTACATACCGGTCAGAACCGGCTCTTTGAGACGCTGCGGGAAAAGGGGTTTCTTATCAAGCGGCAGGGATCGGATTACAACATGCCCACGCAGAAGTCCATGGAAATGGGGCTGTTTGAGATCAAGGAGACGGTCATCAACCATTCGGACGGCCATACCAGCGTCAATAAGACGCCGAAAGTCACTGGCAAGGGGCAGCAGTATTTTGTGAATATGTTCTTGGGCCAGTAACCTGCCATTCCCGCTATCTCGATATGAGGTTTCGGGGATCCTTCCAAAAGAGGTAGCGATATGGGATTGATCGACTGGGCGCGGAACCTGTTCGGTTTCGGAAAACTGAATAAAGAGACCACGCCCGCCGGGACTATCGAAAAGGAATTTGGCGTGCGGCCTGCCGCCTCCAGAAAGATGGAGGACAATATCAACCTCTGGTGGGCCCTTTATACCAACCACCCGCCCTGGGAATCGTGCGATGTGCGGCCTCTCGGCCTGCCGGGGGCTATCGGGCGGGAGCTGGCCCGGCACGCGCTGACGGAGTTTTCCGTGGCTGTGTCCGGCAGTGCCCGGGCAGAGTACATCAACCGGCAGATGCAGCTGGCGGCGGCGAAATTCGGGATCGATCTGGAGCTGGGCCTGTGTCTGGGCGGGGTGTGCCTTAAACCGTACCCGGACAATGGCAGGGTGCTGGTGGATGCGTTTACCACCAAGTTTACGCCCACCAGGTTTGACGGCACCGGCAAGGCCATTGGCGGCGTGTTCGAGAGCGATCCGGTGCGCCAGGGCAAGGATTGGTTCGTCAAGCTGGAATACCATGATCTTCAGACGCGGGAGGACGGCAGCACCGTCTACGTGGTGGAAAACAAGGCGTTTCGCAGCGGTACCGGCGCGCAGGTCCCGCTTGATTCCGTAAAAGCGTGGGCCGGGCTTTCTGAACGGGAGGAGCTGGAGCGGCTGGACGGTCCGCTGTTTGCCTACTTCAAACCGCCGTCCGCCAACAGTGTTGAGCCGTCTTCCGCGCTGGGTGTATCCGTGTATTCCGGGCCTACCGTGGACCTGATCTGGCAGGCGGACGAGCAGTGGCAGCAGCTCCGGAGGGAGTATAAGACCGGAAAACGCCGGATGATCATTGACAAAGGCGTAATGGACGCTTCGCAGGCGGATGATGAGATATACGAATATGGAGTATTCAGCAGCAAGGACTTTTTCCAATTCATCAATCCGGAGATCAGGGACGATCCGCTTTATAACGGGTTCCAGAGGATCCTTCAGCGGATCGAGTTCAACGTGGGACTAGCCTTCGGGACCATTTCCGACCCGCAGAGCGTGGAGAAGACCGCTACGGAGATACTCGCGGCCAAGCAGCGCCAGTTCGTCACGGAAAAGGCGATACAGGCGGCGTTCCAGTCAACGCTTGACGATCTGATCTACGCTATGGACGCATGGTGCGATCTGGCAAGGCTGGCTCCTGCGGGTACATACAGCGTGGATTATAACTGGGGTGACGGCGTGCTGGATGATCCGGAGACGAAGCGGCAGGATATGGCGATGGGGCTTTCTCTGCTGAACGCTTCCATCATCGGCCCAGTGGAGTACAGGATGCGCTACTTTGGCGAGGACGAAAAGACCGCCCGGAAGATGCTGCCGGATATGGAGGATATGACGGACGATGACGGCGAAAGCGAAATAGAATAAGCGGGCAAGATTACCTTTGCCCGCTTACAGATTCAAGAAACAGCAAAATTGCTTTATCAAGCAATTTGCTTACTGGAATAGATGTTTCGTTTGAATATATCTTTAACCGCTCCCACAAATCATTGTCTATTGCCGTTGATATGGCAGTTCTGTTCTTTAACCCTCTGTTGTTTCCCACAAAGACACCCCCTTTTGGTCTATTATAGCATAACAACAAACTACTTGCAATTGCTTTTTGCTTACGGTATAATTGAAAGCAGTAAAAAGTAGTTGAAAGGGGCTTGTGCCATGGCACCAAAAATTGAAGATTTGTCAGGA
>CAJTVO010000196.1 GCA_910579485.1 uncultured Oscillospiraceae bacterium | reverse complement strand
ATTTCCAAAGGGAGAACCACGATTGATGACCGGTTAAAAGCCAGAATATGCGAACTTTGCGGAAAGGCAGGTGGGAAATTGGAGGTTCACCATGTAAACAAGGTGAAGAACCTGAAAGGAAAAGAACCGTGGGAACAGGTAATGATAGCAAAACGGCGCAAAACTTTGGTGGTTTGCTATGACTGCCACCAGAAAATACATCATGGATTCTAAGAGTTATTTCTGCAATGGAGCAAAGAGGGCGAGCCGTGTGCATTGAGAGGTGCAAGCACGGTTTTGGGAGGGGGCTGCGCAGACCTACCATAGAAATGTGGCAAGGCGGCGCTTTCCTACTCTACCCCATTTCTTATGCCAATTTGAACACAAATTATTGGCAAAATCACTTTTATTGTTACGGCAGACTTCCCAGCCCGTAACGGAAGGAGCGATGCAAATTGAATCCGAAAATCAAGAAGATCGACAGCGAGTATGAGAAAAACGCTGCCAAGATCACAGAACTCCAGGCCCGCCAGCGGGAATTGGAGGAACAGCGGACGAAGCTGGAGAATCTGGACATCATCGGCCTTGTGCGTGGTATGGGGCTGACCCCCGACCAGCTGGCCGCGCTCATCCAGTCCGCGCCCAGGCCGGAGACCCCGGCCAGAAAGGAGGTGTCAGGCGATGAGACGGTTTAAGTCTCTGCTGTTGGTGCTGCCCATGGCGTTGATGCTCTCCACCTGTGCCGCCCCGGCCTACGCCTTTTCCGATGAGGATGCGGAGATGCCGGTGGAGACACCCGAAACGCCCGCCCAGCCCCTGACCCCGGAGGGCAACGTGGCCCTGGTGGACGATATTGAGGGTGAAGCGGCGGAGGACAAACAGTTTATCGTGGTCCAGAGCCGGGGCGGTCACTACTTCTACATCATCATCGACAACGCCTCTGAGGGGGAAAACACGGTGCATTTCCTCAATCAGGTGGACGAAGCCGACCTTCTCTCCATCATCGAGGAGGAGGAAAAGGCCCCCGCTGTTTGCAGCTGCACCGAAAAATGCGCCCCCGGCGCGGTCAACACCGCCTGTGAGATTTGCTCCGTCAACATGGGCGAGTGCGCCGGGAAGGAGCCGGAGCCGGCAGCGCCGGAGGAACCGGCGGAGCCGGACACCCCGCCGGAGCCGGAAAAGAAGGGCGGCGGCACTGGCCCCCTGCTGATCGTGCTGGTGCTGGCCGTGGCCGGTGTGGGCGCTGTGGCCTATCTGAAATTTTTCAAGAAAAAAGCGCCCGACACCAGAGGGACCGCAAATCTGGACGATTACGACTACGGCGAGGAAAACGAGGACGAGGATGAGCCGGAGGACGAGGACGAATGAAGTATTTCACCGACAGTCCCCTGGAACGGGAAATGATGCGCCCCCCGGCTGGCCGGGTCAAGCCTGACCCGCCTCCGGCCATTTCCAAGGGCCACCCCTGTTTCGGCTGTAAACGCTGGGGCGAGAGCAGCTGCGTCCTGCCCTGCTACCGGGGCGTGGAGCGGATGCCGCCCAGGTGAGCGGCCCATCTACCTTACGACAATCTATATTTTTTGCAAGCGGCCTGGAATGTTCCGGGCCGCTTGCCCATTTTGAAGGAGGAATGAATTTGCCCGAATTGAAACTCGTGATCGCGGAAAAGCCCTCTGTTGGCATGGAATTGGCGAGGGTGCTGGGATGTCATGGCCGGAGAAAAGGCTATATGATCGGCAGCGGCTATATCGTCAGCTGGTGCGTGGGCCATCTGGCGGGGCTGGCGGACGCCTCCGCCTATGACCCCGGCTATGGCAAGTGGCGGTGGAGCGATCTGCCCATCATCCCCGAAAACTGGCGCTTTACGCTGGACAAGAGCAAGACGGATCAGTTTGCCATTGTGCAGAAGCAGATGCGCCGGGAGGAAGTGTCGGAGGTCATCAACGCCTGCGACGCCGGACGGGAGGGGGAACTGATCTTCCGCACCGCCTACCATCTGGCGGGATGTACCAAGCCCGTCAAGCGTCTGTGGATTTCCAGCATGGAGGACAAAGCTATCCGCGCCGGGTTTGATGATCTCCGCCCAGGCAGCGACTATGACGGCCTGTATCAGTCCGCCCTCTGCCGCGCCAAGGCCGACTGGCTGGTGGGCATCAACGCCACACGGCTGTTCTCCGTCATGTACCGGCACACCCTCAACGTGGGTCGGGTCATGTCGCCCACCCTGGCCCTGCTGGTCCAGCGGGAGGCGGAGATCGAAGCGTTTACGCCGGAGACATTCTACACGGTGGAGTTGGACTGCGGCGGCACGACCCTGGCCGGGGAACGGGTATCTGACCCGGCGGAGGCCAACGCCATCGCCGCCAGCTGCAAGGACGGCCCCGCCACGGTTCAAGCGGTGGAGCGGAAGGAGAAGTCCGAAAAGGCACCGTTCCTCTACGATCTGACCACCCTCCAGCGGGAGGCCAACCGCGCCCTGGGCTACACCGCCCAGCAGACTTTGACTTATCTCCAGGCCCTCTATGAGAAAAAACTCGTCACCTACCCCCGGACCGACAGCCGCTATCTGACTGCGGACATGGCCGGGAGCGTCCCCGCCCTGGCGTTTATCGCCTCCGTTCTCTGCGGCGAGAAAGAGCCGGAGACGGTGCTGGCCGCTCAGATCTGCGACAGCGGCAAAGTCACCGACCACCACGCCATTGTCCCCACCCGGACCGCCGCCCAAACCAACCTGGACGACCTGCCCACGGGGGAGCATGAAATCCTCCGGCTGGTGGCCCGGTCCCTGCTCCGGGCAGTCTGCCCGCCCTACCGTTATGCCGAAACTGCCATGACGGTGGACTGCGGCGGTCACAGCTTCACCGCGAAGGGAAAAGAGGTGCTGGACCTGGGCTGGCGGACCTACGCCGAGAGCAAGGAGGACACCGTTCTGCCGGACGGCCTGACCGAGGGCGCGGCCCTGGCGGTGGACGCTGTTCGGGTCAAGACAGGCCAGACGGCCCCGCCCAAGCATTTTACTGAGGACACCATTCTCAAAAGCATGGAGACAGCGGGCGTGGAGGATATGCCTGATGATGTGGAGCGCAAGGGCATCGGGACCCCGGCCACTCGCGCCGCCATCCTGGAAAAGCTGGTGTCCACCGGCTTTGTGAAGCGGAGCAAGGCCAAGAAGATCACCAGTCTCATCCCCACCCAGGAGGGCAATTCCCTCATCACCGTCCTGCCGGAGATGCTGCAATCTCCGCTGCTGACGGCGGAGTGGGAGAACCGGCTGAAACAGGTGGAGCGTGGGGAGCTGGCCCCAGAGAACTTCATGGAGGCTATCGCCGCCATGGTGCGGGAGTTGGCCGCGACTTGTGCGCCGGTCTCCGGCGGCGAGGTGTTGTTTCCCTCCGGCAAGGAAAGCGTCGGCCCCTGTCCCCGGTGCGGCGGCAATGTCACCGAGAACAAAAAGGGCTTTTTCTGTGAAAACCCCTCCTGCCGGTTCGCCCTCTGGAAGGACAACCGATTTTTCGCCGCCAAAAGGAAGGACCTTGACAAGGCCGCTGCCGCCGCCCTGCTGAACGAGGGCAAGCTGCATCTCACCGGCTGTTGGTCCGAGAAAACCCGCAAGACCTACGATGCCACGGTCTACCTGGAGGACGATGGAGAGAAATCCAACTACCGGCTGGAGTTTGACAATGGTAACAGCTGACCTCCCCCGCATGACCGAAAAGCAGTTTTCCAGGGCAAAAAAGCTGCTGCGCCGCCTGTGTGCCAACTATGACCATGGGAACTGTCTGCTGCTGGACGATGGGTATGATCCCTGCCCCTGTCCCCAGCTGATTTCCAATACCCTGCTGTGCCGGTATTTCCGCGCCGCCGTCCTGCCCGATGACCCGGAGCTACACACAGAACTTTCGGGGGAATCGGGGCTGCGGAAACGCTGTGCCGTCTGCGGCGCTCTGTTCATTCCCCGCTGCAATCGGGCGCTCTACTGCAATCAATGTGCCAGCCAAGAAAAGCGCCGGAGAATCCGGGAGAGAGTGCGCCGTTTCCGGGGCGCGACGTAACGCTTTAGAGGCCCGCAAAGCCCGATGGAATCAGGGATTTCAAGCCCGGATTTGAGGGTGGGCGTATCATTTGACCTTGACCCCCGAAAACGGACTTCTAAAGCGTTACAGAAATCGGGCAGTCACCGCCGTGGGTGACTGCCCGATAAACTCAAATTTGTAAATCAAACAATATTCTCACCCAAGATTATTTTGGGCATTGTGGTTAAACACCTATTCCAACGTTTATAGAATTTTTCTATACCAAGTTTTCCAACTCTTGCATGAACTTCTTCATTTTCCACCACCCAATACAAGACATATGTTACCTTACCTACATTTCTTGTAAGACGAACAGGTAATTCTCCCTCTTTAACTGCATTGAAATCTTTTTGCCGGTGAGTACGTTTTATATAGTGTACATCAATAACACCATCTTGCTCCAAGTAAAATTCCGCTACTTCCCTCATCAGTTCTTCAATTTCATCTAACTTGGTCAGTTTTGCCTCATATATACATATTTCATTAAACATAAAATACCTCCACAAATTTCGATTTATCGGGATGATTGTACCACAGCTCCCATTCTCTTTCAACCAGATTTTCCATTAGCAGAGCATCCAGATAGCGCCAACCATACCGCATCCCCACCTGTGTGTGGGGCTATTTTTATGAAAGATTAACTATTAAAAGTCAAGCCCTAAAAAGAAGGATGGTGGTAAAAAG
>CAJTVO010000195.1 GCA_910579485.1 uncultured Oscillospiraceae bacterium | reverse complement strand
GACGAGCAGCTGGCCCAGCAGACCGGCGAGAGCCGCGCCAATATCCAGAAGATCACCCGCCTGACCAAGCTGGAGCCGGAGTTGCAGCAGATGGTGGACGAGAAAAAGCTGCCGGTCCACACCGCCGCCGATATTTCCTATTTGAAAAAGGACGAGCAGAAAGCCCTGGCCGACGCCATCAAGAAGGAGGACAAGGTGCCCTCCGGCACCCAGGCGGCGGCGCTGAAAAAAGAGAGTCAGGCGGGAACGTTGACAACGGAAAATATCAAAAAGGCCGTGGCCCCCACCAAGCGGGAGGAGACCCCTGTTTTGAAAATCACGTTGGGCGAGGAGGACCTGCGGCCCTATTTCCCGGATGCCCGGACCACCATCCCCGATGTGAAGCGGGGCGTGCTGGAGGCGCTGGACCTGCGGAAAAAGGCCCTGGAACGCCAGCAGGCCAAGGCCCAGGCGGAAAAGGACGGCAAGGGAAAGGGGCCGGGAAAAAAGTCCCCTTCTCCGGCGAGGTAACGCCATGACAGATATTTTTATCGTGTCCGCCGCCGTCAGCAACTATGAGGGCATGGACGCGCTGGTGGGCCAGGACGGGCGGGTGTACCTGGGCAGGCAGGAGAACTATTTCCCCAGCGTTGAGGACGGCGTGCCATCCTACTACGACAATTCGGACAATTCCTTGCAGCTGGTCTCCGACAACGCGAAGATATTCCATCTTCTGTACGGCGAGGGCTGGCCCCTGTCCCAGCGGCAGCTGCGGCGGGAACGATGTTTCACCAAGGCTGACTACATCGAGTTTGCCAGCC
Source organism: uncultured Oscillospiraceae bacterium (assembly GCA_910579485.1). Classification (GTDB taxonomy): domain Bacteria; phylum Bacillota; class Clostridia; order Oscillospirales; family Oscillospiraceae; genus Pelethomonas. Next base: position 3,951 of record CAJTVO010000195.1, on the reverse strand, counting down.
TGCGGGACGGCCTGTTGTCCAGATACCGGCCCATCCGGGAATTGACCTTTGCCGGAAAGCCCTTTGTCCCTCCTAAAGCCTACCGCCGTATGCACCGGGAGCGGTCCACTCCCGCCCGATAAAATGCGTCTCAGTTTGAGACGCATTTCGACATTTTACAGGGGCGGCTTCGCCGCCCCGCCACTTTTCTGAAAGGAGTGTTCTCCATAGATACCAACAATCGAATGAAGGAGACCGCCGGAAATCTGCGCCGGGATGTGAAGGACCTGTTGGGCGAGAGCGCCAATATCGTCACTGGCCTGTTCAAAGACGGCCTGTGTACGGTCCGGGGCGCGGCCAACCGCTGGCGCAACTTCACCCGCGATATTTCCGGCGCGTTTGTGTCCCTGTTCAACTCCACCAACGAAGCCCTCCTGCCCGGCCTGTCCCCGGAGCAGCAGCCCGTTGTTACAGTCATTGAGAGCACGGACAAAAATATTCCGGCTGGCTCCCGCATGACCTTATCCGAGGCGGAGACGCGGATCGGGGAGCTGAACCAACGCTATTGGGACAGCGACGAGCCGGAGCGCCCGGTCAGGGTGGCTATCGACTATATGCTGGACGGCGAGGTGGACCGCTACTGGCTCCCCCTCCGCACCGGGCCGGGCTGCGGCTCCCTGCTGGAACAGATGGAGTGCCATGTGGACGCCAATCTGAACCGCCCGGAGGAAGTGGCCCGGCTTTTCGAGGACGCCCCCGCCGGCCTGCGTGAATTGCTCCATGAGCAGTTCGGCCCCCAGCTCCATGACGACCTGGAGAAGCTGGCGGGCCGGGTATTGACCTTTTTCCAGCAGCACCACACCATCACGAAACTGGAGCAGCAGTTCCAGACCCAGGCGGCGGCTATGCCGCAGAAGGAAAAAGAAAAATTTCTGGAATATGCGAAAGCGGCAGTCACGGATTTGCGGAAGGCCGCCAACACCAGCAAGACCATCGCCCCGGCCCAGGAGCGCGCCGCCCCCGTTTCCCCCGTGCCCGCCCGCTGCGGCGACAGGCCCCGGCAGTCGGTGAAGGTGAAGCTGCACCAGATCAAGAAGGAGCGGTCAAAGGTCCCCGTCCGCGTCAAATCCCGACACGCCCCGGAAAGATAGGTAGGCCATGGAGGAAAATATTGATATTCTGGCGTTTCTGGAAAAGGTGATGCTGAAAAACACCCACAGCTATCAGAGCGATTTTCAATACGATATTGCCCGATTGCGGGACGCCGCGCTGGAATCTGATCCAGAGCGCCGCACCTTCTACTGGATGTCCCGGCCCGCCGGTACATGGCTGGTTACAGAGCGGGATGTTTTTCTCCGTGGAAGCAACGGACATACCATCTGGACGCACTATGTGGGAGAGCCGAAGGGAATCAAGGCGTACCGTGTAGCAGTGACCGGCGGGAGCCGGGATCGGCCGCTGGGTACAGTGCGCAAGCTGAACTATGCCCAACAGGTCAAGCGGGTGGAGGCCCGCGCTCTCCGCACTGTCAAGCTGGAGCTGTTTTTTTGTTCCGGTCAAGTCAGGGAAATTGCGCCGGAACGGTATAAGAAAGAGCGTGAGTGGCTTTTCAATGAATACGGTATGCTGGAATATCTTCGCTATTGCCCTGAGAATGAAGCGGACCTGGCTCAAGTTCTGGCGGAGGAGCACCGCTGCCAAAAAGGACGGCGCACAAAAACCACCACAAAAAAACCGCCCCAGCGGGAGGGCAGATAGGAGGAAACTATGCCGGAAATCACCCTGCCAGATGTAGACCCTTTTTTCAAAGTGAACGACTGGGGCGACGCATTGACAACAGGTGAAACGCTCAAAATGGTGCATACGCTATGGTTTTCAGAGTACAACGCAAGCCCTTTTATGGCTTTCCTGACGGATAAACCCACAGAGGAACTTCAAGAAATGCTGAAAAGCAGCGAGGCCGCAGAGAAGTCCATTTTTGATAAGCTGAAAGCGGCGGCCAGCGAATGGGAGGCCCAGGCCGCTCAAACTCTGCTGCTGGAAAAGGTGCTGGAATATGTGCGTACCCCGGAGGTGTCCCATACCTCCAACGAGTGGAAGCAGATACAGGGCGGGGCCTGGGAGATCAGCAACCGAGTGTATCAAATGCGCTATGTGTTTGTACCTGTGCCGCAGTCCAAGGCTGTCCGCGTCACCTGGGGGATCGTCTACAACACCCCCCAGCAGCCGGAGAATTCCCGGTACACCCATTCATGGGGAGACAGCCGCTATATCGCCCGCCAGGACAAAAAGCCGTATGACAGTGCGGAGGCCGCACAGCGGTATATCCAAGGCCGGTTCAACCTGTACGCTCACCTGTTCACAGAGCTGTCCCCGCCTGTGCCCAACGACTGCAAGCGGATGTTCATGGTCAACGGCCACCTTCTCCCTGGCTATACCCTCGCACCCCCGGAGCGGACGAAGGAGGAAGCCGTCAAGGACCTGCTGGATTGTCTGGAGGACGGGGACGTTGCGCCGCCCACGCCAGAACCGGATACGCCGTCCGCCCCCAAGCAGAAGTCCGCCGCCGTAAAACCCGTCCAGCCAGCGGCGAAGAAGAAATCCGGCCCTAAAAAATCGGGGCCGGTGCGATAGGAGGCGCAGCTATGACCCATCTGAAACCCGGCGTGGAGCTGGAGATAACGGCGCGGGCCTATTTCGAGTCAGCCAGCGCGGATATGTCCTCGCTGGTCCAGTTATCCCCGGAGACATTGAAAGAACGGGAGGAGGCCAGTGCCGCGCAGGAGGAGGTTATTTACGATGAAGCGCAGGCTGTGATCAAAAAATGGTACGCACAGGCTGCGCAGACGATCAATTACAGAAAGGCCCAGGAATATCTGAAAATCCCGCCTATCTCCCATACCTCCAACCAGTGGACGGTAGACCAGTACGGACGGCATGAAATGAGCAACATGGTCTACTGCTTTTCGTGGCGGGAATATGAGCGGACGGAATGGAGCCGCGCGGAACAAAAATCTATCGTTGTCGCGTGGGACCTGTCCTGGAGTCTGCATTTCAACACCACGCAAAACCCGGATCATTCCGGTTCTGGGCGGCGGCTTGCCGGACAGGACCGGAAGGTGTTCAAGGACAGGGCAGCCATGGAAAAATACCTCCAGGGCCGAATTGCCGCCTACTCCCACCTGTTTACAGAAATCTCCCCACCTATCCCTGCGGACGCCCGGAAACGCTTTTGCGTCAATGGAGTGCTGCTGCCCGGCTATACCGTAGACGTACCCGCACCGCCCCCGCCCAACGTGGATGAACTGCTATCTCTGCTGGAGGACGGGGACATGGACGCTTTGCCCCAGCCGGAGGAACCGGTCCCGCCCCAGAGACATACCTCCAAGAAAGCCCGGCCCCAGAGGTCCGGCCCGGTACGATAGGAAGTACACCGCTATGAAGAAGAAACGATTTCACTATTCCATCAGCGGCTACCGCTGGGCCCCGGAGAGCTTTCGCGCTGCTAAAGGACTTGTCGGACAGCCTGCCAGGAATATCCCTCTGACAGATGCGGAGCGGCATGAAGTGGGCCTGTTATCTTTAACAAAAGGCCCCGACGCGGCAATAGGCTATGTCAAGCATATCGAACGGGCGCGGGAACGCCAGCGCCGGAAAATCATCACCTACGGTTTTCTCACCAAGGAATCACCGGGGCAATTCGCATACTACCCACAACTCTGTTTCTGCGCCGACGCCCCCATTGGCGAACGTCTCCGCGTGTTCAAACAAATCCGTGATGTTTTAGGCGAGAATGATGGACGTGTCGTGACCTCTACCGAGTGCGAGCTGGACGGCCAATACCACCCCATCAATGTCAAAGAAAACACCGTCACAGCGGATTTCAGCCGTCCATTGACCATTCCCATGGGCGAGAAGTTCATCCGGGACGGCCTGGAAACTCCGTACCGCCCCCGGCCCAAGGCCCCGAAA
>CAJTVO010000194.1 GCA_910579485.1 uncultured Oscillospiraceae bacterium | reverse complement strand
GGCGCGGAGTCCGGGGCCGCGCAGGTCCCGGGCCATCGAAAAGAAAAAACTCCCCGTGCCGCGCGGAGCGCGGCAGAGAAAAAGGAGAAGGAGAAAAACAATGGCTAATTTCGCGATCATGGGTTTCGGCACCGTGGGCAGCGGCGTGGCGGAGGTCCTCCGTATGAACGCCGCCTCCATTGCCGAAAAGTTGGGGGAACCCCTCAACCTGAAATATATTCTGGATGTCCGCGACTTATCCGCCACCCCCTACGGCGAGATCGCCGTAAAGGACTTTTCCATCCTGGAGAACGACCCGGATCTGGACGTGGTGGTGGAATCCATCGGCGGGGCCAAGGTGGCCCTGGAGTTTACCCGCCGGGCCCTTCTGGCGGGGAAGCACGTGGTCACCTCCAACAAGGAGCTGGTGGCCTCCTACGGCAAGGAGCTCCTGAACATCGCCAGGGAGAAAAACGTCAACTACCTCTTCGAGGCCAGCGTGGGCGGGGGCATCCCCGTGCTGCGCCCCCTGTTCCAGTGCCTGGCGGGCAACCGGATCGAGGAGGTGGTGGGCATCCTCAACGGCACCACCAATTATATCCTCACCCGGATGGTCAAGGGCGGCGTCTCCTTTGAGGACGCTTTGAAGGAGGCGCAGGCCAAGGGCTACGCCGAGCAGAACCCCGCCGCTGATGTGGAGGGCCTGGACGCGGGGCGGAAGATCTGCATCCTCTCCAACCTGGCCTGGGGGAAGGAGGTCCTGCCGGAGCGTATCCACACCCAGGGCATCAGCGGCCTGGACCTCCAGGACGTGGCGATCGCCAGTAAGGCCGGATACCGGGTGAAGCTCCTGGGACGGGCCCTGCGTCTGGCGGACGGCAGGCAGGCGGCCTATGTGGCTCCCCATCTGGTCCCGGAGGACTGCCCCGTCGCGCCGGTGGACGACGTGTTCAACGCCGTCATGATCCGGGGCAACGCCGTGGGCGACGTGATGTTCTACGGCCGGGGCGCCGGGGACCTGCCCACCGCCTCCGCCGTCATGGGCGATGTGATGGACGCCCTCCAGCATCGCGCCAAGCGCCGGAACCTGGGCTGGAGCGAGAGCGCGGAGCTGGCGGACTTTGACGGGCTGTCCATGAAGTGGTATCTCCGGGGGGACTTCACCCCGCCGGAGGGAAGCACGGAGCTGTCCGGCGGCGCGGTGATCGCCGGTCCCATGACCGCCGCCCAGGCGGAGGCTCTGGCGGAAAAGCTGGGCGCTGCGGCGCTTCTGCCGGTTTTTGAATAACCATTTGCACCTGCCGGCACTATAATAGAGTGTCCCCAATTTGCCTGTTTAGAGAGGAAGTACCATATGAGTTTGATCGTACAGAAATTCGGCGGAAGCTCCGTCAGGGACGCCCAGCGTATCCGGAACGTGGCGGGTATCATCGCTGATACGTATAGAGCTGGGAACCAGGTGATGGTGGTCCTGTCCGCCCAGGGCGATACCACCGACGACCTGATCGAGAAGGCCAGGGAGATCAATCCCAAGGCCTCCAAGCGGGAAATGGATATGCTCCTGAGCACCGGCGAGCAGATCTCCATCGCCCTGTGCGCCATGGCCCTGGAGGGCATGGGCCTGCCGGTGGTGAGCCTTGCCGCATGGCAGGTGGGCATCCAGACCACCAGCGCCTACTCCGACGCCCGCATCAAGAAGATCGATCCCGAGCGCATCCAGCGAGAGCTGGACAAGAACAAGATCGTCCTGGTGGCTGGCTTCCAGGGGGTCAACCGCTTCGGCGACGTAACCACGCTGGGCCGGGGCGGGTCCGACACCAGCGCCGTGGCCCTGGCCGCCGCCTTCGGCGCGGACCTGTGCCAGATCTACACCGATGTGGACGGCGTGTATACCACGGACCCTCGGGTGGCCCCCGGCGCGGTAAAGCTGGAGGAGATCACCTATGATGAAATGCTGGAGCTGGCCAGCCAGGGGGCCCAGGTGCTCCACAACCGCAGCGTGGAGCTGGCGAAAAAATATCATGTAAATATGGAAGTCGTGTCCAGCCTGGAGCGGAAACCCGGCACGAAAGTCAAGGAGGTCGTCAAAATGGAAAAGACAAATATCGCCGGCGTGGCGAAGGATACCAGTATTGCCCGTATCGCGGTGGTGGGGCTGGACCATAATCCGGGGGTTGCCTTCCGCGTGTTCTCCCTGCTGGGAAAGGCGGGCATCAACGTGGACGCCATCATCCAGTCCATTGGGAGGGACACCAGCAAGGACATCAGCTTCACCCTGCCCCGGGCCGACGTGGAGGAGGCCGTGCGGGTGCTGGAGGAGCAGAAGGGAGCCCTGCGCTTCGACCACCTGACCGTGGAGGACAAGATCGCTAAGGTGTCCATCGTGGGCGCGGGCATGATGACCACCCCCGGCGTGGCCGCCAAGATGTTCGAGGCCCTCTATGACGCGAACATCAACATCCAGATGATCAACACCAGCGAGATCAGGGTCTCCGTCCTCATCGACGAGGAGGACGCGGTGGCCGCCGTCCGGGCGGTCCATGACAAGTTCTTCGGCGACGATTCTTTTTCCTGAGCGCTGAAGAGTCCTCCGCGATCCAACAAAAAGGAAGGATGCTCGTATGTTTGTCAATATCTGGGGCAAAAATATCTGGTATGATATCTATGGCGCGGAGCATAGTGATACGCTGCTGTACCTTCATGGAGGCCCGGGAGCTAGCTGTCTGGATTTCGTGAACCAGGCGAAGGCGTTGAGCGGGAAGATGAGGGTTGTCATATTCGATCAGCTGGGCGTGCTGCGCTCCGATGCAATCGCTGAAAGCGAAAGCTACAGCATGGAATATCAGATCGAAATGGTCGAGGAAATGCGGAAAATTCTGGGGATAGAGAAATGGAGCGTCCTTGGGCACTCCTACGGCGGTATGCTTGCGGTCTTATACGCATCCGCCTGCCCAGATTCCGTACATAAGATCATTCTGGAGTGTCCCTCGCTGTGGTTTGAGGATTCCGCGAGATCCACGGCCGAATATCTCAGCGAACATATCCATAGCCTGAACAACGGGGAGGCCGTCAAACTGTGGGAAAAGGTCAGGTTTGCGGACTATCAGGATAAGACGGAGGTGGTCTGGGACCTGTCGGCCCTGCTGGGGTATGTCACGGATATGGAGCTGCGGTTTTATCTCCACGGCATTACTTTGGAAGAATACGAGATGAGCATGGACACCACGGATATTGCCGATGAAATGTGGTCCAAGGGAGAGCAGCATTTGAAGAAATTGCTGGAGGCCCAGCCGGAGCCAGCCGGGTCTGCGCAGAAAAAGGTGATGATGACCGACAATCTTTTGCCGGTTATCCCAAGGATTGCGGCTCCCATGCTGCTGATTAACGGAAAGTATGACCCTGCATGTACCAGAAATCAGATCGAGTATATCATGAACAACGCGCAGAACGTGACGCAGGCGGTTTTTGAGGACAGTGGGCATTTTCCAAGGCTGGAAGAAGCGGAAAAGTATACGAATACGGTTCTGAGCTTCCTTGATCGTGGGTAAGGAATTTCTGCGGACAGGTTCTTAAAGCAATCTTAAACTCCCCGCCCTTGTATAGGGGTGGGGAGTCCTGTATAATGAATGTATCTTTTATCATTCGTGAGGTGCTTTATGAAGGAGGTTTCTACCGCAGGAAAGCCGCTGACCGCGTTCCATCTGAAAATGGCCGCACTCATTACCATGGTCATCGACCACACGGCGGCGGCTTTGACGCTCCCCAGGGGTGTAGACACCCTGATGCGGAGCATTGGCCGTATGGCGTTCCCGATCTATGCGTTTTTTATCGCGGAGGGGTGCCGGTATACCAGGAGCCGGGAGAGGTATATGCTGCGGCTGGGGCTGTTCGGGCTTATCAGTCAGCTCCCCTTTGTCTTTGCCTTCTATGGTTGGGCGTGGGAGCCGGAGAGGTGGTGGTACCACCTTCTTATCCCCGGGAACGTGTTCTATACCATGTTTCTGGCCGTGGCCTGCATCCACATCTGGGAGACCCTGCGGCGGCGGTCCCGGAGGGTCCAGCTTGCCGCCGCAGGGACCTTCGCGGGCTGCTTCGCCCTGTGGGCTTATACCCTGTTCTTTATTACCGGCAGTCCATGGCCCTTTATTATCACCATTCTTGCCTACTTTGTGGGGTTCCTGACTGCCTGCCATTTTCTTGGCCGGAGGGCAGAAGAGGAAAAAACGCCGGACTGGCTGGCGAATATTCTGTCGGCCCTTCCTATCCTTCCCTTTTTCCTGCTGGCGGAGGTGCTGAGCCTTGATTACGAGGGCGAGGGGCTGGCGCTCATTCTGATCCTGTACCTGCTGAAGGACCGCCGGATGCAGCTGCTGGCGCTGGCCGGGTGGATATTCCTGGAATACGGCTGGGAGGGTGGCCTGGGGCTGAAGTCTGCCGGGTACAACAGCCAGGTCGTTGGCTGGGAGAATATCCTGACGGTGGAAGCATTTTTACCGCTGTGCTTTGCCCTGGCCGCAGTCCTTCTGATCTGGCTCTACAACGGACGGCGGGGGAAGGATGTCAAGTGGGCGTTTTACGCCTCCTATCCCGTTCATATCGCCATTCTGGCAGTCCTGGCGGCGCTGGGGTTGTGACCGGGACGGACGGTGCCGTCTCGGGAGGAGACAGAAGCATGGAAAGCGGAAGCCGCCCGGTCAAGGGTGGCTTCCGCTTTAGGAGGGAAATCAATTTTGAGAAAATGAAGCCGCGTTTGTAGGGCGCGACGACCCGGCGCGCCGTTGGC
>CAJTVO010000193.1 GCA_910579485.1 uncultured Oscillospiraceae bacterium | reverse complement strand
TTTTGTTCACACAAAAAGTACCCGCAGGGTCCGGGGGCGCGGAGCCCCCGGGGCAGCAAATAGAACCGGCTCTATGAGAAAAGGAGGACCCCTATGACCCCCTGGTTTACCCTTGACAAGATCGACAACGAAACCTTCATCCTCAGCGAATACCGCCACTGGGAAGAGACCCACTGCTACCTCCTGTGCGGAACAAAAAAAGCCCTGCTCATCGACACCGGCCTGGGCCTCTGCGATATCTCCGCAGAGGCCAAAAAACTTACCCCCCTGCCGGTGACGGCGGCGGCTACCCACATCCACTGGGACCACATCGGCGGCCATAAGTATTATCCCGATTTCTGCGCCCACGAGGCGGAGCTGGACTGGCTGAACGGGAAATTCCCCCTGAGCCGGGAAACGGTCCGTCAAATGGTCCTGGACCGCTGCGACCCGCCGGAGGACTTCGACATCGAGAAGTACGAGATATTCCAGGGCGCGCCCGCCCGGGTGCTGCGGGACGGGGACGTCATTGATCTGGGCGGGCGGCTGGTGGAAGTCCTCCACACGCCGGGGCACTCGCCAGGCCATATGTGCTTCTTTGAGCGGGAGCGGGGATACCTCTTCACCGGGGACCTGGTCTACAAGGACGTGCTGTTCGCCTGCTACCCCTCCACGGACCCGGAGGCCTATCTGGCCTCTGTGGAGCGGACGGCGGAGCTGCCGGTGAAGCGGGTGTTTCCGGGCCATCACAGTCTGGATACGTCCCCGGAGCTGCTGGTCAGAGTCCGGGACGCCTTCCGGGAGCTGAAGGCGGCGGGGAAGCTTCACCACGGCGGCGGACGGTTCGATTATGGGGAGTTCGGGGTCTGGGTGTGACGGGAGACCTGGCCGCTGTCTCAGCGGAAACCGCCGTCTGATTCCAGAGACGGCAGCAATACGTCCTCGATAAAATATACACGGTCAAATACCCTTGGCTTGAAATAGGAAGAGACTGCGGCGACGGTCTTCCTGTTCGGGTCCACATAGATCACGTTGCCGCTGTTCCCGATGGCGGCATAAATATTTTTCTCCGGATGCACGATCCACCAGAGATAGCCATAGGACATCCCCCGGAAGCCGCCGCCGGTCACCGCCCTCGGGAAGAGCATTTCCTCGATCCATTTTGAGGACACGATCTGTTCCCCATCCCAGACGCCCTTCTGGAGGCAGAGCTGCCCAATCTTTGCCATACCGGCGGCGCTCATGCACAAGCCGTAGCCGGGCGTGCCAAGCCCTTGGGGATCGGAGAACCAAACGTTTTTTCTTGGCAGCTTGTCTATTGTGAACCGCTTATGCTCTTCCGCTGTCTCCGCGTAATAATTTTCGTGCTCCCGTATTCCCAGAGGGCGGAACAGGTATTGGTTGGCAAAGTCCACGGTCTTCATCCCCGCCGCCTTGTAAAGGAGGCCGGAAAGGATGTGCAGACAGACCGTCCGGTAATCAAACTCCCCGGTGATGCCTTTCCTTCCTCCAAGAAAGTCCAGAGAAGCCGCCGTCCAGTCCGCGCTGGAGCATACCTTCGTCCACGGGTCGCCGTGCCCCTTATAAGGCGCGCGCATGGTCAGAAGATGTTTGATGGTCACATCCCTGATCGTTTTTTCGCCGCGTTTCACGGGATATTCCGGAAAGTAGGACAGCACTTTGTCCTCCACGCTGCCGATCCATCCCCGGTCAACGGCAATTCCTACCAGCAGGGACATGACGCTTTTCGTTGCGGACATGATATGCGCGCAGTCCGTTCTCTGATAGCCGTTCCATTCTGCGCCATAGACCTCGTTCCCGTTTTGCAGGACGCTGATCTGGCAGATATTCGGCTGTTCATTTTGTATGTATTGGTATAGTTCGTTACGATCCATCACTGCTCTCCTTTTCTTCTGTTCAACCCCTTCGACTGTAAACCGGCATTTGCCGGGAGGCTGCGGGCAAAGTATACCACCATTAAAAATGACTTTCAAACGGTATTTTATCCTGATTTGCCGTACCATACAGCACAGTTTTCATCAAACGCATAAAAGAGCCGGGGCGGGAGCGAAAGCTCCCGCCTCTGGTTTTTTTCGCAATAACCAGACTTTTTCTGTTTTCGTTGCAGTAAGGGGGGCAACTTTCCGTGGAAAACGGGGCATAGGTATCTTGTACTTTCAGGAGGCATCTATGGAAAAGCGCGTTTCGTTTATCTTTTACCGATCCTTTTATGAGGCCATCGCCCTGCTGGAGCCGGAGGAACGGCTGGAGGTCATGACGGCTATCTGCGAATATGGCCTGGACGGCACGGAGCCCGCGCTGAGCGGCGGGGCGGCGGCGGTCTTCGCCATTGCCCGGGCCAATCTGGACGCCAACCAACGCCGGTATGAAAACGGAAAGAAGGGAGGACGGCCGAAAAAAGCGGAGGTTTTTCCGAAGGAAACCAGTGACTATTTCGATATGGCCCGGCGGTATGGCCTTTGATAACCTAATGAAACAGAAACAGTAAAGGAAACAGAGACAGAAAAATAAAAAAGAAAATCAAGCTTTTACAGGAAAGGAAAAGGGACCGGAAAAGGAGTGCAGAGGGAAAACCCGTCCAGGCCCCGGCGGGACGGCGCGCCCGGCGCCGGTACCCGCGTTTTGGCGGCGGGGAGGGAGGTGAATTTACAAATTGTTCAAATTGCCCGGTGGAAATCGTATTGACAGACGAAAACAATCGTGCTACACTGCCTTTAGCACTCGAAGGAATGGAGTGCTAAAGGAGTAACGTTCATGGAATTGACCGCCAGGAAGAAGCAAATACTGAAGGTGGTCACCGAGCGGTACATCGATGCCGCAGAGCCGGTGGGCTCCAAGTTCATCGCCCAGGCCATGGGCGGGAACCTCAGCTCCGCCACCATCCGCAACGAGCTGGCGGACCTGACCGAGAAGGGCTACCTGGAGCAGCCCCACACCTCGGCGGGCCGCATCCCTTCCCCGAAGGGCTACCGGCTGTACGTCAACGAGCTGATGGAGCGCCGCGCCGTCTCCGATCAGGAGGCCGCCGCCATCAATCAGGCCCTGGGGGGCCGGATGCGGGAGCTGGACAGCGTCATCGCCCAGGCGGGGCAGATGGTCTCCTCCATCGTCAGCTATCCCGCCTACGCGGCGGCGGTGGGCAAGGGGGGCGTCACGGTACGGCGCTTCGACCTGCTGCCGGTGGACGGGGGGAGCTTCATCGCCGTGGTGATGACCGGGGACAGCCGGGTGAAGAGCCGCCTGCTGCATACGGACCTCCCGGTGGAGGGGGAGCAGCTCTCCGCGCTGGCGAACCTGCTCAACACCCACTTTACCGAAGCGTCTCCCGAGGCCATGGGGGAAAAGCTGATGGCCCTCACCGGCCAGCTGCCCCCGGAGCTGTTCATGCCCCTCTCCCTGGCCGTGGAGTACGCCGGGGAGGTGGTGGACCAGAGCGCCAGGAACCAGGTGTTCACCACCGGGCAGACCCAGCTGCTCCTTCAGCCGGAGTTCCAGGACCCGGGACGGGCCAACGAGCTCATGCGGCTGCTCACCGACCAGAAGGCGGAGCTGCCGGTGCTGGACGAGAACACCCCCATGCAGATCCTCATCGGGCCGGAGAACGTGAACGAGGCCCTGAAGGACGCCAGCGTGGTGGTGGCCAGCTACGACATCGGGGACAATATGCGGGGGCTCATCGGCGTGGTGGGTCCCACCCGGATGGATTACGCCGCCGTAGCCGCGAGGCTCAGTTATTTTGCCGAGAGCCTGACAAAAATGTTTGGAAAAAATCATCATTTACCCCCGAAGGAGGATAGATCGTGAGTAAGAAAGAAAAAGACGCCCCCCTGGAGGAGGAGAAGGCTCCTCAGGCCGCGCCTGCGGAGGAGGCCGCTCCCGAGGCCCCTGCCGGCGAGGAAGAGACCTTCACCCTCACCAGAGAGCAGATGGAGAAGATGGAGGGGCTGGCGGGACAGCTGGCCGCCCAGAACGACAAGTATCTCCGCCTGGCGGCGGAGTACGACAACTACCGCAAGCGCACCGCCAAGGAGAAGGAGTCCATCTACCAGGACGCCAGGCTGGACACCATCGAGAGGTTCCTGGAGGTCTACGACAATCTGGAGCGGGCGGTGAGCCAGCCGGGAGACGAGGACAACGCCCATAAGAAAGGGATGGCCATGATCTTCCAGCAGCTGGTCTCGGTGCTGGAGAAGCTGGGGGTCACCATCGTAGACCCCGTGGGGGAGGCGTTCGACCCCGAGCGGCACGAGGCCGTGATGCATACCGACAGCGAGGAGCTGGGGGAGAATGTTGTTTCCCAGGTGTTTCAGAAGGGATTTCTGCTGGGGGAGAAGGTCATCCGGTTCGCCAAGGTGCAGGTGGCCAATTAAATGCGGCCCCGTTAGGCCGCCCCAGTTTTGATCTTTCGATTAGATTCGCCCCTTCCGGGGCGAGGACGGGGGCGTACTTTTCGTGTGAACGAAAAGTACCAAAAGATCACTTAAGGAACTACGTTCCTTAAGAATCCTCCTTCATTACGGGGGAGTTTAGTTACGCTACGACCTTTAGACTGGCTGGTCTATGGTCCGTGCCCTGGGCCGATGCCAGTGCTTACTTCTGCGCACAGTTCTACCGGGGGACGTCATTGCCGCTTCGCGGCAACGACCGTCCCGGCAGCCTGCGGCTGCCTGGTTGCCTCGCGGCACTCGGCACGGGGGTCTGGCGTTTAGGGTGCTAATTTGCAAAATGTTCCGTTAGACCGTGTGCCCCTTGCACCGCAGTACCCCTTTGAAAGGCCGGCAGGCGGAGTTCTACAAGTGCCAGAGCGGCTG
>CAJTVO010000192.1 GCA_910579485.1 uncultured Oscillospiraceae bacterium | reverse complement strand
GGTTCTTTTCGTTCACACGAAAAGAACGCCCCCGCCCCGGCAGGGGCGAATCTAACTGTTAGATACAAGCGGGAGCGGCCCACAGGGCCGCAGATCACTCTGCGGGAAGGGTGATGGTCACCAGACACCCACCCCCCTCGGCGTTGCCGATAGAAAAAGTCCCCTCGTGGAGCCGGATGATCTCATCACATACCGCCAGCCCGATACCGCTGCCGCGGGCCTTGGAAGACCCTTTATAAAACTTCTGCTTGACGAAAGGAAGCTCGGCCTCGGGAATACCCGGGCCGTAGTCCCGGACCTTGATGACGATGTTCCCCGCGCCGGCGGTGACGGCGGCGTCGATCCGCCTGCCCCCGCCGCCATGCTTGGCGGCATTGTCCAGCACATTGCAGAATACCTGCTTCAGACGCTCCGGGTCGCTGGGGATGGGCGGGAACAGCTCGTCGCTGCCCTCGTAGTGCAATTCGATATTGTCCTGCTTGAACAGCTCCATGTAGGTGTAGATGGTATCCTCAAACTCCGCCTGGATGTCCACCGGCTCGATATTCAGCGTGAACCGGCCGTCCTGCATCTTGGAGAAGTCCAGAAGCTCCTCCACCATGTTGGTCAGACGGCGGGACTCCTTCAAAATGATGCCCACACCCCGCCGGAGCTGCTGGGGGTCGTCGTCCTCCAGCAGGGTCTCCCCCCAGCCGTTGATGGCGGTGAGGGGCGTGCGCAGCTCGTGGGAGACGGAGGAGATGAACTCCGATTTTACCTTCTCGCTCTTGCTGATCTGGGCCGACATGTTGTTGATGGCATCGATCAGCTGGCCGATCTCGTCCCGGTAGTGGTTCTCCATCTGGGTGCCGTAGCTGCCTCCGGCGATGCGCTTGGCGGTCTCGGTCACCTCCGCCACCGGTTCCACCACATTGTTGATGAAGACCATGTTGGACACGTACACCATGCCCACGCCCACGATCAGAAGGCCCAGGGCCACGCCCACGGTGATGAGCAGCTCCCTCGTCACGGCGGACATGGAGGTGACGTACCGCATGGCTCCCACGATCTGGTCGTCCAGGAGCAGGGGGGCGCACACCGACATGATGTGCTCTCCGGTATGGGGGTCCACCCCCCGGAAGGGCTCGATCTTCTTCGTCTGGAAGGCGTTGATGATATCCGGCGTCCCGGGGGCCATGCCGGCGGTGAGGCCGTAGGAGCTGGCCATGATCTTGCCCGAGGAGTTAATGAACTGCAGCTCCATGATGTCCCGCTCGGAAAATTCGCTGGCAAAGCTGCTGGCCGACTGGTAGAACTCCCGGAAGTTGGTCACCGCGTTGCTGGAGAAATACTCGCTGGCGTGGGCCGCCCGGGTCTTTAGACCGTCCAGCATCATGTTGTAGTAGTAGTTGGCCATGACCACGCAGAAGGTCCCGGCAATGAGCAGCGCCACCACGAAAATGGGGCTCAGGGAGCTGACCAGCCAACGCTTGCGCAGTCCGGTGATTTCGATCTTATTGTTGGCCATGACGGCATCCCTCCCCAGGATGGAAATCGTGAGACCGCAGCGGGTCCGGGCCGGAGATCAGAAGCCCCATTTATAGCCGTAGCCCCACACGGTGTTGATATAGGTGGGATTCTGGGCGTTGTCCTCGATCTTGAGGCGCAGCCGCCGGATGTTCACATCCACGATCTTCAGCTCCCCGAAGTAGTCCCGGCCCCAGACCATGTCCAGGATCTCCTCCCGGGAGAGGGCCTTCCCCGGGTTCTCCATGAACATCTTCATGATGGAGTATTCCACCTGGGTCAGCTTGACACGCTGGCCGTTCTTCGCCAGGGTGCGGTTGCGGGTGTTCAGCAGGAAGGGCTCCTGATAGATCTCCCCCGCCTGCTCCGGGGCCGCGCCCCCCGCCCTGCGGAACAGGGCGTCCACCCGGGCGGTGAGCTCCGCCGGGGAGAAGGGCTTGGTCACATAGTCGTCCGCCCCGGTCATCAGGCCCGTCACCTTGTCCATCTCCTGGCTGCGGGCGGTAAGCATGATGATGCCGATACGGGTATTGGTGGCCCGGATGCGGCGGCAGACCTCGAAGCCGTCGATGCCCGGCAGCATGATGTCCAGCAGGGCCACCCGGACGTCCGGGTTCTCCTTCAGCTTCTCCAGGGCCTCCTCCCCCGCGCCCGACTCGATGACCTCGTAGCCGGCCCGGGTCAGGTTGATCACGATAAAACTGCGGATGCTGGACTCGTCCTCCAGCACCAGAACTTTTCTTGCCATGGCGGGCTTTCCTCCTTTGCGCTGATCGAATATATATCGGCCTGATCGTTGGCTGCGGCACTCAAACAGAGGGCGGACTTCTTAATAGTTCGTTCCCGCCTTCCTTGGCACGCGCCCTCCCCCGTCAGTTTTCTCCCATGCTCATCTGCTTGACGATCACCCGGAAGCGCTCGGCGATCTCCGCGGCGTCCACCGCGTAGATCCAGTCCGAATAGTAGTCCGTATAGGAGACCGCAAAGATCGTCTCCCCCTGGAGACGGAGCATGGAGCGGTCCGGCTTGGCCGCCTGGGCCTCCCGGTCGGTGCCCGTGAGGGTGTAAATGGTCATCAGCTTCTCCCCCACGGTCTGCCCCCGGACGCTGTAAAACTCGGTGGCGTGTACCGTGGCGCTGGCGTTGACCTGGCGGACCGTGAAGCGCCTGTCCCAGGTCTTGGGGATCAGCAGATACCAGCCGTCGGAGACGTTGTGGTAGGTGATGGCCTCCTGCTCGTCGGAGCCGTCGGCGCGGTAGTTGTGCCAGTATATCTTCCAATACTCGCTCTCCCGGGACTCCGAGGCCAGCTGCGCCGGCCTGGGTACGGCGGTGGCGCCGTTGCCGGTGATGTCCGTGGGCTGGATCTGGCTGTTCAGATAGCGGAAGATCTGGGTGGACACGCCGGTATCGTCGCTGAGGACGATGTTGGCCAGCTCCTGCTGGCGGTAGAGGAGGATGTCGGTAAGGGCGTTGCTGGTATCGTCCCCGCCGGTGACCCGGCTGGTGACAAATACCGCCGTCTCCCCTCCCAGCAGCTTTCCCGGCTGCATCCCCTGGAGGGAGGCCACCGGCGCGGACAGGCGGGCGGTGGACTGGAGCTCCAGGCCGCTCTTGCCGCTGTCCCAGTCGTAGTAGTCCGCAAGGCTCAGCCCCGTGCCCGTATCGTCGCTGCGCAGGACCACCAGCTCCAGGTCGTCGTCCCCATCCAGGTCCACCACCTCATAGCGGGCATAGGGGGCGCTCATAAGGCGCGCCGGCTCCAGGTCCTGCACGGCGTAGACGCTGATAGACTGGACATCCGGGCCGACCCGCCAGCTCACCAGGATCTCCCGGACCCCGTCCCCGTCCAGGTCCTCGTACCGGACGGAGTGTATGGCGGTACCGCTGCCTTCGATGACGGCGGCCTGCTGGTAGTCGTCCCCTACGGCCCGGAAGATGTATATCTTCAAGGGCTTCTCCTCGCTGCTGACCCGGAAGAAAGCCAGAGCCTCGTCGGCGCCGTCCCCGTCCAGGTCCACCATCTGCACCTGGGGCAGGTTGCTGCCCGCCTGGGGCGGCGCGTACTCCGCCCCCAGGGCCAGGACCTCCGACAGGCGGGCGCTGAGCGCCTTGTACTCCTCCGGCAGCTGGGGCAGGGCGTACAGATCGTCCACCGAGGCGGACATCATGCACCCGCACAGCACCAGCGGCAGCGCCGCCGCCAGCAGGAGCATCCTCCATTTTTTCTTCACTGGCCCCACGGCCCCCTTTCGCCCGACATGCCGCTCCGGATCGAGGCATCGGAAATCATAATATCACAAATCCCCCCTCTTTGGTAGCCCCGAGACCCTTTTGGAGGGGATTTTTTATGAATGCAGGCTCTGAGCGCCTACGCCCGGGGCACCCGGGGCCGGGAGGCCAGCAGCACCCGGCCGAAGCACACCATGCTCCGCCCGCTGTCCCGGGGCAGAAACACGTCCGCGTCCGCCCGGGCCCGGTTCAGGGAGAAGAGATAGACCATCCCCAGCCCGTCCCGGACGTACTGCTTGCACAGCATCTCGCCGTCCACGCAGAAGACGCCCACGTCCCCGCTGACCAGCGGGTCCCGGTTGACGTAGGCGATGGAGCCGTCGTGGATGTAGGGCTCCATGGAATCCCCCTGGATGCGCACGGCGAACTCCGCCCCCCGGGGCGTCTCCCCGGTGACGTCGATATAGTCGAAGTCCTCCCCGTACACCGGGGAAGCGTATCCGGCCGCCGCGGGGGTGCGGTAGAGGGGGATCTGGCGGGGCTCCTCCACCGGGAGATTCTTCTCTACCTCCGACTGGTAGGTGGTCAGGGCGTCCGCCATGGCCCGCAGAGTCTGACGCCCCGGGGTGCGGAGGGAGCGGTAGGCCTTCACCAGCCGCTCCTCCTCTACCGTGCAGGTGAAGCCCTTGCCGGTAAAGGCGTCCTGATACAAATAGTTGGGTTCGATCTCCAGCACGCGGAAGAGGCGCAGCAGCACGTCCTCCCGCATGGCGTTCTGCCCGTTCTCATAGTTGCTGATGGCAGAGAGGCTGACGCCCAGCGCCTTGGCCAGCTCTCCCTGGCTGATGCCCAGCTCTTTCCGGCGTTCCCGTAGTCTCTGTCCAAAGCTCATGGCTGTGGCCTCCTTTTGGTTGATAGATATAGAATAAATGGAACGAGAAAAAAAGTCAACAGAAAATCTAAAATTTTCTCTTGACTTTAAGAAACAGATGTGCTAATATAGCCGCTGTAGGGAACAGCAGTTCTTTAATTTCCGACAAAACGAAAGGAGGGCTGTATTTTTTAGAGGGCACGCTGGACTGTAATGGAATCATTGGTACGATTTGAAAATTGGAGGGTCTGTCTTCAGGCGCCGGGGAGCTCCGGCTGCGCCTGCCGC
>CAJTVO010000191.1 GCA_910579485.1 uncultured Oscillospiraceae bacterium | reverse complement strand
TCTCGGGGCCGCCCTTGGGCGGCCACCTCGGCGGGGGAGTAAAGGGCTGTGCGGCTGGGTTCTTGGTTAGGCGAAGCCTCCGAATTGGCAGTACTTCTTCAGCCACTCTGGTACTTGTAGGAGTCCGCCTGCCGGCCTTTCAAAGGGGTACTGCGGTGCAAGGGGCACGCGGTCTAACGGAACATTTTGCAAATTAGCACCCCAAACGCCAGACCCTCGTGCCGAGTGCCGCGAGGCAACCAGTACTATCGGTAGGACTGTGCGCAGAAGTAGAAATTGGCATCGGCCCAGGGCACGGACGATAGACCGGAAATCCGAAGGTCGTAGCGTAACTAATTACCCCCGTAATTCAGGAAGGTCCTTAGGAAACGTAGTTTCCTGAGCGCGTTTTTGCCTACTTTTGGCGCGGGCCAAAAGTAGGCGCGGAGTCCGGGGCCGCGCAGGTCCCGGGCTATCGAGTAGAAACAAGCGTCTGCCGCCGCGCCAGCGGCGGCAAAGAAAAATATTTCTTTATATTTAGAATAAGTGTCTGTTGCAATCGCCCCCATTTTTTGATATAATAGTCTGGTTATTATGATCCCCTCCAAATAAAGGAAAGAAAAAAGACCCCTACCCACCGGAGATAAAGAAGGGAGAAGCTTCTATGCAATCTGTTTCCGATATATGGTCCATGATTTTAGACAGACTGCGGGAGGACCTGTCAGAGACCACCATCAAGACCTGGTTTGACGAGACCACGGTCATCGCCCTGGAGGGTAACGAACTGATCCTCCACTGTCCCAACGCCTTCAAACGCAGCAACATCCAGGACCGCTTCCTTCCAAACATCGAAGCGGGCCTGCGGGATATCTTTTCCTCAGACATCGCTGTCCGCCTCCTGGACGACGACGGCCTCCGCCAGCGCCAAAATAAGGAGGAGGCCAGACCCGCTTCCATTATGGACAGCGGCGAATTTACCTTCGACACCTTCGTAGTGGGCCCCTCCAACCAACTGGCCTGCTCCGCCGCCCGGGCGGTGGCCGACGCCCCCGGACGCCGCTACAACCCCCTCTTCATCTACGGCAGCTCCGGCCTGGGCAAGACCCACCTCCTCTACGCCATCGCCCACGAGATCCGCCGTCAATCCCCCTCCGCCCGTATCCTCTACATCAAGGGCGACGAATTTATCAACGACTTCATTGAAACCGTCCGCTCCGGCCGCTCCATGAACGACTTCCGCATCAAGTATCGTGAAGCGGACCTGATGCTGGTGGACGACATCCAATTCGTCGCGGGTAAGGTGGAGACCCAGAACGAGTTCTTCCACACCTTCAACACCCTCTACGAGAGCAAGAAGCAGATCGTCCTCACCTCCGACCGTCCCCCCCAGGAGATGGCCCTGCTGGACGACCGCCTCCGCACACGTTTCGAATGGGGCCTCATGGCCGATGTCCAGCAGCCCGTCCTGGAGACCCGCGTGGCCATCGTCAAGAACAAGGCCGCCAACCTGGGCCTGATCCTGGACGACTCCGTTGCCAACTACATCGCTGGCAAGATCACCTCCAACGTCCGCCAGCTGGAAGGCACGGTCCACAAAATCAAGGCCTTCCACGACCTGGACATCCCCATCGACCAGCCCGCCGTGGACCGGGCCATCCAGGACATGATCCGCTCCAACGAGTTCACCATCACCCCGGACAACATCATTAAAGAGGTCTGCCGCTATTTCCGCCTGGAGGAGGACCAAATTCGCGGCCCCTCCCGGAGCCGGGACATCCTCAACGCCCGTCAGATCGCCATGTACCTCATTCGCCGCA
Source organism: uncultured Oscillospiraceae bacterium (assembly GCA_910579485.1). Taxonomy (GTDB): domain Bacteria; phylum Bacillota; class Clostridia; order Oscillospirales; family Oscillospiraceae; genus Pelethomonas. Next base: position 3,104 of record CAJTVO010000191.1, on the reverse strand, counting down.
TGACCAATCTGTCCCTGGACGAGACCGGCAAACTCTTCGGAGGCCGGGACCACTCCACCACCCTCAACGGCGTCACCAAGGTCGAAAATCGCATGAAAACCGACAACACCTTCGCCGAAACGGTAAAAGCCATCATCACCAACGTCAACTCGACGAAATAGGACCGGCCCCTCTCTTCATCTTTCCACATTTTCCCCCAAGTTTTCCACAAAAAAGCTGTTTTCCTTTCCACACGGCCTGTGGAAAACCATCCCTAAATATTTCCTGTGGAAATCCACACCGATTTCCCGCCATTTTCCACCAACTATTTCCCGCTAATTTTTCCAGTATTTCCAAGGCATTCCCAAACTTATCCACAAAATTTTTCCCTACCGCTTCTTCTGCTGAAAAATAACTAAATATATTCTGCTCAACGGTGCCCTATTCCACCTTTGTCAAAAAAACGAAAGGATGCACACAATGAAATTCTCATGCGAAAAGCTCCTTCTCCAATCCGCCGTAGCTACCGCTTCCAGAGCGGTGGCTGCCAAGAGCACCATTCCCGCGCTGGAAGGTGTCCTTCTTCAAACCGGTAACCAACTGACCGTCTCCGGCTACAACATGCAGACCGGCATCCGCACCACCCTGGAGGCGGACATCACCGAAGAAGGTGCTTTAGTCCTGCCCGCCCGTCTCTTCGGTGAGATCATCCGCCGCCTGCCGGACGACGTCGTCACCTTTGCCTCCGATAAAGGAATGAACGTTCGACTGACCTGCGGCGACGCGGCATACAACATCACCGCCCTGTCCGCCGAGGACTACCCTGAACTCCCCGAAGTAGAGGACCAATATTCCCTCCGCATCCAGCAGCAGACCCTCCGCTCCATGATCGGCGAGACCTCCTTCGCCGTCTCCGCCGACGAGGCCCGCCCCATCCACACCGGTTCGCTCTTTGAGATCTCAGAGGAAGGCCTCACCGTAGTCAGCGTGGACGGCTTCCGCCTGGCCCTCCGCCACGAACCTCTGGAGGGGATCAAAGGCGGCTCCTTCCACTTTGTCGCCCCCGGAACGGCCCTCAACGAAGTAGAAAAGATCTGCGCCGATACCGAAGACGAAGCCGTGATCACCCTTGGCAGCCGCCACCTTCTTTTTGAGGTAGGCAATACCCAGCTGATCTGCCGCCGCCTGGAGGGCGAATTTTTGGACTACCGCGCCGCCATTCCCCGCTCCAACCCCATCACCATCACCGCTTCTGCCAAGGCCCTGATGAACTCCATCGACCGCGTCTCCGTCGTCATCTCCGAGAAGCAGAAAAGCCCCGTCCAGTGCGTCATTGGCACGGGAAAAGTCTCCATGTCCGCCAAGACCGTCACCGGCGAGGCCAGCGACGTCTGCGTCATCGATGGCAACGGCGGCGGCCTGACCATCGGCTTTAATAACCGCTACCTGATGGAGGCCCTGAAGTACGCCCCCGCCGACGAGGTCCGGCTGGAGCTGAACACCGGCATTTCTCCCTGCGTCATCCTGCCTGCGGAAGGGGAGGAGCGCTTCCTCTATATGGTGCTCCCCGTCCGGCTGAAAAACAATTGATTGGGTATACTTTTTATGGAAACGATCACCATTACCACCGAATATATCCGGCTCCAGGACCTGATGAAGCTGTCCAACATGGTCTCCTCCGGCGGCGAGGCTAAGCAGCTGATCCAGGACGGACAGGTCCTCGTCAACGGCGAACCCTGCCTCCAGCGGGGCCGGAAGCTCCGTCCGGGGGACGAAGTCTCCTACGGCGGCCGGACCTGTACGCCCGCCTATGCGTCTTGACCGCGTCAAGCTGGAGAACTTCCGCAACTACGCCGCCCAGGAGGTCTTTTTCGACCCCGTGTGCAGCGTCATCTGCGGAGAGAACGCCCAGGGAAAGACCAATCTTCTGGAGGCCATGGTCTGCCTGTCCACCGGCAAGTCCCACCGCACCCGCGCCGACCGCGAGCTGATCCGTTTCGAGCAGCAGAGCTTCCGCCTGGAGGGTACCATCCGCGCCCGGGACCGGGACTTTGTCAGCAGGATCGACGCCGGCGCCGGCAAAAAGAAGCGGATCACCATCAACGACGTCCCCGTCCGCGCGGCCTCGGATCTCAGCGGGGTGCTGAATACGATTTTTTTCTGTCCGGAGGACCTTCAGCTGATCAAGGAGGGGGCGGCGGCCCGCCGCCGGTTTATCGATACCTCCCTCTGCCAGCTCCGCCCCCGCTATTCCGCCGCCCTTTCGGAGTACCAGCGGCTCCACGAGCATAAGACCCGGATACTTCGGGACTGCGACGGCCGTCCGGACCTGATCGCCACCCTTCCGGATTTCGACCTCCGTATGGCGGAAGTCGGGGCCGTCCTGATCCACTACCGCTCCCGCTTTGTCAAAATGCTCTCCCAGTACGCGGCCCCGGCCCACAGCGAATGTTCCGGCGGCAGGGAGGAGCTGTCCATCCAATATAAGACGGTAAAAACGGTCACGGACCCCTTTGCGGACCATAAGACCCTGGTGGCCCAGCTCCAGGAGCACCAGCGGGAGCACCATCACGCGGAGGTATCCAGCCGCCAGTGTCTGTCTGGTCCCCATAAGGATGATATCGAGGTCCTTTTGGACGGTCTGAGCGCCCGATCCTACGCCTCTCAGGGGCAGACTCGGACGGCCGCCCTGGCCCTCAAGCTTGCCGCCCGCGAAATTCATAAAGAGATCATCGGCGAGTATCCCATCCTCCTTTTGGACGATGTCCTCAGCGAGCTTGACCCCAAGCGGCAGGAGTATGTATTGAACCGCATTGGCAGCGGGCAGGTATTTATTACCTGCTGTGAGGAGGATAGATTACATTCCCTTCTTTCGGGGAGCGTCTATCGAGTCAAAGGCGGGGTCATTACCCGGCAGTAGGTTGCCGCCCCTGCGGGGCGGCAGGAGGCTTTCTTCTATTTGAAAGCCCGGGGCCTCCGCGGCCCCGGACCCTGCGGTCACTTTTGCCCCGCGGCAAAAGTAACCAAAAACGCGCTTAGACCTACGGTCTAAGGACCCCTTTCTCGGGGCCGCCCTTGGGCGGCCACCTCGGCGAGGGAGTGAAGGGCCGTGCGGCGGGGTTCTT